>JAADIM010000113.1:0-33446 GCA_013151345.1 Gammaproteobacteria bacterium
AAAGCTTCCGCTCCTCGATAACTGCTCCTGCGTTATTCTACTTTCGGGCGTCCTGCCCTCATGCCTTACTCTCGATTGCTGCTCCCGGCGCAATTCTACCTCCTGCAGGCCACGCAGCCATGGAATGAATAGAGTGTGTGCTATTGACACCTGAATCTCAATCGCTACGGGTATATAGTGGTTATGCGGTGGTTGTGTTCAGTGGTTATGTAAAGGAGCAGTTCTCATCACTGCTCCTTTTTTAATTCTAAAGATGATCGCGGTGATTTCGATGAGAAAGCAAATCATCAAGTGTTCTTTTTTGCTTGTCATCCAGGCTGGAATAAAAAACCTCCACAGTCGGCCTTACTCGCTGCATTGCCTCAAGCCCGGTTAATACGACAGTTTCCATCAGTTCCATACGCGCGGGAGTGGTTTCATGGTTTTCTTTTGTGAGGATTTTGTCACAAATAACCTTGATTGTGTTTTCTTCAGAATATAATGCATTGACGACCTTGTTCCATTCTTGAGTTTGTGTATCTGATAATTCAAAACGATCTTCAATATAACTCACCATATGTTGCAATTTTTGTTTGCCATCTTCCTTACAGTAAGATTTTATGTGCTGCATCTTTTCATCATGACTGTTCCCCATGTGCATGCGTTTAAAGCCACCATGCATGTTACCAGGTATTGTACTTGCACCATTTGCCACAGCATATGAAAACAGTCCAACTGAAGCAACAAGAACCAGTATTGAAACTGTCGCGGATGTTACAATTACTTGTGTCAGGCTCATTTTATTTCTCCTTTATGTGTTGTAAATAATAGTAAGTGATAATTTAAGCCTGGTGTGTAACGCAATGATGTCTGTAAGCCGCTGAATATGTAACAATTTGTAACACAAACAAGCACGAAGTTAATGCTTGTTACACGTTGTTACAATTAAGTCATTTCGCCAAAGAAACAACAAAATGTATACTTAATAAATGGCTAAAAATGTAATAAAGCAGCTACTCGTCGTAGATGATGATCTGGATATTAGAGAATTGTTATGCGGCTTTTTAACGGACCATCAATACGATGTCGATACCGCAGCAGACGCAGTTGAAACCGATGCCAAACTAGCTAGAAAAAAATATGATCTGATAATTCTGGATTTAATGTTGCCTGGTGAAGATGGTTTAAGTATATGCAGGCGTATTAGATCAGAAATTAATACGCCGATTATTATGTTAACCGCCATGGGTGATGAAACCGATCGTATTATAGGGCTTGAAGTTGGCGCAGACGACTACTTACCCAAACCATTTAATCCCAGAGAATTGTTAGCGAGAATCAAGGCAGTATTAAGACGGATTGATCCGGTAATAAAAGAAAAAAATATTTTGCAAACTAACCTGGTTTATCAGTTTGGCAACTGGAAATTACATCCTGGTAAACGCGAATTACGATCGCCAGACAATGCGCTCATTAGTTTGACAGCAGGTGAATTCGATTTATTAATGGCATTTATTATACATCCACAACGTACATTAAACCGCGATCAGTTGCTTGATATAACCAAAGGACGCAGTGCATCTGCTTTTGATCGTAGTATCGATGTGCAGCTTGGCAGGTTGCGTAGAAAAATTGAAATAGACCCCAAAGCACCCGTCATGATCAAAACTGTAAGAAGTGGTGGTTATTTATTTACACCTTCTGTTGAAATAAAGTCAGAGCCATGAGAAATGCGTAATTCACATAAGTTACATAAGTTAAGTGTCAGCTCGCACCGCTTGAGGGGAAAATGAATATTATGCCACGTAGTATAGTTGGCAGAACAGCCTGGGTATTAACTATTGGGTTTGTGATTGTGATTTCAGGCAGTGTACTTGTTTCATCCGCCATTATTCGTTCTGAATCTCATGAGGGAAACCTTATCGAGGTGGCAACCAAGATAATAATGATGACATCTATACTGAAAAATATGAGTACCGACAACAGGATTTCCGTCATTGATAATTTTCAGGATAAAAATATTAAAATACTACATGATGACAGAATTTTGCCTGAGGCAGGAATCATAGATGACTGGGGGACCAGAAAAGTGCAGCGTCATCTTCAATCGCATATGGCAAGCCTTGGCTTACAGGATATTAGGGTAACGCATCCCAAACGAATAGATAGCGATGGATTGCCAGATAAATCACAAATCATTATTTCAGTGATTTTTCAAGACGGCAAAGAGATACAATTTGTCGCGAATTCACCGCATAGACATTTCCAGATGATCATGTATATTTTGCTCATCACGACGTTCATCATTGCGGGAATTTATATTCTATCCATGGTTGTAACAAGACAGATTATCAAACCATTAAAGCAATTTTCAAAGGCATCAACGCGTTTCAGCATGGATCTTTTTGCACCGGCGCTTGATGAAACAGGACCTGTTGAAATAAAAGGCGCTGCTATCGCATTTAATACTATGCAGGACAGGATCAGGCGTTTCGTAAACGAACGTATGCAAATGATTGCTGCGATATCCCATGATTTACGCACCCCACTGACTCGATTACGACTTCGGGCAGAATCCATAGACAATAATATATTACAAAAAAAGTCATTACGGGACATTGCTGAAATGCAGTCTATGTTAGATTCCACATTGTCCTTTGCCCGCGATGATGCCTCGACGGAAGCAAGAACCATTGTCGACCTGGCAACCCTCATCAAGAGCATTTGTGACGACGAATCCGATTCGGGCAACAAAGCTCAATACAATGGACCGGAACATTTGAACTATAACTGCAAGCCTATCGCCATGAGACGTGTGATTAACAATATTATTGGTAACGCGATTAAATATGCTGGAGAGGTTTGTGTATCTTTAACAAGTCAAAGTAATAATATCTTAATAGAAGTGTCTGATAACGGTACAGGCATTCCGGATGATCAATTCGAAAATGTATTTACGCCTTTTTACCGTATTGAAGCCTCACGCAACAGGGAAACCGGTGGTTCAGGGCTTGGATTGACAGTCGCAAAGACAATTGTCAGAGCACATGGTGGGGATATATCGATAAAAAATTCAAGTAAAGATTTGGCCAAGGGGTTAACTGTCAACATATCGTTACCCTTGTTTTAATACTACATAGTTTTAATACTACATAGTTTTAATACTACATAGTTTTGATACTACATAGTTTTGATATCGCATAGTTTCTAATACGCCATATCAACTAAGTTAGGACCATTCTATGGAACCGGAATTACTAAATCAGGTGTTAAATTTGCAGCAGAGCTAATTCCACCGCCGCCTGACTACAGTAAAAGCAAAACGAAAGAAATCGCAACCAAAACTTGATGATTCTTGTTAACCAAATATATGGAGCGCACCCTACTTTATTACTTCTATGCCGCCCATGTAGTTAATCAGCGCTTCGGGCACCTTGATGGTACCGTCTTTGCTTTGACAATTTTCCATGACGGCAACAAGAGTACGACCTACCGCCAAGCCGGAGCCGTTAACGGTGTGTACCAGTTCAGGTTTGTTAGTGGCCGGGTTGCGCCAGCGGGCGAGCATGCGTCGAGCTTGAAAATCTTCAAAGTTGGAGCAAGAAGAAATTTCTCTATATTTTTGTTGTCCTGGTAACCATACTTCGATGTCATAGGTTTTAGTTGAAGAAAAACCGACATCACCTGCACAAAGTGCAACAACGCGATATGGCAGCTTAAGTTTTTGTAACACAGACTCGGCATGACCGGTGAGTTCTTCGAGCGCGTTGTGCGAATCTTCGGCTTTAACCACTTGCACCAGTTCAACTTTCTCAAACTGATGTTGGCGAATCAGGCCACGAGTATCTTTGCCGTAGGAACCGGCTTCACTTCTGAAACAGGGTGTGTGAGCGACAAATTTGCGCGGCATGTAATCCTCGCTAATAATAACGTCGCGCACGATATTGCTGATAGGGACCTCCGCTGTCGGGATTAAATAAAAACCACGCTCGTCGTTGAGCTTAAATAAGTCTTCTTCAAACTTCGGCAACTGACCCGTACCGCGCAAGCTGTCTGCGTTAACTATATAAGGTACATAGGTTTCCGTATAACCATGCTGCTGTGTATGCAAATCCAACATGAACTGAATCAATGCCCGATGCAAACGCGCCAGAGGCCCACATAAAACCACAAAACGTGAACCGACAATTTTTGCTGCAGCTTCAAAATCCATTTGATCCAGTTTCTCACCCAGATCAACATGGTCTTTCGGCTCAAAATCAAACTGCGTGGGTTCACCCCATTTTCTTATTTCAACATTATCGTTTTCGTCTTTTCCATCGGGCACAGATTCATGCAGGATATTCGGCACGCCCATGACAATCTGGTCGATTTGGTGTTGCAAAGTACTGAGTCTTTCTTCAGCAGCTTTGAGTTTTTCAGCTAACTGCCCTACCTCGGCTTTCAGAGGCTCGATGTCCTGTCCTTGTGCCTTGGCCTGGCCAATGAATTTGGATTTGGTGTTGCGTTCGTTTTGCAGGCTTTGGGTCTGCACTTGAATGTCTTTGCGCTGCGCTTCCAAATCAACGATGGCTTTTGTGTCCAGCTTGAAACCACGGCGTGCAAGATGTTGCGCGGTTTGTTCTAGATCGTTGCGGAATAATTTTGGATCTAACATCTTTTGTTAAACTTTCCTTTTTTAGATTATTTCAGGGTTCCATTATATTCATTTTAGCATCCCAGCTAATGATATGCCGGGGTTTAATGCTGGTTTCCAGGTGCGCGAGAATGGATTGCACTTTATCAGGCGTATCGAAAAATTCGATCACAACGGGTAGATCCATTAACAAGTCTACCGCTACCGAGGTGTGGGTAACACCCGAACCACCAAAACCGGAGATACCGCGAAACACGGTAATGCCCCTTACTTTTTCCCAATCGTGTAGTCTTTTTAGCAGGCTCTGCATCACACCTTCGCCTTCTGTTAAATAGATACGTACCATGGTGACGTCGATTATTTTCATATATTTCTCCCCGCAAATACTCCGATCCAAGCCGCAAATATACACAATACGACGCTAAAGAAGATATTTAATAATGCTCTGATGTTTTCCCGACTTTCAATGAGATTGAGCGTCTCAATTGAAAAAGCTGAAAACGTTGTAAATGCACCGAGCAAGCCGACTAAGAGTGCGGCACGCCAAATTGGACCAAGATCCATACGCTCCACTAATAGTACGTAGAGAATACCCATAAGCAAGGAACCCAGTACATTGACTACCATTGTGCCATACGGAAAGTCGCTCCCGAGTCTTGCATAAACCCAAGTGGACATCCAGAAGCGTAATAATGCGCCGATGGCACCACCAGCGGCAATGGCAAGGGCTTGAGTCAATTTGCTCGCCTGTTATGGGTGATGTTCATGCTCGTAGAGTAACCATTTTTAGAGGATGAGGCGAATTGTTTTGTGTTTGGGATGATATTTTTACAAACTTACTTTGCTTGTTTTTTATCTAGATCGCGTAGATGGGCGAGTTTTTCAGCTATTTTCAGTTCGAGACCACGAGGAACGGGCTCATAGTAAGTTCTCTCACCCAATTCATCGGGGAAATAATGTTCGCCAGCGGCATAGGCTTCGGGTTCGTCGTGGGCATATCGGTAGTTTTTGCCGTAATCGAGTTCTTTCATTAATTTGGTTGGCGCGTTTCTAAGGTGCAGAGGCACCTCTAATGAGCCATGATTTTTTGCGTCAGACAAAGCCTTATTAAATGCAGTGTAGACGGCGTTGCTTTTTGCCGCACAGGCGAGATAAGTGACCGCTTGCGCGAGGGCCAACTCACCTTCGGGACTGCCAAGGCGGTCGTAGGTATCCCAGGCACTGATGGCCAGTTGCAATGCGCGTGGATCAGCATTGCCGATGTCTTCAGAGGCCATACGCACAATGCGCCGTGCCAAATAATCCAGGTCGCACCCACCGTCGATCATGCGTGCCAGCCAATACAACGCGGCATCAGGTGATGAACCGCGCACCGCTTTGTGCAGCGCACTAATTTGGTCGTAAAACGCTTCGCCGCCTTTATCAAAACGGCGTACCCCGCCTGTAATAACGTCTTTGACCACCTCTTCAGTAAGCACCAGACGATTTTCCTGCTGTTGCGCAAGATCGGCGGCGATTTCTAACAAATTAAGTGAACGCCGGCCATCACCATCGGCGGCTTGTGCCAGCATATCGAGTACACTTGCGTCAACCTCCAGACGAAGCGAACCCAGACCGCGTTGCTGATCGCCAATAGCACGATCAAGTAAGGTACGGATATCATTAGTTTGCAGTGCTTTTAGTACATAAACGCGTGCGCGGGATAATAGAGCGTTGTTTAATTCGAACGATGGGTTTTCTGTTGTGGCACCAATAAAGGTAACAGTGCCATCTTCTACATAAGGTAGAAACGCATCTTGTTGTGATTTGTTAAAGCGATGGACCTCATCGACGAATAACACCGTGGCTTTATCGTTTTGGCTACGAGCAAATTTTGCCTGGTCGATTGCAGCGCGTATATCTTTTACTCCGCAGAGCACCGCGGAGATAGATAAAAATTGAGCGTTGACGTGTTGCGCGATGATGCGCGCCAGAGTGGTCTTGCCTGTGCCGGGAGGCCCCCAAAAAACCATCGAATGGATGGAATGAGCTTCGAGTGCTTTACGCAGGGGTTTGTCTTCGCCAAGTATGTGGCTCTGGCCGACGATTTCGTCCAATGCTATTGGGCGCATGCGATCAGCCAGCGGACGAAATGTATTTTGATCAGTTTGAGTCATGACAATCTGAAAATTGATTCATGTATTAACTTAACACAACATCTTTTTTGAAACGTGAAGTGGTACGCGCAGCGCGCCCTATTCTTCTCCAATAACATCAACTCCTATGGGGGGAGTAAAATTAAATAGGTTTACGTTTATTTCCGGGTTATTTTCTGTGTTAGAGAATTTTAATTGGGTAGTTTGGCCGAAGCTATCTACTAGTTCCATGTATTCCAGATGATTCGCGCTGAATGCCAGGCGCATACTGGTGAAACTGCTTTCCGTTTCTTTTGGGAACAGCTCTACCCAATCCAGTCCAGCAGTTTTTTTATCGAGCTCCACTATTTTAAAACTCAGTTCCAATGGTTCATTGCCGCTGAGCAACAACGCGGGCGTGTTACCTATTGCTGTATCGAGCCGATTGACGGTGACTTGTTCCAAGTCTTTGTCGTACACCCAAAGTTTTTTTCCATCAGCAACGATAACTTGTTCATAAGGTGACAAATAATCCCAGCGAAATTTACCGGGGCGTTGCATAGTCAGTTTTCCACTGGACTCTGCGACGGCTTTGAAGCGGCTATCGAGTGTCGTTTGTTTAAATGTGGCGCTCATACTGCTTACGTCTTTGTAAAAAACGAACAATTTATCTTTTGCTACGCCAGCATAAACCTGATTGCTAAAGGCAAACAAGGCAAGCAACAGGCAAGTTACGGTAACCGCTAATGTCATGCGTAATTTATGAGGCTGTAAATTATTGGCTTGCAAACAATGGTTCTGTAAAAAATGGATCTGTGAGTTCATCAATAGTTAGTCCTGCATTTTTGGTAATAATCACACAAACAATGTGCGGTGTTACGCTGTGTGTTCAATTTAGTATCTCTAGTATACATCAGGTGCCATGCATACAAGCATGCTTAATTAATATACATATCGTAATTACTAGACCAGCATTAATAATAATAAAGGAGAATACCTAATGAACACAGCTTCAAGTGCATTCCGCGCTATTCGCTCAGGCTTTAACTTCAAAAAAACCTCACTGCTGTTAGCCCCTGCATTAGTACTGGGATTAACGGGTTGTATCACTTCGCCATTTTATGGACAGCAAATGAAATCACGCTTTGACCCCGTGCCGTTTACCTTCTGGACATTCGATAAAACTAAAAGCGTCACAGTGGAATGTGCCAAGGCATCTGCACATGGCGGGCCATATAATGGTAACGGTAGTTATCAACCGGTGGAGACTATCTGGCCAACAAACAAAGGGCAACTCGACTCATTTGGCTCGATGGTTTATGACGCCAGTAAAAACGTGGATATCCCATCTGCCTGCTGGCGTAATTATGATTTAGGTGGTGGCACCAATTGGATTACGGTACTGCGCGTGAAACAAAATGGCTCCGACAACGGCGTGTACACCTTCGACAAGGCTGGCCTGGAATGCATGGGCAAATGGAATGGTAAAAATGCAAGCTGGACCAGCTGGTTATCACACAATTGCAATAAGAAGTATATCAACACCGGCGATCATATCAGGACAGTTTTCCTGAAATCAAAATAATAAATAACTATCCCTCTGTACTCCGAGATGGTACTCCGAAACGGTACCCCGGGTTGCTTCAATTATTTGTGTCCCGGGGAACCAACCACATTGAATACAGAGGGCACAGATAAATTAAAACAACAAAAGTAAGGAACAAACGCCATGAATTTCAAAAGACATAAAGGCAGTATCGTTGCCGGGGCAAGTGGTTTAGTCTTTGCCAGCGCAATCATAATATTCACCAACGAGCCGCAACTAAAAACAGATGTCTATAAAGTAAGTATGGCAGAACTACGCGAGTTGCAATCGCAACTGACAGCGGTAGACAATGAAACGAACGTATCGATTGAACAAAATGGAAATGTTCCTACAAATAATACCCCAGTTTTCATCGATGAAGTTAACCAGAGCGAAGTTAACCAGAGTATAGCGCCACAACATAGTTCTGAAATTACAACGTCAGAGGCAGATGAAGGCAACACGTTTTTGCCTAAGCAACGGGGTCGAATTGGTGAAGAAGAAATTGCGACGGCATTTCATGAAATCAATCCAATGAATTCTCATTTATTAACCACGGTATGTAAATCGGATTCCTGCCAGGTCGAAGTGGCACATACGGATAAAGTCGCCAAACTGCAGTTTCTCAGCAGTGTCTCATCCAATGATCTAATCTTTGCTTATGAAGGTTATTTCAAGAACATCGAAAATGAAGACGGTAGCTCCAAGTCTGTATTTTATTTTTCGAGAGATCCACAACAATCTATGTAAATTTTTATGCATAATTTCTGTTGGAGTGACTAGTACCGCGACCCACAGGGATATGTGGGTCACAGCACTCCAACGACAGGTGTTTTTCTAAAAGGACGTTTTACCGCGGCGGCGGCGCCAGCACTTCACGATTGCCGTTTGACTGTTGAGGACTGACCACACCAGCCGCTTCCATTTCTTCGATCATACGCGCGGCGCGGTTATACCCAACTTTTAAACGGCGTTGTACGCTAGAGATCGACGCACGGCGGGTTTCTGTAACTAAATAAACAGCCTGGTCATAAAGCGGATCGGATTCACTTTCCTCATCAGCAAGAAAACCGCCCGCTGCTGCGGCATCCGCTGGATCCGGACCAGTGAGAATTTCATCCAGGTAATCAGGTTCACTATCCTGTACCAAACTAGCAACGACTTTATGTACTTCATGATCATCAACAAACGCACCATGCACACGCGTAGGCACAGCCGTACCTGGCGGCAGGTATAACATATCACCGTGGCCTAATAATTGTTCAGCGCCACTTTGATCCAAAATTGTGCGTGAATCTATTTTGGATGATACCTGAAAGGCGATACGTGTTGGCACGTTCGCTTTTATTAATCCGGTTAACACATCCACTGATGGACGCTGCGTCGCGAGCAATAAATGTATGCCGGATGCACGTGCTTTTTGTGCAAGTCGCGCAATCAATTGCTCTACTTTTTTACCGACCAACATCATCATGTCAGCAAGCTCATCGACGATGACGACAATACTCGGCAATGGTGCAAGGTAACGCGGTTCCATATCAAACTCGGTGGGTTTGAATGTTGGGTCTGGAATAGGGTTATCCGATTTTATTGCATCTTTGACTTTTTTATTGTATCCAAGCAGATTACGCACACCCAATGACGCCATAAGCTTGTAACGCCTATCCATTTCGGCAACACACCAGCGCAACGCATTGGCTGCTTCTTTCATGTCGGTAACGACAGGGGTCAACAAATGTGGAATACCTTCGTAAACCGACAATTCCAGCATTTTCGGATCGATCATGATCATGCGCACATCTTGTGGCGTGGATTTAAATAACAGGCTCAATATCATCGCATTAATTGCAACGGACTTACCGGAACCGGTTGTACCTGCGACCAGTAAGTGCGGCATTTTCGCTAAATCGGCAACAATGGGTTGACCGCTGATATCATTACCCAGCGCCAATGTTAGCGGTGATCTTGATGAGTCGTATTCATTTGTACTCAATATTTGACTCAAGCGTACTATCTCACGGTATTCATTAGGTACTTCCAGACCAATGGTGGGTTTGCCTGGAATAACTTCAACGACGCGTACGCTGATTACGGCCATGGAGCGAGCCAGATCCTTCGCCAGATTCGAAATTTGGCTTATCTTTACGCCTGGTGAAAGTTGTAACTCATAACGTGTAATAACCGGGCCGGGATGCACTGCAACAACTTCTGCAGTGACATTAAATTCTTTCAGTTTTATTTCAACCAGCCGCGAGGTCGCTTCGAGTACGGCGTCGGAAACTTCGTTACCAGACGGTTCAGCCGCATCTAACAAAGTTAATGGTGGTAAACCTTCCGCAGACAACGGTTCAAAAAGTTGAGATTGTCTGTCACGATCATAACGATCGCTTTTCACAGATTTTTTAAACATCGAATCAATACGAACAGGTTCTCGTTTTTCTTTTTTCTTTTTGTCTTCTTTAACGATCTGTTCACGAAGTGCACGGGCTTTACGACCTTCCCTGCTTTCCTGCAAAGACCCCACAGCGCCGTAACCCAAACCACGTAACCAGGCAAAAAAAGCTAATGTAAATCTGCCTGTCTTATCCATAAGTCGAAACCAGGATAAACTGGTGAAAAACGTAATGCCTGTGAGGAACAACGCAAGCAACAGTAGTGTTGTGCCCAGAAAACTAAATACCAGCACTAAATTATTTCCAACAACATCACCAAGTATGCCGCCGGAATCCAGCGGCAGTGGTACAACGACATCATGCATATGCAACGTCGCCAGGCCAGCACCGGCGCACAGCGTCAAGATAAACCC
This sequence comes from Gammaproteobacteria bacterium, assembly GCA_013151345.1. GTDB lineage: Bacteria > Pseudomonadota > Gammaproteobacteria > SG8-11 > SG8-11 > JAADIM01. The sequence goes on from JAADIM010000113.1 coordinate 11,121, forward strand.
AATGAACCGAATGATCAGTTGCCGAAAATCAATACCACCTGATTCAGTACGGGCTTTAAACAACAACCAGCCTGAGTAAGCAATGAGCACTGGGAAAAGGTAGGCTAGAAAACCGAATAAATATAACGAAAAATCAGCAAACCAAGCACCTGCTTTTCCGCCTACGTTAGCTATTTTGTCCGCAGTGGTACTGTGGGACCAGCCTGGATCGGCAGGATGGTACGTTACCAATGCAGCAACAAGAAATATTGCGATGGCCACAAAAACAATTAACGCGCCTTCACGCAAGCCACGCACTAGATGGCCAGCTAATGGAATCGAATTATTTGATGACCGTGTTTCAGATCGCACTTGTGCCAAACTACTCTCCTTAACGCCTTTACATAATTGTCGCTAAGTATAAGGCAAAACAGCGCGCTTGAAGTAATTATTCACCCAGGAATATCTTATATTTTATGCGGATTAAGCTAAATTTTAAGCAATTTTTCTTATTAAAAACTGAATTAATATTAGATTAAGCAAAATACGAATTGATGCGGCTTAGGTTCCGGCACGGTTGGTTTATGTACGCCCCAGTGTATTTTACGCGGCAAGGGTGATAAGTGCGGGATGAATGATATTACCACCTTCTACATTAACGCCAGCGCTTAGCGCAGCAGTTGATTTGCAGCCTTTTTCTGCAAGTTGTAGTACGTACGGGATTAGGGCTGCAGATAACGCTTGTGACGAACTGCGGGGGACAGCGCCCGGCATGTTGGTGACACCAAAATGAACGATGCCTTCCCAGACAAACGTTGGGGTTTCGTAGTTAGTCGGTTTTGTGGTTTCAATGCAACCACCCTGGTCGACTGAGATATCAATAATCACACTGCCATCCTGCATATGGCGTACGGTATCGGCATCTACCAAATGCGGCGCACGTTCACCGGTGATGAGAACAGCGCCGATAACGAGGTCTGCGTCAAGTACGGATTTTTTAATAGCATCAGAAAATGGGTACAGGCCAGTAACATTAGGGCCTATCGCACGCATACGCGCCAACTTATCGCGATCTCGATCAAATACAGTCACATTAGCACCTAAACCTGCGGCAACAGTCGCTGCGTTGCCACCCGCAACACCACCACCGAGCACAACGACTTTACCTCTTTCAACTGCAGGTAAGCCACCTAATAAAATACCTTTTCCGCCTTGCGGATGATATAAAAGCTGCGCCCCCACCTGAGTTGCAATTCTACCGGCGATATCGCTCATGGGTGCCAATAAGGGTAAATATCCGTTTTTTTCTTCAACAGTTTCAAATGCAACGGCAGTAAGGCCAATGCCCTGTAATTTTTTCATCAGCTCTGGTTCTGCCGCTAAATGCAGGTATGAAAATAAGATGTGGTCTTTGGTAAGGTGCGCCAAGTCAACATCCAAAGGTTCTTTTACTTTTACGATCATCTCAGCTGATTCGTACAGAGATTTTGCATCCGGCTGGATCTGTAGACCGACTGCGCTATAGTCATCATCGGTATAACCGCTTAGGCGTCCCGCATTACTTTGAATATTGACCTCATGACCGTATTTTACTAACTCAGCCGCCGCCGCTGGAATTAATGCAACACGCCCTTCTAGAACTTTAACCTCTTTTGGTATGCCAATTCGCATAATATCTCCTTTGATATCTCCTTCGGGGTAGCGTAGCCAGCTTCACTTTTCACCTACACTTATTAATCTTCACTTAAACCTTCTTTTTAACGTAGTATAACGAACATTTAACATTTAGCCTTGTATACTATCGATTCATCTCTATTATTATAGTATTAAATTATTAAGTATTAACGACAATAAACGCTCGGAGTATTAATATATGAGTGACGCAAAACACCACCGCCTTATTATTTTGGGCTCAGGCCCTGCTGGTTATTCCGCTGCAGTGTACGCTAGTAGAGCAAACTTAAATCCGGTCATTATCACCGGTTTGGAGCAAGGCGGCCAGCTTATGACCACTACTGACGTGGACAATTGGCCAGGTGACAATGAAGGCGTTCAAGGGCCCGAATTAATGGAGCGCATGCGTAAACATGCAGAACGTTTCAATACAAAGATTGTGTTTGATCACATTAACAGTGTGAATTTAAAGCAAAAACCATTTTTGTTAACTGGTGATAGCAGCGAGTATACCTGCGACGCACTTATTATCGCAACTGGCGCATCGGCTATGTATCTAGGACTCAATTCTGAAGAGGAATTTAAAGGCCGTGGCGTATCAGGTTGTGCGACCTGCGATGGTTTCTTTTACAAAAACCAACCTGTTGCCGTGATTGGTGGTGGCAATACTGCGGTGGAAGAAGCTCTTTATCTTTCCAACATTGCCTCTGATGTAACAGTGGTGCATCGTCGCGATAAATTTAAATCAGAAAAAATACTCGCCGATCAGCTAATTGAAAAGTCAAAGACCGGCAATGTTAAAATTGAATGGAACCATACCCTCGATGAAGTTTTAGGTGATCAGTCTGGTGTAACCGGCATGCGGATCAAAGATAATAATGGCAAAACAAAAGATATAGATTTAATGGGCGTGTTTATCGCAATCGGTCATAAACCGAATACGGCTATTTTTGAGGGTCAGCTGGAAATGACTCACGGCTACATTAAAGTTAAAAGTGGCTCTGAAGGTAATGCAACCGCTACCAGTGTGCCGGGGGTATTTGCCGCGGGTGATGTGGCAGATCATATTTACCGCCAAGCGGTTACGTCGGCGGGTACAGGGTGTATGGCGGCGTTGGATACTGAACGCTATCTGGATAATTTAAAAAATTAAATTAATTTTTTTATTACGGAAATTCCACGCGCGCGGATTGACCCGCCCGTAATACAATGTTATCCGTCTTGAATTCAACATTCACTTCATAACGCGCCTCTTTATCGTCGAACTCTTTATTTCCGTATATTGATTCGACTGGCTCTAATGCAGTGGATATAACTGTGCCAGTGAATTGTTTATTTCCAATGGTAACCTTGCCTTTTTGGCCAATGGCGAGCAACGCCAATGCACTTAGTGGTGCGAGCATTTTTGCTGTATATTGATCTTTCGCTGCGAATACAACCAATGGTTGCGATTCTAACGCGTTATTCACATTCTCATTTTCTTTGGCATACAACTGCAGCACTAAGCCGTCGAAGGGCGCGATAACCTTCGAATGCGCAAGATTAAATTTTGCGATAGTAAGCGAGGCTTGTGCCGCACTATAAGCTGCGGTAGCACGATCTGCCTTAAGTTTGGCATTCTCCAATTCAACATTGGAAAGAACGGTACGATCATATAACTCTTGCGCCTGTTGATAATCCCGCATGGCCTGTGTTTTTTTTGTCGCACGTATTGTCACCTCGGCATTAGCCTGTGCCACAGCGGCTTCAAAAGGCGTCTGATCAAGCGCAATCAATATTTGTTCCGCCTGTATATGTTGACCTGCTGCTACATAAACGGATTTAATGATCCCGGACACTGGCATACTAAGCGTCACACGGTTGGCGAAGCGAACTGTCGCATCGTACGTTGCCGCACCAACTAAAGAAAACGGCACTATCGTCGTCACAAACATCGATATAACAAGCAACTGTAAATAGATGAACTTTTTCATGGTGCTATGACCTCATTGCTAATGGTGACCTCATTGTTATTAATAAGCGGCTTTGCGAGTAATACATTTATTTGCGCCCAAGTCAGGGCAATATCAAATTCGATTTTTTTTGATAACCATAATGCTTCAGTGGTTCGCACCAGCGCATCACTCATATTGGTTTGCACTTCCATTTCATATAATGCTCGCCGTTTATCCAGACTTAGTTCGCGAAATAACTCGCGCTGCAACGCCGTTTTTCGTTTTACGTTGAGTATTTCTAACTGTTGAATTAATTCTTGAACATTTATTAACAGCGCGTGTTCCGCCTTACGTAACTGCGCGGCTCCAGATGCTAGCGCCGCCGATGCGCGAGCAACTGCAGCTTTGTTTTCATTGCCCTGATAAATGGGTATACGAAAATTAACTGACGCACGTACATCGCCACGAGTGGAAGATTCCTGCTGATAGTCCGCTAACTCAAACTCAGCAGAAATATTTGGATAGTAGCGGGCACGCTCTGCCTGCAATTTTGCACGTGCAGACTCTATTTGTTGTTTAATTGCGAGTATAGTCTGGTTCGCCATTAGAGCGGCTTCATAAACCATCTTCTCGTCGGGTATCTTTTTATCGTGTTGTATTCGTTTTGGTTGAATCAAATCTGCGGGAAGATCATTCGGTTGATTGAGCGCAATGGCCAAGAGCAATCGTGAAGTGCGCTGCAGTTTTTCGCTTGCAGTGCGTAGATCGAGCGCTTCGAGATAAAAATTCTCAGCTTCGAGCACTTCCACATCGGAAACCATCCCCAGAGATTGTCGCTCGCGCTTTTTATCAAATTTTAGAAAACGCTGCGTCATTTCCTCGTTATCGACCATATAACGCGAATCAGCGAGCAGCACGCTATAAAACAATCTCATGATTTCGTAGCGATGGCGCAAACGCACATCAAAAAGCGAATATTCTCGACTTGAGATGAATGCAGACCTTGATTCTTCCAATGCACTGCTGCGGCCAAAATCATAGATTGGTTTGCTTACAACAAAGCGGGCAATACTATCGTTGGTAAATTCACCGTTAGTGGTGAGTTTTTTCGACTCGGCGGTGATATCGATGTAAGAACGTAATCCGCTATTAGACTGTGCATGCAACAATTGTGCGCGTGCATCTTCAAGTTCAGCCTGTGCCAATGCTATATCAGGGTACATCTCGTCCGCTAACGCCAACGCTTGCTCCAGGCTAAGTGGGTTTGGCAATGGCGTTAGAGATGGCGACTTTGCTGTTATTTCATTTGCCTGGGTTTCATTGGCTTGAGTTTCATTGGCTTGAGTTTCGTGGGCTTGAGTTTCGTTGGTTTGGACTTCGCTAGCAGGAGTATCACTAGCCTGAGTTGCGTGTACGCCCACAACTAAAACAATCGCAATAACCACTACAAATACATGCAATAAGCCACGCGATTTTCTTTTCATTTATTGGCTTGCCTACTTATTCTTTATTAGTTCGTACTTATTTCTTATTAAGTTTGGCCATGCGTTCACGTTTGAAGCGAGTGAATTTTGTCGATTTATACGCTCCACTTGTTACAAACTCGCCAAGCAACAAAAATTCTTCGACACTGCGAGTTGCACCGGTATAACGCATCATTATATTGCCGTCAAGATCAAAGAACATTAACACAGGTGTTGCACGTACCCGATGATTTTTTAATGCATAATCCTTTTCAACAAGTTCAGTACCGTCAAAATTTGACATCATTGTATCACCACGTGTATCGAGATGGATAATTCGAAAGTGCTTGCGATAAAATTCCTGTACTGGCACCTGATTCATAATCGTGGCTTTCATTTTTTGACACCACGGGCAATCTGGATCATTAAACATAACAAACAAACCCATCTTGCCTTCTTCGCGAGCTGTCTCTGCTTCTTCCTGAAGGTGGTTAAAACTTTGATTAAAAAAATATTCGTATGGATCGCGTGTTTGCGTTGTAGGTTCAGCAGTCGCCACAGATGTGACGAAGAGAAACAGTATGGCGACGGAAGATGCCCCGACAAGGCTTGTCAGTTTTGTGATATTTATTTTAGTGGGAGGACGATTGAGAGATAATCGAGCAAGAAATTTCATCACATTCTCCATAGTTAGGCGTTGGTGTTATGCTACTGTTTTAGCTTGGCAAGGCTTATGGCACTTATTTTTACCTTAGATTTACCTTAGTTTTACCTTAGCGAATATGCGCTAAAAAGTTATGATGGAAAAATGATATTAATCTGATTAATAAATTAAACAAATAAAATCAATGACTTAAAAATATTTTGATTAAATGACTAAATCGTGAACACACGCAATGTAAGCGACAAACAATTGAGAACATTCCACATTAATGACTGGCATGTGGATGTGGCCGCAAATCGTCTCTGTCTTGGGCAAACTGAAATCAAGATTGAGGCCAAAGCCATGGAAGTATTGGCCTATCTGGCAAATCGACCAGGCGAAATTATTACCCGCCAGGAACTCGAACATGATGTTTGGGCGGGTAAAGTGGTCGGTTATGACTCACTCACGCGCATTATAACAAAATTACGCAAAGCCCTGAACGATGATTCGCGCGATCCACATTATATCGAGACCATTTCAAAAAAAGGTTATCGCCTGATTGCCTCAGTCAATAGGGAAATGAGCGCAACACAACATCGCCCGCGTGGGGTTGCGCGCTGGATTGTGCCTAGTATGGCAATTGCTATTGCACTATTGCTGATTGTCTTTATTTTGGAACAGGTTTTGGAACGGAACACACCAGTCATTGCTCAGAACGTGGACAACACATCGAACAACAGTACTGACCTAAACGTTGTTCAAGACAATACGCCATCAATTGCTGTATTGCCTTTTGGTGATCTTAGCGATCATGCAACACACAGTTATTTGAGCGAAGGGATTACGGAAGATATAACAACAGCTTTGTCAAAATTGTCTGGTCTGTTTGTTATTGATAGATCATCAACGCTTAAATATAAAAATCAAACAATCGATGTGAAATATGCGGCAAAGCAACTCAATGTACGTTATTTGCTTGATGGTAGTGTACGCCAGTCCGGTTCGAAACTACGGGTGAATGCAAAGTTGATTGATGGCAGCAGCGGTGTTCTGCTCTGGGGAGAGTATTACGATCGTGAAATGAAAGATATTTTTAGTGTTCAAGACGATATTACAATGAATATTGTCAGTGCATTGTCAGTGAAACTAACCGAAGAAGAGAAGCGGCGAGCAGCCCACCCGTATACTCTAAACATTGACGCCTATGATGAATTTTTACGCGGCCAAGTTTTGTATGCACACCATACACGCGAAGATAATTTGTGGGCCCGGGAATCTTATCTTAAATCAATTGATATGGATCCTAATTTCGCACGTGCATATAGCGCCCTCGCGTTGACTTATTCAGCGGAGTTTCGTTATAACTGGCACGCTGCCCCAGATGAATCACTACGCCAAGCAGCTAAACTGGCACAAAAAGCGGTATCTATCGATAATCAATTACCAAATGCATTCTGGGTGCTAGGGTATGTTTATTTGCATCAGCAAAAATATAAACAAGCTATTGAAGCAGCAAATAGAGCAATTGCGTTAAACCCGAATAACGCAGACAGCTATGCGACACTGGGCCTTAGCTATGTTTATGATGGTGAACCTGAAAAAGGTACGCAGATGTTGAGAAGGGCAATGCGGCTCAATCCGCAGTATCCTGCAGCTTATGCTTCAGCATTGGGACAGGCTTACTATTTTCAGCGTAAATACGCAGATGCGCTTCCTGCGTTACAGGACGCGGTCGAGCGTAATATTAATTTACGTTCATCACATGTGTATCTTATTGCTTCATTAAGTCAAATGGATAAAAACGATGAGGCATCTTGGGCAGCGATTCAGCTACGCACACTGGACCCGGACTTTTCAGTTGACAATATTTCTGACATGTTTCCAATTAAAAATGAAGAATGGACTCAGGAAATCAAACTACACCTGCGACGTGCCGGGCTACAATGAATGAAGCCGGATAAAAAAATGGAAATATCTATTATCGGAAGTCTAGAAGAAGTGTCTGCTGATGAGTGGAACCGGCTTGCCGGAGTTGATTATCCATTTACTCGCCATGAATTTCTCGTCGCACTGGAACGCCATAACTGCGTCGGTGAAAAATATGGCTGGTACCCACAACATATACTTGTACGTGACGCATCGCGAAAAAACACTGTCAATAAAAAATGCAATGGCCAAGGACAGCTGGTGGGTGCGGTACCAATGTATTTGAAAGACAACTCTTACGGCGAATTTGTTTTTGATTGGGCGTGGGCGGAAGCATACTCACGTTCGGGACTAAATTATTATCCAAAACTGGTAGTCGCTATTCCTTATACGCCTGCGACAGGACCACGTTTACTAGTCGAGAACTTGCCTGAGAACGATCGGTCTGATAATTCTCTGCACGAAAACTCTCTACATAAAAATTCCTTACTGAAAAAGAAGGAAATCGAAAACCTGTTAATACGTGCTGCGATCCAACATGCTCAAAGCACTGGCGTATCGTCTTTGCATTGGTTATTCCCAGATGACAAAACAACACGTGATCTTGAATCACAGGGGCTGATGCGTAGAATTGATTGTCAGTTTCAGTGGACGAATAATGCTTATAAAAGTTTTGACGACTTTCTCTCGACGTTTAGTTCACAAAAACGCAAAAAAATAAAACGGGAACGGCGCCGGGTAAGCGAAACAGATGTCGAAATTGAAGTATTAAAAGGCATAGACATAAGTGACGAACAATGGGAAATTTTTCATTACTTTTACCAGATACCCTTTTATTTAAAAAGTGGCACACCAACACTCTCCCTCGGGTTCTTCATGGAAATTGGTAAAACAATGCCGGAGAATATCGTGCTTATGCTGGCTAAACATCACGACCGTTACGTTGCAGCGGCGTTTAATTTTTGTGGAAAAGACACACTTTATGGCCGCCACTGGGGAAGCGATAAACGTTTCCATAGCCTGCATTTCGAGTTGTGTTATTACCGCGGTATAGACTATTGCATTAAAAACGGCTTGCAGCGATTTGAACCAGGTGCGCAAGGGGAACACAAAATAAGCCGGGGCTTCCTGCCTACGACTACCTATTCGGCCCATTGGCTTAGCCATCCACAATTTCGTTCAGCTATTAGTGACTTTCTAGGCCACGAAACGAATGCAATGGAAAACTATATCGAGACACTAGATGCTCATTCTCCTTATAAGACCCAAACCTGATCAAAACTAGTCTTATAATCTAATTTTATGCGTATATGCGTATTATTCGTATATAGTCTTACTCGCATTTCTCACCAAGGTGACGAATTTTTGCTAGGCCATTGAATTCAAAATATTTTTTTACATTCAGCAATACTGCCTGTATTGCGCTCCTTCAAAAAAACCCATTGTAAATGCTAATCTCAGCGCGATCATTTCGCCCCCCTGAGGGAAAATATTAGTCGATTTTAGTAATAATTGTGATTTTTAGCTTATTAATCATAGTTTGGTTTGCTAGAATCAAATAACACGATAGTTTTACTCGGTATTTCCGGGTATTAAGCCCGTGTATTAGTAAGCGCGAGGCAATCAAATGAGTGGGTTAGGCACTGGTCCGTATTGGATCGATCCTTATGACGAAACAGGGGGGTTCCCTGACGTGTCATTGGCAATGAAAGAACCAAATGGCTTATTAGCCGTTGGTGGGAATCTTTCTCCCAAGCGTCTTATTGATGCTTATCATAAAGGTATTTTCCCTTGGTATACTGACGGCCAACCGATCTTGTGGTGGTCTCCCAATCCAAGGTCCGTGTTATTCCCCGATAAACTAAATATCTCGCGCAGCACCTTAAAAACAATCCGCAAAGGCCACTATGATATTACTTTAGACCGGGCTTTTAACCAGGTGATCGCTCAGTGTGCTGAACCTAGGGCTGACGGAAACGGCACCTGGTTAACGCATCAGATGATCGCCGCCTATTCAACTTTACATGAGTTGGGCTACGCACACTCAGCAGAGTGCTGGTTAGGTGGAGAATTGGTTGGAGGCTTATACGGCGTAGCGATTGGTCGCGTATTTTTTGGCGAATCGATGTATAGTCACCAATCTGATGCGTCTAAAATTGCATTTATCCACCTATCATGCCAGCTCAAGGAATGGGGATATTCTATTATTGACTGCCAGGTACACTCGGATTATTTAAAAAGCCTTGGCGCTATCAAAATCCCTCGCAAGGATTATATTAATCTAATAAATCACTGGACCAAGGTGCCAGGACAGAGCAAGCAATGGCAACTGGATAAAAAACTAATTGACTCCCTGATCAAACTACAACGACAGCGTAAAGTGATTAATAATCAAAAATCGTCAAATAAAAGTTAGAGAAGAACGTCTTGTTTGCTAGATCGTGTCTATTAATTTAAATTCCAGGAAATTACTTTTTTTTCTCTCGCCTGAGAGTAAATGTAACTATCTTTCCGATAGAATCGCTTCGACACTTTTTGCGGATCCAGAAGCACCAATGAACGCAGAAACCTATAGCGCGTTAGCGCTGCATGGCTTCAGGCGCAGTGGCGAACACGTCTATCGACCACAATGCGAACAGTGCAATGAGTGTGTGCCGATCAGAATTGCTGTAAATAAATTTCATTTTAATCGTAGTCAAAAACGCACGTGGTCTAAGAATCAGGATATAGAGGTTACTCGTGTTGCGGATAATCTCATTAGTGACGCCAATGATAAAATCAATGAAGAACATTTTGAGCTTTATCGACGTTATATCGCCAGGCGACATAGCAGCGGCGAAATGGACTTTAATGACCCGCAGCAATATATATCATTTCTAAAGAGTACCTGGGTAGATACAGCATTCTATGAATTCCGAATTCAGCAAAAACTCATTGCGGTTGCGGTTATTGATGTGCTTCAAATGGGTCTTTCGGCCGTATATACTTTTTTTGACCCGCAAATGGACCGACGAAGTCTTGGTAGTTACGCCATTTTATGGGAGATAGAAGAAACAAAACGTCGGGGATTACCCTGGCTGTTTTTGGGGTATTGGATAAAAGACTGTAAGAAAATGAATTATAAGACCCAATACCGGCCTGTGGAGGTTTTCCGACACGGTAGCTGGGAACCTTTTGATAACTAACCACTTTTTCACCATCAGCACAACAATTTCATAAATAACAATTAGTTACACACCCTAGTATTTCTTTTTTTTGCCATTAAGTAGCCCTACCTGCCCGCCGATAAGCTAAGTAAGAAAATCAGAACTGAATTAAAAACCATACCGCCGTGAGAACGAGGGGTTCAATTTGTAAAGGTAAAGGTGTGTATATGTTAGATGTAATCTATAGTTTGGCGAATGAATTTGAACATGAATTTGGTTTTAGTCCTAATATTATGTACATGAATTACACACATTATGAATGTATGAAGCAACAACTATCCGATCCCAGTGATCTTGAGTCCATGGTACAATTGCTTGGCATGGAAATAATCTTGCACCAGGACGTGGTTCGACCCCAGGTTTCATGGGCTGATAGCCCTTGGAAACATGCTATTTCCTCATAACCCAGCGCTTTGCTTACGCAAGAACGACGCCTTAATACCCTATATATATAGGGTATATTTTTGTATGTTTATCGCTCAACATTAATCTGGACTCTGAAATATATTTTTGTAAAACATTCTCTTTTCAGGCACTATTTGCGACCTATTGTGATCCAAGCTCTAGCGACTAACGCATCTACTAACACCATCAACTAAATAAAAGGTTTTGCTGTATCTAAATGGCTAAAGAAGAAAATATTGAAATGGAAGGCACAGTGGTCGAGACCCTTCCCAACACCATGTTCCGAGTTGAACTGGAAAACGGCCATATCGTCACGGCTCATATTTCCGGGAAAATGCGCAAAAACTACATTCGTATTTTGACGGGTGATACGGTGGTAGTGCAACTCACACCTTATGATTTGTCTAAAGGCCGAATTACTTATAGGAGCAGATAAGCTTCAGTTGTAGGTTAGACTGGGCACGACATCCCACTTGCGAATGCAAGGCTTAACCTTAACCGCGCGCGGCATCGCTGTTGGACTTCGTGGCCCTCACAGTCCACCTACAAAATGCTTGCTCTGTCTTTATCCCAGCCTCTAAGCTAAGGAGACGTCACTACTGAAGATTTTATGTCAAGAGTAAGCTCGCCGTCTTTTTCATCAACAACGACATGACCACCTTCTGTAAGCTCGCCGAACAGTATTTCCTCAGCAAGGTTTTTCTTGATATTTTCCTGGATAACACGGCTCATTGGTCGTGCACCCATCACTGGATCAAACCCATTTTCTGCCAACCATTGTTTGGCGTTAGGCTCAACCTGAATAGTGACATTTTTGTCTTCGAGCTGAGTTTCCAGTTCAATAATAAATTTATCAACGACATATTGAATAGTTTCAGGTGTAAGTGCTTTGAATTGGATCATCGCGTCAAGACGGTTTCTAAATTCAGGTGTAAACGTCTTCTTGATCACTTCAGAGCTGTCTTTAGAATGATCCTGATGCGTAAAACCAATCGAGGGGCGACTGATCTGATCTGCACCCGCGTTGGTTGTCATCACCAGAATTACATTTCGAAAATCTGCTTTGCGACCATTGTTGTCAGTTAATGTGCCGTGGTCCATTACTTGTAGCAGCAAATTAAACACATCCGGGTGTGCTTTTTCAATTTCATCTAAAAGTACAACCGCATGAGGGTTTTTTGTCACCGCTTCAGTCAGCAATCCGCCCTGGTCAAATCCAACATAGCCTGGAGGGGCGCCTATCAAACGCGATACCGTATGGCGTTCCATATATTCAGACATATCAAACCGAATTAATTCGATCGATAATATTTTCGCTAACTGACGCGTTACTTCTGTTTTACCAACACCGGTTGGTCCGGAAAACAGGAAAGAACCAATTGGTCTATCCAAGTTACCCAGTCCGGAACGCGACATTTTCATTGCCGAAGTCAATGTTGCAATTGCTTCGTCCTGGCCAAAAATCAGCAGTTTTAAATCTCTATCTAATGTACGTAACGAATCTTTATCTGATTTCGATATGGTTTTGGCAGGTACTCGTGCAATTTTTGCAACGATACTTTCAATCTCTCGTACGCCAATGGTTTTTTTACGTTTTGACGCTGGCTGCAATCGTTGATTTGCGCCCGCCTCATCGATCACATCAATTGCCTTGTCGGGCAAATAACGGTCGTTGATGTAACGATCAGCAAGTTCTACCGCCGTTCGCAATGCCGGATGTGTATATTTTACGTTGTGGTGTTCCTCAAAATTAGGTCTCAATCCTTCAAGAATCTGTACCGCTTCTTCAACCGTGGGCTCTGATACATCAATTTTCTGGAAGCGACGCGCCAAAGCGCGATCCTTTTCAAAAATACCTCGGTACTCCTGATACGTGGTCGAGCCTATGCATTTCAATTCACCTGATGCCAACACCGGTTTAATCAAATTCGATGCATCCATGGCACCACCGGATGCGGCACCTGCACCAATAATGGTATGAATTTCATCGATAAACAAAATACTACCTTCTTCTTTTTCAAGTTGCGCTAATACTGCTTTTAAACGTTTTTCAAAATCACCGCGATACTTGGTGCCAGCTAATAACGCCCCTAAATCAAGAGAGTAAATAACGCTGCCTTCCAATACTTCCGGTACTTCACCATCGACAATTTTCTTTGCCAGGCCTTCTGCCAATGCTGTTTTACCTACACCAGCTTCACCCACATAAAGAGGATTGTTCTTGCGCCGGCGACACAATACTTGAATAGTGCGTTCGACTTCATTCTTACGACCAATTAATGGATCAATTTTGCCTTGCTTAGCAAGTTCATTCAGATTTGATGCATAGTTTTCCAATGGACTGGACGCAGGCGCATCCTGCACCGCGTCTTCGTCGGTTGATGTTGTACTAGCTAGTGAGTCTGGACTGCCTTCTTCTCCGTGGACTTTAGAAATTCCGTGGGAAATATAATTCACGACATCAAGACGACTGGTATTTTGTTTGTTAAGGAAATATACCGCCTGCGATTCCTGTTCATTAAATATTGCGACTAGCACGTTTGCACCGGTCACTTCTTTTTTACCCGAGGACTGTACCTGAAAAACCGCACGCTGTAACACGCGTTGAAAACCCAGTGTCGGCTGAATTTCTCTGTTGCTATTTTCGGATAACAACGGCGTGGTTTCATCAACGAAACCGCTTAACTCTTTTTTTAGTTTTTTTAAATCTGCGCCACAGGCATGGAATACATTTATCGCCGCTTGATTATCCAATAATGCCAACAATAAATGTTCAACCGTCATAAATTCATGCCGTTTTTCCCTCGCAGTCTTAAAAGCTGTATTGAGAGTCGCTTCTAATTCTTTACTTAACATCAGATATACTCCTCTTGAGATTAAGCTGATTCCATCGAGCACAACAGAGGATGCATATTCTCTCGAGAATAGTCATTCACCTGGGACACTTTCGTTTCAGCAATCTCTTTTGTGAAAATACCGCATAGCCCATTGCCTTGCATATGAACATGTAACATTATCTGAGTCGCTTTTTCTCTATTCATGGAAAAAAACTGCTCTAAAATATGCACCACAAATTCCATGGGCGTGTAGTCGTCATTCATTAAAATAACTTTATATAGAGAAGGCCGTTTGATCGCTGGTTTTGCTTCCTGCACAACCAAACCTTCATCGTTATCTGGTAATTTTGGCTTCTTCATAGTTTCTATTTTAGCTGATCAACACAGTTTTTTCTGCGAAATTATTATTATTATGCACTTTCATTACCTTAGGTTTTGTGATTTAAAAACACATCTTTACTAAGGATAATCTCTATAACCACATGTTTTATATTAATTTTACATTAAGAATTAGTCTAATTTCAACCGCCTTTCAAAAGCAGTGCTTATAGGGCAAACAAAATAATTAACTAAAATACGAACCACATTTATTATCTATCGTTCTTAAGTGCAGTTTCAGAAAGCAACACAATTTGTTATAAAAAAAGTCAGAACTTACTACACAAATTAAAAAATTGTGCTATCTATACTCTTGATCTATTTCATTAGATATATATTCCATTAGATATATATTTCATTAATAGTATCGAACAAAACCATACGAAACTATAGTTTGTCTATGGAACCTCTGATGTGTCTTGGGTGATCGTTCAGAGCTTCCTTATGTTTAGTTCCTATTTTTAAGTGAAAGGTTCATGCACCAAGGTTTGTAGGCGGTTAGCCAGAGCAAAGGGGCCTAAAAGTATTTAACTTTTTATTACATGGAGGCCATGCTAGAAATGCCAACTGGAGTTGTTAAATGGTTCAATAATGCAAAAGGCTACGGATTTATCTCTTTAAATGAAGAAGGTAAAGAGGACGTAGACGTATTTGCACATTTTTCTGCAATTGAAATGGAGGGGTTTAGAACGTTAAAACGTGGGGAACCGGTCGAATTTGATATAGATGAAGGCCCAAAAGGCTTACATGCTGCCAATATTAAAGCATTCGCCGGTAATAAAACTCAGAATTAGTTTTTTTACACAAAGTTTTTACAAGGAGGTTGTTCTCAAAACTTTGTAATATCAAAATGACCCTGCTAGCGGCACAAGTATTAGCCTGCAGGGTAGTTTATGTAAATAGCACAATTGTTTCCTGCCAATTACCCCTTACTTTCTATTACATCTTGCTAATTATAGACGTGCCGAAACCTGAACACGTCACTAATGTAGCGCCCTCCATCAACCTTTCCAGATCATAAGTGACGGATTTGGACAAAATGGCACCAGAGAGCCCATTTACGATCAAATCAGCGGCTTCTACCCAGCCCAGATGACGCAACATCATCTCAGCCGATAGTATCAGTGACCCTGGATTAACCTGATTTTTGCCAGCGTATTTAGGCGCTGTACCATGTGTCGCTTCGAACAACGCTATACGGTCTGATAAATTGGCCCCTGGCGCAATGCCAATTCCACCGACTTGTGCCGCCAGTGCATCTGATATGTAATCACCATTAAGATTGAGCGTTGCAATAACGCTGTATTCTTCAGGTCTTAACAATATCTGTTGCAAAAAAGCATCTGCAATGACGTCTTTGATTATAATTGGCGCACCTGTCTTAGGGTTTTTAATAGTGCACCAAGGGCCACCTTCAATTTCCACACCAGCAAATTCATTCTTTGCTAATTCATAACCCCAATTTTTGAATGCCCCTTCTGTAAACTTCATGATATTGCCTTTGTGTACCAAGGTGACACTATCTCGTTGATTGTCTATCGCGTATTGAATGGCTTTCCTCACCAATCGAACGGTGCCTTCCTTTGAAACTGGTTTTATACCAATGCCGGACGTGTCCGGAAATCGAATTTTTTTGACATTCATTTCATCAGTTAAAAACTTAATCACTTTTTGGACTTCCATTGTCCCCTGCTCCCATTCTATGCCTGCGTATATGTCTTCCGAATTTTCACGAAAAATAACCATTTCAGTCTTTTCCGGTTCTTTTAAAGGACTAGGTGTTCCGCTGTAATAACGCACCGGCCGCACACATACATAAAGATCAAGATCTTGCCTTAACGCAACATTTAAAGATCGAATACCACCGCCTACAGGGGTTGTCAATGGCCCTTTGATTGCGATTGAATAGTCCCGGATCGCTTGCAATGTTTCTTCGGGTAACCAAGTGTCATCGCCGTAAACAGACAATGCTTTCTCACCAGCAAATATTTCCATCCAGGCGATTTTACGTTTACCACCATAGGCTTTTTCTACCGCTGCGTTAACAACATTTTGCATTACCGGCGTGATGTCAACACCGATACCATCCCCTTCGATAAATGGAATAACAGGACAGTCCGGTACGTTCAACGAAAAGTCCGCACTGACAGTTATTTTCTCACCCGTCGCCGGGATGTTTATTTTTGTGTACGCCATATAAACTCCTAAACATAAAGGGATAGCATTCTAGCACTTTTTGATCGAGCGATCATCAAAGAAGAAAACCAAGAGAGGGCTTGAAGTGTTTTATAAAAACAACTTTGTGAAGTCGTTAATTGAACCTGATTTGTTGACTTTGATTTTCCCATCCGAACCGGCACGTCCTAACAGACGCAGGTTTTTATCCAGTGCGCTTTGGCTTGGATCACGAGATGAAAATGTGCCAGTAAACTTGTACTTGTTATCTGCTTTGATCGTCAGTATGCCTTCAGCTTGCAATGGCCCACCACCATCCACGAGATCCACATTAATGACGTCATTATCTGTTGACAAAGTTGCTTTTAAATCGCCAAAAGTCATTTTGACAGGAAAATTAACGGCCGCACTTTGCCAGGCTATCGTGCCCTGTGCGTCAACGATATTTTGATTATAAATACTTAATTGTTGCAGATTCAAGCCTATGTAACCTTGAAGGTCAAGCGGCAGTTTTGCAACGGCGGCGATGTTTTTTAATCCTAAACGTGCTTCCAGATCTGACAAATATAATTGCCCACCAAACCCCCGCGCAACATTTCCTCGCGCAAAGCTATCGCCATCGCGAAAATCCACGCCGATTTGTAGACGCCCCAACAATAATGGCCAAGGATGAAAATCCCAACTCAATGATTTTATTTTCTGACCGGAGATGTATGCAGCGGTCGCTTTTCCCGACCATACTGTCCCCGTCAGCCCTTTCATTATCAAAGATGAGTTTACGGAATTGTCTTCCTTAGAAAACGACTTTACCATTGAGTAAGCCTGTTCGGCGGGCAACGTAATTATAAGAAATCCAATATAAAGAAAAATAATCAGAATAATATTACGCGCTTTGATATTCATTTCTCTCAAACGCATAGGCGCTATAGCCCAACAAAAACAATTCGTGAATCTATTATGCCCGGCGTATCCTTACGATCAATAACAAGTGATGACACTTCTATAGTGTAGGCTCTATTCAGGCCTTCAAGCCATTTTATCATATCGTCAAATGAAGCTTGTTCCAGCCACACACGTACTTTTTTATCGCCATCCGGCTTCACTCGCTTGAGTGCATTTCCTAACTGACCCTCTTTGGCTGTACTATCAATCAAACTTAACAAAGATTGACCTGAAGTGATTTTTTGTGATGATTGACCATCGCGCAATTCTTTTACTTCATTTGAGGCCTGTTTCATCCATTCAAACAGGGGCCCCTGTTTGGCAACATTTTTCTCCAACTGCGCGACACTCGTATGAATCGGATCCCAAACTACGGAATAAAACAACATAATCGCCAATGCAATTGCACCGCCGATAACGGTTACACGTTCCTGTTGCTGTAATCCCAGAAACCAGGTCTTCATGATTCTCGATTCTGTATTTTCAAGCGGCTCTCAACCCGATTGTTTCGGGAATTTGCAGTTACAATATCGACAGATAGTCCGGATTGCTGAACTAATTGTAGCTTTAATTTATCCAACGTTTGCAGATCCTTGATAATCATATCTACATCCAGCTTTCCATCTTGGTAACGGATACTTTTAATTTCAAGGCCAGCAGTCGATTTTAATACGGAGGCAGTGCCTGATAATAATCCAAGTACACTACTACCACCCTGACCAGCACCACCGCGCAGCGCTTTTAGTTTTCTCTCCATCTGTACCTGCGGGTTTACTACGTTTTTAGCATCAGGAAAAGCGGTTAAGTAAATTTGTTTTATTTCTGCCTGTATTTCATCACTTTGACTTTTAAGCTGAAAATAGTGGGTTGTTGTCATTGCAAGCTGCAGGAAAACCAAACTCGCAAACATCGCGGCGGCCGGCCACCAGGGTCGCCATATTTTCCCTATCTGTTCGCTACGACTATAAGCACCTTGTAATAAATTGATGGCACTGTCTAAATCCAACCCTTTAATTAAAGGCAATAGATTGACTACACAAATATCCTCTATTATTTCCAATTGCAGACTTGACAGATCAGGCAGTGCGCTGCCACCTTCATCATATTTATAAACATAGAGACGCTCTGGCGGGGTATCGCTGTTCTCTTTCAGGAGCATCGCTAGAAATGCTTCGGCGTTTTCCGTCTCAATTGAAAAACCCGATTGAAACCCTGTGCGTACCAGGACATTGTTCTCATCTACCAGTAAGCTCCAGCTGCCATTCACAAAGGGTACAGCCAATATATCGGGTATAATAAAATTCGCCTGTATACCGAATTCTTTCAATTTCGCAACCCAATTATCCATTTTATCGCGATCGACTACGGCACAGTTAGTCTCTCCTTCATCATTTCGACCACCCAAAGCAAAGTGCAAATCTTCCACATCGCTGACTAATTGATCTTCTAACGCAAACGGCAGAGCGGTCATTAGTCGTTTTTTATTTTGGGTAGGTACCAGGGCGGAACTTAATGTGACATCGTTACCAGGTATAATAACGACGATTTTATGACCAGCCACTTGCCCGCTAATCTCATCCAGCGAACCCTGGTGAATATCACCCATTTGGCCATGATCATCCACAAATACCCAATTAATCAGATCGGGATCCATGCCTGGCTGAAGGTGATAAAAACGAATAATTAACTCATTTGACACTAATAAGTCCCTTGCGCTCGCATTAAAGACGTTATTTTACCATTCTTACGCTCTAAAAGACTATAAAGCTTCGCCCTGATGAGATGGTCGTCAGATCCTACCTCTGCATACGCATCCAGCAGAAAATACTCGCTTTTAACATCAAATACATCTTCTATTTTTTGCGGATCTTTTACACGCTTGGCACCCGCTGCCGGTTTGGTTGGCGCAATACCCACAAAGTCACAGGATCCAAAAGCGTCACCGCTCTTAAAATCGTTCACCTTATTGAACGTATCATAATTTTCTAACGCTGCGCCTTTGTTTTCAACTTTGTCCTGAATCGAGATGCCTTCACTTCTGATATTTATTTTGCCCATTAGAGGGCAGGTTATATCATCCGCCAATGCCTGCAACAATTCTTCTTTTGCAGTATTAACATTAATTTTAGTTCTACCCGGAAGGGTTGCCACATAGGGTAAAAGGATTTTGTAAATCAATGGTGTAACGCCCTTTACCAGCAGTAATTCACTGGGACTGGCCATTAACTGGTTTGCCGTTCGATACGGAAGCTCGCCGTCTAGATAGTCGCCGTCTTCCGCACCACCTGATCGGACATCACCGTCTTCATCAATCCAGTCAACCATTGCATTCACCAGGTCGGACGGCAAAACCTGTTTAAATTCGTCAGGTTGGTCAGGCAAATCTTGAATAATTTCGATCATTTGCCGGAGTCTTCGCACATCCCATGGACTAACCACACCATCAGCATCGACAAGGTTATTTATATTAAAACGTCCGCTCAAATCATCAAGAGAAAATATCAATACGCCGTCCTTAAAGGGGAAAGGCGGTAATTTAATTGCCCAATCCTCGCCTCTATGATCTATGCCTTGTGGATCCTTTTTTAGCACCTGCGTCGCAAAAGCTTCTCCTCCCAGGGTAAACACATAAGCTTGATCGCGCTGCAGTATATTAGACGTTCTGCGAATATCCAATTGTTGCCGTGTTACCATCGCGACCACAGTCACAGTGACCAACGCAACAACCAATAAAGCGGTGATTAGTGCTACCCCTTTTTCATTTGGGTATATTTCAATAAATTTTTGTGGTTCAGCTAACATTATATTTGAAATTGGCGGCTTTTATTAACGATGACATTTGCTATGGCGTTTACTGTGGTTTAGCGGGCACTTGAAACAATCGGGCAATTCTACCTAATCTGTCAGTTTCAATTGTAACTTCAACCCCTTGTGGAATGACTTCGGCTTCCTGCGAGTTCAATTTAGGCCATTGCGTCTGCCATTGCTTATTTTTATCCACAAAACGCAATTCGAATCCTTTTACGTTATCCAATAATACGGATTCAAACGGTTTGCTTTCAAAACCACGATCCAGTTCGAACCAATACATACGGATCAGTTGGTCGTCTTTTATGGAATACCCTACGCGCTGTAACACACTGCGAACTCGTTTTTCACTGGGAAAAGGATTACGCCAGCCCGTATGCGTTAATTCTAGTTTTATTTCATCAAAATCATGGGCAACCAACGCTTCCTTAGGGTCACCATATTGATCTCTAATACCCCGAGAGACTATCTGCTGCACATCTCTTTCGATAATTGAAAACGCTTTTTGCATTTTGCCCAAGCGTGTTGCGTGTTCCTCTAAACCATTGCGAGACTTCATTACGCTATTTAAACCACCATACGCCATAGCCGACATCACGGCAAATATAGCAATCGCGATCATTATTTCGATAAGCGTAAAGCCGCTCTCGCACGTCCTTGTGCTTCGCGGCATAAGTACGTCCTGTACAAAGCCGCTCTCGCACATCCTTGTGCTTCGCGGCATAAGTACGTCCTGTACAAAGCCGCTCTCGCACGTCCTTGTGCTTCGCAGTGTAACTACGCCTGGTACAAAGCCTTGTAATCGGTTTTTATTCATCACATTATCAATACAGGAGCCCGACTAAAACTCGTATCCTCCTTCTATCGTGGCCAGAGCTTGCTTGCTCTCTTCGGAATCACGCACGGTAATAACAAACGCACCGATGCTGTATTCTCCAACTTCATCTGATTTGTTAGTTTCCACTTTCCAGTACCATTCATGGCCTGCCATTAACATCGTACCGTCACTTTTACTGCCGGGCGTTGGCCATTTCTTAAAAATCTGCAATTCATTATAGGTATTCATTGCCACCCAATGCGCAAGTGTACGTTGCTGCAAATAGGCGGCGTTGTTTAAACTAGATGACGTGGTTTTTATCGCTGCGCCAAGTGAAAAGGCTAATATGGCAACGGCCACCAGCACTTCCAACAACGTGAATCCAGCCATTTTTTTGCAGATAATTTTGCAAATAATCTGTCCCGGATTCTTATTGGGTACTTTAGCAGACAAATTATTATAATAAGAATTCACTTTAAATTTCGTCGTCGTCGGGGGCCAGTAATTCCAGTTCGCCGGTTAACTCGCCGCTAAGTTTATATTCACTGCCGTCCTCCCAGACTAGTGTCACTATAAACGGTGTCAGCTCACCACTGGACAATAAAAATATTCTTGGTATTTCATTTTCATTATCTTCCTTCAACTTTGATGTTGCGTCCTCCGAATCTTCTTTTTTATCCAAAATATCTCTACCGGCATCGCAGGACATACGATCTAACGTGGCGGGTTCGCCCTCAAGTTCTAACTTCATATCCAAACCCGGGGGGAAACACCGGGGTCGAAACAATTTGTCCTCTTTAACGGGTGTCCACTGCCATTGTTCTCCTGATTGCATAAGCCGAAGAAATTGATAGCCATTACTGTGCATTTCAACCGCCATTTCATCACCCTGCATTATGGCTTCTTCGCTAGCCATGCTAGTCAATGATCGCATTCTTTTTATTTCATCTTCGAGGATATTGGATTGATTAAGATTGATTGAAAGCGTTGCGAGGCTCATGATAATGCCGATCACAAGCATCACCACCATAATTTCGATCAAAGTAAAGCCTCTCTCGCACATCCTTGTGCTACGCGGCATAAGTACGTCCTGTACAAAGCCTCTCTCGCACATCCTTGTGCTACGCGGCATAAGT
>JAADIM010000113.1:33458-34320 GCA_013151345.1 Gammaproteobacteria bacterium
TCTCTCGCACATCCTTGTGCTACGCGGCATAAGTACGTCCTGTACAAAGCCTCTCTCGCACATCCTTGTGCTACGCGGCATAAGTACGTCCAATACGTACTGACTCACAGCAAACTGACGTTGGCAAGGTAGATATTTATCGCTGGTGTTTGAACAATCAGGTTGAGGCATAAGTGTAAGAAATGGCTAATTCGCAAAACTGTTTTTTTGACCACATTTTTTTAACCACGATTTTTTTAACCACGAAAGTCGTTCTGTTGTAAAAAACAATGGTTAAAACAATTTTTTTGTAGCCTGGCAGAAGCAAAGCAGATTCCGGGGGAGACTGGAGACCATCCCCGGATCTCGTAAACTTCATCTAAGCTACGTGTTCTATAGATAGAAAGGCGCTACTCCAGATCCCAGTTACCAATGTCCGCATTTACACTTTCCCCTCCCTGTTGTGCATCAGCACCAAGAGAGTAAATATCGACTGTACCTTTCACACCCGGGTTAAGATATTGGTAAACTTCACCCCAAGGGTCCTTGGGCAGCCGATCGACATAACCACCTTCTTTCCAGTTACGTGGTTCAGGTGTACCACCGGGTTTTTGCGCCAGCGCTTCCAGTCCCTGGTCTGTACTTGGATAAACAAAATTATCTAATTTATAGAGATTCAACGCGCTCTCCAACGCACGAATATCGCTCTTCGCTTTGGTTATTCTCGCATCATCGGGACGACTCATTACTTTAGGTACAACAATTGCGGCTAAAATACCCAATATAATAACCACAACCATAATTTCAATTAGTGTAAATCCTCTCTCGCACCTCCTTGCGCTTCGCGGCATAAGTACGTCCTGTACAAACCCACGTTGATTTA
>JAADIM010000116.1 GCA_013151345.1 Gammaproteobacteria bacterium
AAATAATGCGTGTAAACAGTCGGCGATTTATCGACGAATTTCTCGAAACGTTAAATTAATACGTGCTGCTGTTTTAAGTTTTGTTTTAGGTATGCAGTGCTGCCAATTGTGTTGAAGCGTTCCACCCATTAGTAATAAACTGCCGTGCGATAACGTTAGTTCTACTATTTCTTTACTTTTGTTATGTCGTAACCTGAAGAGACGAGGCTCTCCTAAACTTAGGGAAGCAATAAATGGATTATTACCAAGCTCTTTTTCTTTGTCTGCATGCCAACCCATTGAATCGTTTTGATCGCGATAGAGGTTTGCCAGAACGCTGTTAAATCGATGCTGTGTCGCAGATTCTATTTTCTGCTTGAGGTCCAACAAAGATTTTGTCCACGGAGTAGGAAGGTGCGAAATACCTGAATAAGTGTAATTTGTATCGGGGTCGCCATACCAACACACCCGACGTGGGACTGTAATCTCTTTGCCATATATCTTGATCTGTTCTTCTCGCCAATCGAGGCCGTTGAAAAAATGAGTATATAACTTGCTTGCCCCATCCTGATCAATAAAATGCTCAAGATAAAAAACATCACCGCCATACGCGACAAGATTGTTGTTGTAATTCAATTTCATGCTAATTCAATATTATTTCTCTATGTAGCGTGGGTACCGCACCGCGAATTCCGGGGCGGTGTTGACATTCCTCACAATAGTCCCGCTATTACTCGTCATGTCGCCTTGCCATGAAATGAAGAGGCCGCACTCTTAACACCTAAATTTCAAACAAACGTTACGGGTATATCAATTAAAGCCCGGCCTTGAAACGATCGATATAATTCATATTATGAGTAATATATAAATTAACCAAAACAAAGGATGTGCCATATGAGTGATTCCCCTCATATTTTTAATGTCACAGAAACCGATTTTAATCAATTGGTTATAGAAAATTCAAAAAAACAACCGGTATTTGTCGATTTTTGGGCGGACTGGTGCCAGCCATGTAAAACCCTCATGCCAATGTTGGAAAAATTAGCCAACGAATATCAGGGAAAATTTTTACTTGCAAAAGTAAACAGCGATGAGCAAAAATCACTCGCTTCACAACAGGCTATTCGAAGTTTACCTACTATTAAGGTATTTAAAAACGGCATCGAAGTCGACAGTTTCATGGGGGTTCAACCGGAACCTGTTTTACGTAAAATTATCGATACACATATCGATAGCGAGTCAGAAGTAATTAGTGCCCAGGGCCTCTCGGCGATTAAAGAGGGCGATACGGATAAAGCACTTGAGTTGCTGAATAAGGCGGTCGAAATCGACCCAGCACGCGAATCCCTAAAACTTAACCTGGCAAAAGGATATATCGCCGTTAGTGATACGACAAAAGCCATTGAACTTGTAAAAGCACTACCCATTGCACTGCGCAGCGGTAACGAAGCTGAAAACATTCTGGCAATGGCGACGTTTATCGACGCGGCAAAAGATACACGCAGCGATAAAGAAATGGAATCAGATCTTATCAACAATCCAGATGATTTACAAACTCGCTACCAACTAGGCGCGCGAAAAATTCTGGCAGATGCTAACGAAGCAGGTTTAAAACACTTTTTAGAAATAATGCAATGCGATCGCAAGTTTAAAGAAGACATTGGACACAATAGCATATTAGCCGTATTCAAATTGCTGGGGGCTAACCACGAATTAGCAAAACAATATCGCAGAAAGCTAGCGATGCTGCTACATTAAGTGATACTAAGTTAATGGCTTCTAATTTATCGTAAGTGCATTAACTAATCTTGTAAATGCACTTACAATTTCATTGCTAATGTTAACCCATCGGCTACAGGTAACATTGTCATATTGACCCGGTCATCCTGACATACTTTTTTATTAATTGCGCGTATGGCTTCAGTATCTTCATCTTTAGCCTCTTTATCTATGACCGCGCCACCCCAAAATACGTTATCAAGCACGATCACGCCGCCCTTCCTTAATAACTGTAAACAATACTCATAATAGTTATCATAATTCGTTTTATCGGCATCAATGAATGCGAAGTCGAATGTGTTTGTATGCCCTTCCTCTATTAGTTGTTTTAGTGTTTCTACTGCGGGGCCGATTCGCAAGTCGATTTTATGATTTACCCCGGCTTCTTTCCAATAACGTTCGGCAATCGAAGTATAATCCCGGTTAACATCGCAGGCAATAATACAACCATCATCCGGCAATGCCATGGCCGTCACAAGAGAACTGTAACCGGTCGACACGCCCACTTCTATTGTGCGTTTCGAGCCAATAAGAGACACGATAAATGCCATAAAATTACCCTGATCGGGGGTAATCTGCATCAATTGCGTAAGATCATCTTTTGCTGTTTCTGTTCGCAAACGATTCAATAAATCAGAATCACGAACCGAAACGGAGAGCATATAATCATAAAGTTCATCTGTTAAATTTATTGTTTTACCTACCATTTTGGTATCGCCCTTTTTTACAATTTAGTTTGTTAACAGTTAGCCCAGCGATTGGATCATCTATAGGATGCATAGTTCCCAAATCACCACGCCAATTTATACGTCCCTGCTTTGTTACATTTCATTGCTGCATTAATCATCATAAAAGAAAATAATCATACCCCGTTATACAAAATAGCGAAAAAAAATTGGGCCCAAACGACATTCCTTTAAAGATCACACCGCGTTCATTATCAACATATTATTGTAACAATCAAATTTGTTATGTATATAATACTTGCGACTTAGATAAGCTAAATGCACTATTAATATGCCAGAGTTATACGAAAAATTATATGCAAAAGTCATATACAATACATGCAAATAGGAGCCTGCGGTGATTTCATTAAACGTAAATGGAACAACTCATAACGTTAATGTCGAGCCTGATATGCCGCTACTCTGGGTGCTTCGTGACATTCTAGGGTTAACCGGAACAAAATTCGGATGCGGCGTTGCACTGTGCGGCGCATGTACTATTCACGTCAATGGAGAACCTGCACGTTCTTGTGTAACGCCTGTCTCAAGTCTCACTGGAAAACATATCACAACAATTGAAGGATTATCGACAGACGCTTCACACCCCGTGCAACAAGCCTGGATAGAAAAACAAGTTACCCAATGTGGATTTTGCCAATCCGGTCAGATTATGTCAGCCGTCGCCTTGCTTCAACGGAAACCACAACCCACTGACCTGGACATCGACGAGGCCATGTCGGGTAATATCTGCCGTTGTGGCACCTATCTACGTATTCGATCGGCAATTAAAAAAGCGTCCACGCTATCCTCAATCTCAAACGCTGAATCTCAAAAAAGTGAAAAATAAGCATGGATAAGGAATTCAACATCCAAAGAAGAAATTTTTTAAAGACCACCTCTATATATGGCAGCGGTCTATTGTTAGGTATTCAATTACCCGGTTGCGGCAGTAGTCAAAATGCACAAACACAGATAACTAACATGTTAGCGGGCAAATCATCAGAACAAAAATCTATCGGTTCATCATTTTTCCCAAATGCATTTCTTCGGATCACTACAGACAACCAGATCACAATACAGGTTGCCAGCTCAGAAATGGGCCAAGGCGTCATGACCTCCTTACCCATGTTACTTGCAGAAGAATTAGAAGCGGACTGGTCTAAAATTAATGTCGAATTCGCACCTGCTCACGAAGATTTCGAAAACCCGAGAAGCGCAAGGCAAACCACAGGTGGCAGTGGCTCAATACGTGGTTTTTGGTTCGCTATGCGTGAAGCTGGTGCGGTTGCACGTGAGATGCTTCTAACATCAGCAGCACAAACATGGAACGTTGATAAAAGCACCTGCGCTGTCAACAAGGGCATCATTACCCACAAACAATCAAATCGATCCGCGACTTATGGGCAACTGGTAGAAAAAGCTCGACACTTATCTGTTCCGAAAACACCCAAGCTGAAAAAACAAGATCAATTTCGTATAATTGGTCAACCCATAGCAAGACTTGATTCAAAATTAAAGGTAAACGGAAAAGCAATTTTTGGCCAGGATGTACGTTTGCCAAATATGCTAGTAGCAACGGTGGTACGTTGCCCTGTTTTTGAAGGCGCGCTTAGACAATTTGATGCTAGCGACGCATTAAAGGTAAAGGGTGTACACGATGTATTCGAAATCGAAACGGGTATAGCCATCGTTGCCGATCATTTTTGGGCAGCAAAACGCGGGCGAGAATTATTAAATATTGACTGGAATGAGGGAAAACATAGCACACTTAACAGTCTACTTATTCGCAAACAATTTATCGATACTGTTAATGATGGGAAAATTATAAAAGACCGCGGTGATGTGACAAATTCGTCAAATACGACAACAAACACAATTGACGCCACTTTTGAAACACCCTACCTGGCACACACGTGTATGGAGCCGATGAATTGCACTGCACATGTTCAGCAAGATCGTTGCGACATATGGGTATCCACTCAAGGACAGGGACCAACACAAAAAACTGGCGCAAAGATCACGGGGCTTTCCAGGGGCAAAGTATATGTGCACACGACCTTTTTAGGCGGTGGATTCGGACGGCGTGCGGAACAGGATTTTGTCAAAGATGCCGTTCTAATATCTGACAAACTAAAAAAACCAGTCAAAGTCATCTGGACACGTGAGGATGATATACAACATGACTTTTATCGCCCGGCTACCTATAACCGATTATCTGCTGCAATTGATAAAAATGGCGCACTGGTGTCGTGGCAGCATGCCATTGCCGGCTCGTCAATATTACATAGAATAGTACCTTTTGCCGGCCTTATTTTTCGAGGCAAAGATGACACTTCGACTGAGGGGGCTGACAATCTTCCCTATGACGTAGCTAATTTTAAAGTCACTTATGCGATGGTAAACCCCGGCATTCCTGTTGGTTTCTGGCGCTCAGTGGGCAATTCACAAAATGCCTTCGTAACAGAATGTTTTATTGATGAAGTCGCAACGCTTGCTAAAAAGGACCCTTTTGAATTTCGTCAAAATCTACTTGCAAAAAAACCACGACATAAAAACGTACTAGAAGTTGCCGCGCAAAATTCAGGTTGGGGAAAACCGTTAACTAAAAATCACTTTCATGGTATCGCAGTAATAGAATCGTTTGAAAGCTTTGTGGCCTATGTTGCGGAAATATCCATAACTGGAGAGCCTGGAAACAAAACCGTCAAAGTACATCGGATCACGGCAGCGGTAGACTGCGGTACCGTGGTAAATCCAGATACTGTAGTAGCACAAATTCAAAGCGGCATCGTGTACGGTTTGACGGCTGCGCTACATGGAGAAATTACGATTAAAAACGGTCGAGTTGAGCAAACTAATTTTGGTGATTATCCCGCGCTACGCATGCACGAAATGCCTGAGATAAATGTCCATCTGGTAAAAAACACCCAGCCACCAGGTGGTGTCGGCGAAATTGGAGTACCGCCAATTGCGCCAGCGGTAGCTAATGCTGTTTTTGCCTCGACAGGTAAACGCGTCAGAAAACTACCAATACGTTTGAACGAACTGGTATGACTAGTACATTTTTTCAACAAAATATTCATAAAAGCGCCGATCACGAAGTACTTGAGTCTGCAATTCATTGGCTAGAACATATTGCACAGCAACCGGCAAAACCACAAGCCTTTATATATTTCATTACGGTTATTAAAACATGGGGATCATCACCAAGACCCGTCGGCTCAGTGATGGCGATCAACCCTAATGGGTACACCGTTGGGTCTGTTTCCGGTGGCTGCGTCGAACAAACACTACGCGACCAATTATCAAACAGCGCTCACAATCCGCACAATTTTCCACAATTGTTTAAATATGGCATTTCCAAAGCGGAGGCACAACGCTTCGGCCTGCCTTGTGGCGGCTGCCTTGAATTAGTTGTTGAAAAACTGGATACAAGTGCCCAACTGCAAACTGCTCTTGATAAAATAGAAAAACGTCAACTAATTTCCCGGCATGTTTGTATTAATACAGGCGAAGTGAGTTTTTCTAACAACATACCAGACTCGGATTTTTCATATAGTCCCAATTCTATAAATAAAGTTTTTGGCCCAAGTTGGCATTTACTTATTATTGGCGCCGGCCATCTCTCACAAATTATTGCAAGTATGGCATTGGCATTAAATTATCATGTTATTGTTTGCGACCCACGTAAGAATTATATGAAAAACTGGCATATAGAACTTACTGAAATGGATGAAGGCATGCCTGATGATGTCGTGAAAAAAACAGTTACAGACTCTCGCTGCGCGGTACTAGCATTAACACATGACGCCAATCTTGACGACATGGCACTTATGGAAGCCCTGGATTCCTGCGCATTTTATGTTGGCGCATTAGGATCAAAAAAAACCAATGATAATCGCCGAAAACGACTAGTTGCACTTGGTGTTTCAAACCACGGTATAAACAGACTGCACGGGCCGATTGGGTTACCTATTGGGAGCCGTACGCCAGCGGAAATCGCAGTATCAATCCTTGCCGAATTAACAGCGATACGCCATGGGAAAAAATTGGTTTTGTCAGATCAAAATTTCGATGGCCACAGATTAAATACAGCATGCGTGTCTTCTGTGAAATAACACGACGCTATTTTTGAGTAGAATATTGGGCAGAATATTGAGTAGAAAAAGTAATGAATAGCCAAAATATCGTCGGCATACTTCTGGCGGCAGGACAAAGTCGTCGATTCGGTTCAAACAAACTGTTATACCAAATAGATAATGAACCTATGGTTGCGCTGTCAGCAAGAAAACTAAAGTCTGCTCTACCCCACTCTATAGCTATTATCAAACCAAATGATCAAAATATTCGGGCCTTGTTAGAAAATGAGGGACTGGATGTTTGGGAATACGATGAAGCAGAACAAGGAATGGGTTACAGCTTGGCATATGGCATCAGAATAAGCTGGCCCGCAAAAGGCTGGGTAGTTGCACTCGCTGATATGCCATTTATCCATCAAAAAACAATACGAGCTGTTGCTGATGCAATACAAAACGATGAATCAATCGCAGTCCCCAGACATAATAAACAACATGGCCACCCCGTTGGATTTAGTCACCACTTTCGAAGTTTGTTATTATCTCTCAATAAAGATATAGGCGCCCGTAATATAGTTATCCAAAACGAACGCGTTCTAACCGAAATAGATGTGCAAGACCCTGGCGTATTAATTGACATTGACAGGCCATTCTCAAATAGAGAGTCAAATAGAGAGTCAAATAGAGAATCGAATAAGTAATTTTTAATTCAGGCATTCAACACTCGCGCCTCTCACATGGAAAATCTCTGACTATTTTCCAGTGTAGAATATTTTAATAAGTGATTTTGCACCTGGAATAATTTTCTGCAAATCCTTTTGTTCATTTTCCCGGTAGTACTTCAACACATCGTGTATACCCACATGCGTGGATTTTGGTGAGAACATATTAATCTTGCCTTTTTCTGCGAAGTATAATGCCGTATTAAAACCTCCTTGCTGCCACCCCACAAGTTTTTCTTTATAAAAACCAACAACTTGATCATAACTATCTGTGCTAATCAATTCCAAAAAAGGTAAGAGCTCGAAAATTCCTTGTGGTGATTTTACGCCTTTATAGCTATTAATAATTTTTGCGTTTGGATATATTGGCACCCTAACTTGATCCGCATCAGGAACGGTAGATTTCTCAATACCGATAGCTAAAAAATTTTTAGAAACGTCATTAGGTACAGCCGGTTTTTCTGCATAGGCCGAACTGGCCTGCACGTTCAATGTAGTTGCTACAGAGAGAACGACTAATACAAACAACGTAAAATACTTCATAGCATTTTGTTCCTGTAACTCCTGCCCTTAAAAATAATTTATAACGCAGACTTAGGCGCAGCGTTTCGATCATATATTAGTTCATATGATTCTCGCCTGACAAATTCACTCAAATAATGTTCTTTTATTTCAACATCAGATATCAAATGAATAATATTAACGCCTTTTAATGTTAAATAATCCGCTATAAGAGAACGATGACAATGTGTAGGCAATATTTCA
Source organism: Gammaproteobacteria bacterium (assembly GCA_013151345.1). Classification (GTDB taxonomy): domain Bacteria; phylum Pseudomonadota; class Gammaproteobacteria; order SG8-11; family SG8-11; genus JAADIM01. Next base: position 8,047 of record JAADIM010000116.1, read on the forward strand.
GCACACAGAATAACGGTTCGCTCCTGATCTGCCATATTTATTAATTGCGTAGCCGCCACCTGAAAGGCATCTGTACTCATATAATCCGCAAACCCACGTAATGCCTCATCCTGTAACGCGATATGCTGCGATTCCATAGTGGGCTGTCTATACCCACCCAACTGCCTGCCAGCCCAATGATAAGTTTTGCCAGCTTGTTCTATTGCCAGTCTAAAAGATTCTTCCGAAAAGTTAGGATAGCGTTTTGAATGGGGATGAGCACGAATATCTACCACGACACTAATTCCCGTTTCATCTAACAAATCGAGCAATTCTTCTATTGTTCGACTGCCATGTCCTACGGTATAGAGCGTTGTTAAAGACACGGTAACCTACTCTTTTGAATAACAAATACCGACACCACCAAGCCCACAGTAACCATTTGGATTTTTAGCCAAATATTGTTGATGATAGTCTTCAGCATAATAAAACTCAGGTGCTTTAATGACCTCAGTGGTACTGCCTCCATGTCCGGCGCTATCGAGTAACTTCTGATAATGGGCTTTTGTTTCCTCAGCCAATTGCTTTTGCTTTTCGTCATAATAATAAATGCCTGACCGGTATTGCGTTCCAATATCATTTCCTTGACGCATACCTTGGGTAGGGTTATGTGTCTCCCAAAAAGTGATTAACAATTTTTCATATGTAACTTGACCAGGATCATACACTACAAACACAACTTCATTGTGACCTGTTAACCCGCTGCAAACTTCTTCATAAGTCGGATTTGGCGTGTAACCGGCAGCGTAACCCACCGCTGTTGTGTAAACCCCATGGACCTGCCAGAATTTTTTCTCCGCCCCCCAGAAACAACCCATTCCAAACATAGCAAACAACACATTTTCGGGAAAAGGCGGCACGAGAGAATGGGAATTAACAAAATGACTGCTGGGTACCGGCATTTTTTCAAGCCGACCTGATAACGCCTTTTCTTTCGATATGAGCGATTTCTCGGAAAACATATATTTGTCCCTATTTACTTGGCATCCAATACCGGGCATCCAAGATGGATCTCCGATTTTGTCTAGGCCATATATATACCCGTGGCGATTGAGATTTAGGTGTAACTGCACGCCCTCTTTATTCCATGGTTGCGTTGAAATTCCTCGCAATAGAGCAACTATTACTCGTCATTTCGCCTTGCCATGAAATAAATAGGACGCACATTTACACCTAAATCCCAACGCCACGGGTATAGCATTCATGACTTAACCAGAGGCCTACCTATCTATATAATACATTGTTCGGGAAATATTTATACCTGAAATTTTTTAGCACAAAGAGACTTACATGGAAGGCGGTTTGTTACAATGTTTATACTGGCATCGGCTAGATTGGTGTTACCTTCATTCAGATCA
>JAADIM010000017.1 GCA_013151345.1 Gammaproteobacteria bacterium
TTTGTTCGACGTTGACATGAGTATTTGCGAGTGCTCTACTCCGAAAGTTATTTTTAATTTTTGTACAGAATATCTCATGATATGGTGGTTTGAATTGAAGGATATCAAGCTGTTTGTATCAAGCCGTTGTATAAAACGAAAATACTTGGAGAAGGTGGAATGGGACGTAAACATAAAATCAAATGTATTCAAAATACAATCCTAGGAATTACCGGTGGAGCATTGCTATTAAGCAGTATTGTTTCATGCGGAGATAAAACTGTTGATACTGAAATCACGTTCATACATACCGGTGACTTTCACGGCGATCTTGGACATCATGATAACGCACGTGCTGGCAGTGCGCCTGATGCATTCGAAGGTGGCCTTGCGCACCTTGTGACAGTTGTTAAAGATATCCGTAAAAACGCTGATAATTCGATACACATTCATACTGGCGATACCATTTCAGGCAGTGGCGTGGCTACGTTTACACGAGGTGATGCGCTGGTACAAGTGGTAGACCAAATGGAAATTGATGTGTTCACGCCCGGTAACTGGGAATTTTCATATGGTATCTACCGTTATCTTCAGTACTTTGGTAACCAGGATGGCAGTGATATTAATGATCCCGGCGATCGTATTGATGAAATGGCCATTCCTATTCCCGCCTCTGACCAGGGAATGAAATCCTCCTACGGTAAGTCCTTTCCTGTTGATCAGGATGGTGACAGCGTCCGGTGGGGGGGGATTACCTCTAATGCGTATTTCAATGGTACAAACCATGCCGAACCGGGTGTTGCCAGGGGTGATGCTATCGGTGAGCTATTGACAAAACCCTATCGCATTATGGAAGTGGATGGTGTCAAGATTGGTTTTTTTGGTTGTACCACCAACCGTGGGCCTCAAGTGGTGTCCAGCCGTATTACTTCGGGTATCAGTTTTACCAACTGTAAAGGCGAAATCAGTTCTCCACAAAACCGGCCTATTTCCTGGGGCGAGGCAACTGAAGCGGGCAAATTAAATCAAGACCCGGCTGACCCCACGAATGGTTTCAAGGTGGACCCTGAGATTCCTAAATGGGTGAAGCATTTGCGCGAGGTAGAAGGCGTTCATATTGTGGCACTATTGTCTGAAGCCGGCATCGCAGAAAATATCTTCAATGCTGAAAATTTTGACGGTATTGATGTTATTTTTTCTTCTGACATGCATGAAGCTACATTGGTGCCGGTTATTGTCAGTCAACCGACAGATAAATGGGGTAGCAAAACGCTCATTATTGAAGAAGGTGAAGACGCCGTTCAGGTGGGTGAGCTGAAAATCAAAATTAGAGATGGCAGACTTAAAAGTTGGAGATGGAAGCGGCATGCAGTCACCAGTGATATCAAAAAAGATAAGGATATCGTACAGCTGGTAAAAGATGTTGAGAGTCCTTATATGAGCGGAAGTTTCGTGGCGGGGGCTAATGACAACCCTTATAGTGGTGCGTTGCTAATGGAGCCATTGGACACGGTATTCGGTAAAACCGAAATTGAATTGTCGCGTAACCGTTTTTCTAACGAAGTGTGTGCCGATGGACAGGGCTGTATAGATGAGAATGGCTTTACTATTATGCCGGGTGTCGTCGCTGGTTCGGGACATTTCCTGGCCGTTGATGTGTTCCGTAAAGTGACTGGCGCGGATGTCGGTGGCCTGCGTGGATTCCGCTATGCCAATACGATTTTACCGGACAGTGATGTGATACAGGACGCGTTGTATCATTACTATCCGCTAGGTGCCATGATCGCAAAAGGGCCTATTTGGGCAACGCAGGAAGCAGATAATGATACACGTCGCGTTGGAGGTTGGCCGCGTAATCTGGTTCAAGAAATTGAATTGGGTGCTAACAGTTCCATGAATCCATTGGTAACCAAGTGGTCAGGTGGTTGGTTGTGGAATTACAGTGGTCTTCACTTTAACCTGGATCCTGAAGGCCCTAACTTTGCAGATTCTATGATGGCGGATGCGGGCGGTAAATATGCACGTATATCAAACCTGATGCTGGAGAACCCGGCGACAGGTGCTTTCGATGTGCCTTTAAGTACCAAGACTCAAATTCAGTATGCTTCTTACTACTTTGACAATGATCCAAACCGTATCAACCGTAACCAGATTAGAGGCAAGGGACCCGCTTGCGTCGCATTGGAAAATGAATGGCGCGCTGATGAACGCCATGATTTGAGCGTTGCTGATGGCGGCGATGGTATCGACTTGGCTGATCGTTGGCAGGCGTATGAAGATTGTCTGCGCGGTCGAGGTACTGATGTGGGTATCCATGTCCTTACCAAAATAATAGCCGAAGGTGCGCTTACGGGAGAATACATTATGGTGTCGCCTATGGAATTCAAGATCGGCATTGATTCGGGTGAATATACACCACTGGACGCAGTCGAAGTGATGGGGCGTTATCTGAAAGCGGACAGTTTCACTGTCTATCTGCCAGATGGTGACGATGCGGGTACCGAACTTGATGTATCGCATGTAGTAACCGGTATGGGGGGAACATTGGAGAAAAATGGTTTTGACTTCCCGCGTATCACGCTGGACACGCAATTAGTTGATTCGACTGTTGAGTTTGGTTTCCCAGCAATTGAACCACTGCGTGGAGCCGAAGGTGGCATCACGAATGGCAATGTGACGGTACCGCCGGGCTATATTATTGGCGTAGCGGACGAGCCCTCCAGTGGACAAAGATTCAGACGAGCTAGATAACATTCATACAGATAATATAAAGAAAACAGTTTACCCGCTCTTAGGAGCGGGTTTTTTGTGTTCAAGTTTTATTGCCGAAATATAAACCTTCGCTTCATTTTTAATCCTAATCGGCTGGCATTCCACAAACTAGGGAACAGCGATATTCCACCATTGAGAGCAGGGGTTTGTTAATGCAAGAGCTTGTTTGAACAGCACACTAAGACACTGAGTAGGACAATTCATTAATAATCCACTACCAATACCTAAAAATATTCTGGTTCTCATCAAGCTTTCTGATTCAAAAAAGGGCACTAGTTGCCCAGTTCAGATATAAGTTTATGATATTGTTTTAACTTTACACGCTATTGAAGTACAATCCACTCGTTAAAAATTAAGCGGGATGGCACTCACAAGTGTTATCCCGTTTTGTACATCTGAATCGGGGTATCGTGTTTATGAATCGAGGTATCGTTGTTTAAATCCGCTCTTTTAGCCCTGGAAGATGGTAGTTTGTTCTGGGGACAGTCTATTGGCGCAATGGGTCAGTCAACTGGAGAAGTGGTTTTTAACACGTCTATAACCGGTTATCAGGAAATACTGTCAGATCCGTCTTATTGCAAGCAGATTATCACCCTCACTTACCCTCATATTGGCAATATTGGCACCAATGATCAGGATAACGAGTCTTCCAATGTCTGGGGCAGTGGATTAGTGATTCGGGATTTGTCATTATTCACCAGCAGTTTTCGCAGTCAAATTCCATTAAAGCAATATCTGATAGAGCGAAATGTGGTCGGTATTGCTGATATTGATACGCGAAAATTGACACGCATCCTGAGGGAAAAAGGCTCGCTGGGCGGGTGTATTATCGCCTGTGATGATGTATCAGGGAGCAGTATTGACGCGGCTTCCGCAATAGAGCAGGCAAAAGCATTTACTGGATTAAAAGGAGTGGATTTGGCAAAAGAGGTGACCACCTCTAGCGTATACGAATGGAATGAAGGTATCTGGGCATTAGAAGGAAATCGTTTTGCCCAGCCAACAGGCGATAAAGCCGAATTATCACATCACGTTGTCGCTTATGATTTTGGCATAAAGCGCAATATTTTAAGATTATTGGTCGACCGGGGTTGCCGTGTCACCGTAGTACCTGCACAAACGCCCGCACAGGATGTTTTAGACTTGAAACCCGATGGCATATTTTTGTCGAATGGTCCAGGCGATCCTGAGCCGTGTAGCTATGCGATAGAAGCGATTAAAGTCTTGATTGAGACGGGTAAACCTATGTTTGGTATCTGTTTGGGACATCAATTGTTGTCCCTGGCTTGCGGTGCAAAATCTATCAAAATGAAGTTTGGTCACCATGGGGCGAATCACCCTGTGATTGATCTTGAGACCAAACAAGTCATGATCACCAGCCAAAATCACGGTTTTGCGGTTGATGAAAAAAGTCTTCCGAAAAATTTACAGCCCACACATCGATCTTTATTTGACGGGTCTTTACAAGGGGTACAACGAACAGATAAACCGGTGTTCGGGTTTCAGGGGCATCCTGAAGCGAGTCCGGGGCCGCATGATATCAACTGCCTGTTTGATAAATACATTGAGTTAATTAAAAAAAATGCTTAGCCACGGAGGATACGGAGAAAGCAATTTAATTAAGAGTATAATTATTTATAATACAATGAGTTACATTTTTTTATTAAAGTATTTTTTATTATATTCTTTTCTCCGCACCCGCCGTGATTAAACCAGGTTAAATAAATGCCAAAACGTACTGATATACAAAGTGTTTTAATCATAGGTGCCGGTCCAATTATCATTGGTCAGGCCTGTGAGTTTGATTATTCCGGTGCGCAAGCGTGTAAGGCATTAAAGGAAGAGGGGTACCGAGTCATTTTGGTGAACTCTAATCCTGCAACGATTATGACAGATCCGCAAATGGCGGATGCAACATATATCGAACCCATTCAATGGCCAGTTCTCGCAAAAATTATTGAAAAAGAAAAGCCGGACGTGTTGTTGCCTACCATGGGCGGCCAAACAGCGTTGAATTGTGCGTTGGATTTGGCGCGCGAAGGTGTATTGGAAAAATTTGGTGTTGAGATGATTGGTGCGTCACGCGAAGCGATTGATAAAGCAGAAGATCGAGACTTGTTTCGCAAAGCGATGAAAAAAATTGGCCTGGACATGCCGCGTTCTGTGATTGCACATAGTTTGGAAGAGGCCATGCAGGTGCAAAGCCAAGTAGGCTACCCGACCATTATCCGGCCTTCATTTACGATGGGTGGCAGTGGCGGCGGTATTGCCTATAACAAGGAAGAGTTTCTAGCCATATGCGAGCGCGGTCTGGATCTTTCTCCCACCAATGAATTATTGATTGAAGAATCTGTAATAGGGTGGAAAGAATTTGAAATGGAAGTAGTGCGTGATCGCAACGATAACTGCATTATTGTATGTTCGATCGAAAATCTGGATCCTATGGGTGTGCACACCGGTGATTCCATCACGGTGGCACCCGCACAAACGTTAACTGATAAAGAATATCAAATCATGCGTGATGCATCGCTTGCGGTGTTGCGTGAGATTGGTATTGATACCGGCGGATCAAATGTACAATTTGGTGTAAATCCGCAAGATGGCCGATTGGTTATTATCGAAATGAATCCCCGTGTTTCCAGGTCATCTGCGCTGGCATCCAAGGCAACGGGTTTCCCAATTGCCAAAGTCGCCGCCAAACTGGCCATTGGTTATACGCTGGATGAGTTACAAAATGAAATAACCGGCGGCGCGATGCCTGCTTCGTTTGAACCAACGATTGATTATGTCGTAACAAAAATCCCGAGATTTACGTTTGAGAAGTTTCCCCAAGCGGAAGACAGGTTAACAACGCAAATGAAGTCGGTGGGCGAAGTGATGGCCATGGGTCGTACCTTCCAGGAATCGTTTCAAAAAGCATTGCGTGGCCTGGAAACGGATGTCACTGGTTTGAATGAACAGGTGGATTTAAACGACGACGAAATAAAAGAAAAACTTCGGCAGCATATACGCGAGCCTGCCTCATCGCGAATTTGGTATGTCGCAGATGCCTTTCGGGCTGGTTTCACGGTGGAACAGCTGTATGAAGCCTGTTATATCGATCCGTGGTTTTTGACGCAAATAAATGATTTGGTCATGACGGAAAATGCGCTTCGAGGAACACAACTCAGTTCTATCGATAAACAAAGTATGTTTGCGCTTAAACGCAAAGGGTTCTCAGATGCGCGATTGGCAGAAGTGCTCGATGTAGATGAAAATAACTTCAGGCAACATCGACATTCGTTAGGCGTCCGACCCGTCTATAAGCGGGTAGATTCGTGTGCCGCCGAATTTGCGGCGACGACGGCGTATCTTTATTCCACCTATGAAGAGGAGTGTGAAGCTAACGTAACCGACCGTGAAAAAATCATGGTACTGGGTGGTGGTCCAAATCGTATCGGACAGGGCATCGAATTCGATTATTGCTGTGTACACGCAGCGCTTGCAATGCGCGAAGATGGTTACGAGACCATTATGGTTAATTGTAATCCTGAAACTGTATCGACAGATTACGATACCTCTGACCGGTTATATTTTGAGTCTGTAACATTAGAAGACGTATTGGAAATTATAGCGATTGAGCAACCTAAAGGTGTCATCGTGCAATATGGTGGACAGACGCCATTAAAGCTCGCACGTGCTTTGGAACAAGCGGGTGTGCCAATAATAGGCACCTCATCTGATTCAATCGATCTGGCGGAAGACCGTGAACGTTTTCAGCAAATGATTATCAAACTTGGATTATTGCAGCCGCCTAATACTCTCGCACGTTCGGTAGATCAAGCAAAAAATGCTGCTGATGAAGTGGGTTTCCCACTTGTTGTGCGTCCGTCCTATGTGTTGGGTGGGCGTGCAATGGAAATAGTTTATAGCGAAGAAGAACTCATGCGCTACATGAGTGAAGCAGTCAATGCATCAAATGATTCACCGGTATTGCTGGACAAATTCCTGGATGATGCCATTGAAGTCGACGTCGATGCAATATGTGATGGCCAGGAGGTGTTTATTGGCGGCATTATGCAACATATTGAACAGGCGGGTGTTCACTCGGGCGATTCTGCCTGCTCGCTTCCACCCTATGATTTAAGCAAAACGATACAGGACACATTACGCGAACAAGTCAAAAAAATGGCGATGGAGCTGGGGGTTGTGGGTCTGATGAATACTCAATTTGCGATTCAGGGTGGTAACGTCTATATTTTAGAGGTGAATCCACGAGCATCCAGAACAGTGCCATTTGTATCAAAAGCAATTGGATTGCCGTTGGCGAAAATTGCTGCGCGCTGTATGGCAGGGAAGAGTCTAAAGGATCAGGGTATTAAATCCGAACGTATTCCAAGTTATTATTCGGTGAAAGAAGCGGTATTCCCGTTCGTTAAATTTCCAGGTGTTGACCCCATTCTCGGGCCGGAAATGAAATCAACGGGTGAAGTGATGGGCGTGGGGCGACATTTTGGTGTTGCCTACATGAGGTCGTTATTAGCCGCAGGTGTCGAATTACCTACAGGTGGCACCGCGTTTGTAAGTGTGCGTAATGCTGACAAGAACGCTGCCATTGGTGTCGCAAAAGATTTAACAGATCTTGGTTTTAAAATTTTGGCGACGGGTGGTACGGCTAATGTGCTTAAAGAAGCGGGCGTTGATTGTGAGCGGATTAATAAAGTAAAGGAAGGACGGCCTCATATTGTCGACCTGATCAAAAATGATCAAATAAACTTTATAATCAATACCGTAGAGGGTAAAAAAGCAATTGCAGATTCATCTACTATCCGACGAGAAGCGCTACAACGTAAAGTGAGTTATACCACGACAATTGCAGCTGCACGAGCATCATGTATGGCAATAAAACAGATTGACGTGAACGAAATTAATCGCTTGCAGGATCTACATGAGGAGTTTGAGAAATGATCAAGTTTCCAATTACCCTGGTCGGGGCAAAAAAATTGAGAGATGAGTTAAAAGAACTCAAAACAGTTGTTCGACCACGTATTGTTAAAGCGATCGCAGAAGCGCGTGCGCACGGTGATTTAAAAGAGAATGCTGAATATCACGCGGCAAGAGAACAGCAAAGTTTTACCGAAGGGCGTATAAACGACATTGAGGGTAAGTTATCCAATGCCCAGGTAATCGATGTAACGAGTTTGGATGCCAATGGAAAAATAGTTTTTGGCGCGACAGTTGAATTGCTCGATGATAAAAGTAAAAAAGAAGTTTGTTATAAAATAGTCGGTGAAGATGAGGCTGATATTAAAAAGGGCATGATCTCAGTAGGCTCGCCGATTGCACGGGCATTGATTGGCAAAGAAGAAGGCGATATTGCCGAGGTAAATGCACCTGGCGGCGTAATCGAGTATGAAGTTGTAGAAGTTAAATACATTTAGTAAACTCTGATTAACCTATTATGCGAATCGTACACTATTCTGAACGCTTTTTACTTACCTTATGGATAGGTGGAATGTGGATTATCGGTTACCTGGTCACACCTGTTTTGTTTAAAACGTTGGATGACAGACAATTAGCGGGTGAACTTGCGGGTTATTTTTTTAAATATATCAGTATAATTGGATTGGTTTGTGGCGTCTTGCTATTAGTAGGTGCCGTTATAGTTGCACGTAGGGAACTGTTTCGTCGTTGGCGAATTTGGGTATTGGTGTGTATGATTCTAATGGTTGCAACGGTTTATTTGTATTACAACCTATGATGCAGGATTTGAAAATACAAGGATTAGTAAAAGGGAGCGAACAAGCTATTCTGTTTGGCCAGCTTCACGGTGTTTCTTCGGTTTTATATCTTATTACAAGTCTGTGCGGTTTAGCATTGGTTTTGCTTCGTGTCAATCCGCAATTTTCTACTGATGCTTTGTCGATGCGTAAGTCATTGCTTAAGTAATTGCTTAAGTAATTAACGCTATTAAAAAAAACGCAATTAAAGACAAGCGATTATAGAAAAGTAATAACTTTATTCTCTGTCTGGCGATAGATTACCAGGATTTGCCCTATTTTTTGAATCAATTGAGCGTGTGTTTGCGTTAAAATACGTTTAATAAGATCATCGCGCACTGATCTATCTGATTCATTTAATTTTATTTTTACAAGTTCATGATGGCCCAATGCGATTTCCAATTCGTCATGCACATTTTCAGAATAGCCTGCTTTTCCTAGCATGATGATGGGTTTGATTTTATGCGCAAGCCCGCGTAAATGGCGAATGTTTAGCTGTGTTATTTTCCGCGCAGATGGCCGGGCGGTTTTTTGTGTGAGTGGCATTGTAAGTAACTACTGGGTTGAGATTTGGCACGTGATTGTAACGGCTGTGAGTGAAAAGTAAAAGTAAATGAGTAAGCGTTTCCAAGTAGCCGCCAGTCCTTTAAACGGAGTCAAATTTGATTTGGCGATTATTTTGGTTATCAGCGTTTTGCTGCTGGTAACCGTTGATAAGCTTTTAACAAATTTTTTTGGGCAATTTCTGTTTCTGGCCGGATATGGTGTAGTGGCAATGATTTGGCTTGTGACAAAAGCTAGGCGGGTTGTGACAGCTCATCAGAATAATGACCTATAAACAGTGGCTTGGTGACTAGTACATCCACCTACAGAAAGTAACGAATATTCCAAATTTATCGGAAATCACGGTAGCAAATTTCACTCAAATGGCAAGAAGCAAAAGCAGCAAGCGGTGGCTCAAGGAACATTTTGAGGATAAATATGTCAACAAAGCTAAACACGAGGGTTTACGCTCACGTGCGGCTTATAAATTGCAAGAGATAAATAACAGAGATCGCTTACTCAAACCCGGCATGACGCTGATCGATCTGGGAGCGGCACCAGGTGGCTGGTCTCAGTTTGCAGCGAATGTTGTGGGGCAAAAAGGCAAAGTCATCGCCTTGGATATTTTGTCTATGGATGCGATTAAAGATGTCGATTTTCTGCAGGGTGACTTCAGTGAGCCGATAATAGTAGAAAGATTGTTAAAATTGGTCGGGGATAGGCCTGTAAGCCTTGTATTATCGGATATGGCGCCCAATATAACAGGTATCAGCAGTGTTGATCAGGCTAGAATGATGCACTTGGCAGAACTTGCGTTAGAGTTGACTAAAGCCGTACTTTTACCAGGCGGTGATTTAATGATCAAACTGTTCCAGGGCAGCGGTGTGGATGAGTTTAAAAAAGAACTTAAGTGCTCGTTTAATAAGATATTAATAAGGAAGCCGACAGCCTCAAGAGCACGTTCCCGTGAGATCTATTTACTGGCAAGAGATTATAATGTGTAGTAACGTGTATTTTTTAGTATAGGATTTTCAGGCGCAATTAGTTTATTGGAATTAACGAATTAGAGGTTTAAACATTGAATGATTTAGCAAAAAATCTCATTTTATGGGTGGTAATTGCCATCGTGTTGGTATCGGTTTTCAATAATTTTGGACCACGCCCGTCTTCAGCCAAAAAGCTTGAATATTCCCAGTTTCTGTCTGATGTTAAACAAGGCAATGTGGCCAAAGTGTTGATTGAGGGGCGCACAATTCGTGGCCAGACACATGCTGGTGACCGATTTACGTCATATAGCCCGGGTAATGATCCAGGTTTAATCACCGATTTACTCGACAATGGTGTCGTTATTGATGCCAAGCCACCGGAACAACCCAGTGTACTAATGCAGATTTTTATTTCCTGGTTTCCAATGTTACTGCTTATTGCGGTTTGGGTGTTTTTTATGCGCCAAATGCAAGGTGGTGGTGGTGGCCGGGGTGCCATGTCATTTGGTAAGAGCAAAGCAAGAATGCTTAGCGAAGACCAGATTAAGGTTAGTTTTTCTGATGTAGCCGGTGTTGAAGAAGCGAAAGATGAAGTGGGTGAATTGGTCGAGTTTTTGCGTGACCCGGGTAAATTTCAAAAATTAGGCGGCAAGATACCCAGAGGGGTCCTAATGGTAGGGGCGCCGGGAACAGGTAAAACGTTGCTTGCCAGGGCGATTGCTGGTGAAGCCAAGGTGCCTTTTTTTACTATTTCAGGTTCCGATTTTGTTGAAATGTTCGTTGGTGTGGGTGCGTCGCGCGTACGTGACATGTTTGAACAGGCAAAAAAACATGCTCCCTGCATTATTTTCATCGATGAAATTGATGCTGTGGGCCGTCATCGTGGTGCTGGCCTGGGGGGGGGGCACGACGAACGTGAGCAAACACTGAACCAGTTGCTCGTCGAAATGGATGGGTTTGAAAGCAATGATGGCGTCATTGTTATTGCTGCGACGAACCGTCCTGATGTGTTGGATCCTGCCTTGTTGCGGCCAGGACGATTTGACCGCCAGGTGGTAGTGCCATTGCCTGATATTCGAGGCCGTGAGCAGATCCTCAAAGTACATATGCGCAAAATTCCGATTGATGATGATGTTAAGCCAAGTCTGATTGCGAGAGGTACACCTGGTTTTTCTGGTGCTGATCTTGCTAATCTAGCCAACGAAGCCGCTTTGTTTGCGGCCAGGGCGAATAAGCGCCTTGTTGATATGGATGATTTTGAGAGAGCGAAAGATAAGATCATGATGGGTGCTGAGCGCCGCTCCATGGTCATGAGTGACGATGAAAAGAAATTAACCGCTTACCATGAAGCAGGCCATGCCATCGTTGGCCGTACCGTGCCATCACACGATCCGGTATATAAAGTGACAATTATTCCTCGCGGTAGGGCGCTGGGTGTGACTCTGTTTTTGCCTTTGGAAGATCGTTACAGCTATTCAAAGGAGCGCCTTGAAAGCCAGATTAGCAGTCTCTTTGGCGGCCGTATTGCTGAAGAACTTATATTTGGCGCGGAAAATGTGACCACTGGCGCATCGAATGATATTCAACGTGTTACTGAATTAGCCAGAAATATGGTAACCAAGTGGGGGTTGTCGGATAAATTGGGGCCAATGACGTACAGCGAAGAAGATGGCGAAGTCTTTTTAGGCCATTCTGTTGCACAACATAAAAATGTGTCTGATGAAACGACGCGTATTATTGATGAAGAAATAAGAACTATTGTCGATCGTAACTATGAACGTGCGAACAAGATCCTTAACGAGAATGTGGACAAACTTCATTGCATGGCCGAGGCATTGATAAAATATGAAACGATTGATGTAGCGATGATTGACAGTATTATGCAAGGCAAAGAGCCCGATCCGCCAGAAGGTTGGTCTGATTCTGAACCGCCTCAATCAGGTAAAAAAGTAGACTCAGATGATTCTTCAGCCAAGAAGGATAAATCCGCAAAATCGGATGGTGAAAAAATAGGCGGCCCAGCCGGTCAACATTAAAGTGGATTAATTTTATACTTGCGTGGTGTATAATCTAGACCATAATCTAGACGTAAGTAAACTGGACCTTACTAAACCGCAAGTGATGGGTATTTTAAATGTTACCCCCGACTCCTTTTCGGACGGGGGTAAATTTTTGTCTATTGATAAAGCAGTAGATCGTGCATATGAAATGGTTATGGAAGGTGCTGCGCTAATTGATATTGGCGGCGAATCAACTCGTCCTGGCGCGCAACCGGTCACTGAAGCAGAAGAACTTGAACGTGTTTTGCCGGTTATTGAAATATTGAGTAAGGCGCTACAGATACCGATTTCGATTGATACTAGCAAGCCGCAGGTAATGACAGAGGCAGTTAAATGCGGTGCGGGTTTCATAAACGATGTGCGAGCGTTACAAGAGCAGGGCGCTATTCAGACAGCCAAAGAACTCGATGTGCCTATTTGTCTTATGCATATGCAAGGCGAACCAAGATCGATGCAGCATGAGCCCAGATACAAAAATGTCATCGAGGAGGTTAAGTCTTTTTTGCTGGAACGGGTGCAACTTTGTGAAGCAGCGGGTATTGAAAAAACCAAAATCGTGATTGATCCTGGAATTGGCTTCGGCAAATCGTTAGAACATAATTTAAGTATTTTAAAACACCTGTCTGAATTTGTTGCGTTGGGATTGCCTGTACTTATTGGTGTTTCACGAAAATCTATGATTGGTGCATTATTAGATGAACCTGCCGATAAACGTCTGTTTGGTGGCATCGCGTTAGCAGCGGCGGCCTGTCTTGCGGGTGCAACGATTATCCGAACACATGATGTAAAAGCAACATCAGATGCGCTCAAAATATGCCAGGCACTTGTCCATTCCAAGTAAATTAATCCAAATAAATCCGCCTAAATTAAGACCATGCCAAATAGAATAATTGGCGTATAATTAAGTGTTATAGGTTGGGGTGAGCTTGTAAGCAAGCCCAACAAACATTATAAAAACTGAGAAACAAACATGACCAAGAAATATTTTGGAACCGATGGCATTCGCGGTAAAGTAGGCGAAGAACCGATAACGGCAGAATTTGTATTAAAACTAGGCTGGGCGGTCGGGCGTGTGCTCGCCAAAGACGGCGGTGGCAAAGTACTTATCGGCAAAGATACTCGCCTTTCCGGTTATATGTTTGAGTCTGCGTTGCAAGCCGGATTGTCTGCTGCAGGTGTTGATATTCTGTTAGTCGGCCCGATGCCTACGCCTGCAATAGCTTACTTAACGCGTACCTTACATGCTCAAGCAGGTATCGTAATCAGTGCGTCTCACAATCCTTTTGATGATAACGGTTTCAAGTTTTTCTCGAGTTTCGGTAATAAACTTTCTGACGAAATTGAATTTGAGATTGAAGCGCAATTGGAAAAAAAATTTACTACAGTAGATTCTGCTTTATTAGGAAAAGCGGAACGTGTTGATGATGCTGGCGGTCGCTATATCGAATTTTGCAAGAGCACGATTCCTGGTTTATCAGACTTTAAAGGTTTGAAAATAGTTGTTGATGCGGCTCACGGTGCCACTTATCATGTTGCTCCCAGTGTCTTTAGAGAATTACGAGCCGAGGTCATTGAGATTGGTGTTGAACCTAATGGTTTAAATATCAACGAAAAGTGTGGTGCAACAAATCCCGCATTGCTTCAGGAGTGGGTAGTGAACACCAAATCGGATTTGGGGGTCGCATTAGACGGCGACGGTGATCGCGTTATCATGGTTGATGCCAACGGTGATATCGTTGATGGCGATGAAATACTTTATATCATCGCGCAAGCAAGAAACGACTGCGCTAAACATGAAAACGGTAATCAAATTGGAACAGTTGTTGGTACGCATATGAGTAATCTAGGGCTAGAGCATGCATTGACAACACAAGGCATACCCTTTGAACGCGTACCAGTTGGTGACCGACATATTATGGAAATGCTTATTCGTGAAGGATGGGTTTTGGGTGGTGAGTCGTCAGGGCATATCATTTGTCTTGACAGGACAACAACCGGTGATGGGATAGTTTCAGCGTTGCAGGTCATCGCAGAGATGAGGAAAAAGGGACGGTGTTTACATGAACTAAAATCGGGAATGAGCAAGTACCCGCAATGTTTAGTGAACGTTAAAATGAAAAAACGTGTTGATGTTATGTCGTCAAATACAGTTCAAAAAGCTGTTAAGGATGCTGAAAATCAATTGGCAGATTCAGGGCGTGTTTTATTGCGTCTATCTGGAACTGAACCGTTGGTACGGGTTATGGTAGAAGGTAAAAATGAAAAACAGGTATATCAGGTAGCAAATGAACTTGCGACTGTTGTTTCCGATGCAATGCAGACTTGAATTGCTCTCTAGGCGCCTGTCGGACTTAGGTGATCGTCATGAGGGAAAGCCATTTTGAGTCAGATTTTTCGATTAAATGAGGCGAATATTGGACATATTTAACGAATTTAATCGGAAAATCTGGCCAAAAT
>JAADIM010000012.1 GCA_013151345.1 Gammaproteobacteria bacterium
CGGTTGGAGCCTTATCAGTACCCACATTTGCAATGGCAGGCGCATCTGCTAGTTTTGCCGCATCAAACATGTATTTATGGCGTGGACAAAACCTGGCACCGCATGGTGGTGCAATCAGTGGCTCTCTGGATTACGGCTTTGATAATGGAATATATGCAGGTGTATGGGGAAGTGGTGAAGAGGCCGGTCACGAATTCGATCTATATTTTGGTTATGGCGGAGAAGCTGCTGGTGTCTCTTATGATATTTCTTACTGGAGTTATAACTATCCCGAAGAACGCACTAGCGCTGGCATTCAAACAGACCTGGGTGACACCGACTTTGCAGATGTAATCGTAAGCGTCGGTTATGGGCCGGTTACATTTGCAGCTTATGTCAGCGTAGACAACCCTTCTCTACCATCCAGTACTGACGATAAATATTTTACACTAACAGGGGAATGGGGCAAAATCAGCGCTACTTACGGCTGGTGGGACCTTGAATTTCCAGCATCCGGTGATGAATACACACACGTCACCTTGGGCTACGCTGCGACTGACGAAATTTCATTTGCGGTCAATTTCGCAATGTCTGACTTGAATGATGACTCAGGTGTTGAAGAAGACCCACTGTTTCAGGTCACTTACAGCAAAAGCTTTGATCTGTAATAATCTAAATAACACATACAGAAGTGACCATTAAGGATAACAGTGACTCTATTTTCCATATACGGAGCACCATTCAACCGGGAGAAAAAAACTGTCATGAAAAAGAAAAATATTAAATTATGGGTACCAGTGGCAATCGCTGTTTTCTTTGGTATGCAAACCGCGTACGCAGCGAAAGACACGATAAAAGTTGGCGTTCTTCATTCACTCTCAGGCACCATGGCGATAAGTGAGACCACACTTAAAGACACGGTGCTCATGATGATTGAAGACCAAAACAAAAAAGGTGGTTTACTGGGTAAGCAGCTTGAAGCTGTTGTTGTAGACCCCGCATCAAACTGGCCATTATTTGCTGAGAAAACACGTGAACTAATTTCAAAAGCCAACGTAGATGTAATTTTCGGCTGCTGGACATCGGTTTCACGCAAGTCAGTATTACCTGTTATTGAAGAACTAAACGGATTATTGTTCTACCCCGTGCAATACGAAGGCGAAGAATCCTCTAAAAATGTTTTCTACACGGGCGCTGCTCCAAATCAACAAGCAATTCCTGCAGTGGACTACTTGATGAATGAAGTCGGCGCGAAACGCTGGGTATTGGCAGGCACAGATTATGTCTATCCTCGCACGACCAATAAAATACTAGAAGCGTACTTATTGGCTAAAGGTGTAAAAAAATCTGACATCATGATCAACTACACACCTTTTGGTCATTCAGATTGGCAAAGCATCGTATCAGATATCAAAAAATTCGGTTCACAAGGTAAAAAGACCGCCGTTGTTTCCACTATCAATGGTGATGCGAATGTACCTTTTTATAAAGAACTAGGAAACCAAGGCCTTTCTGCTGAAGACATTCCTGTCGTCGCATTTTCAGTGGGCGAAGAAGAACTATCCGGCATAGATACAAAACCGTTAGTTGGCCACCTGGCTGCATGGAATTATTTCATGAGTGTTGATAACAAAGCCAATGACGAGTTCATCAAAAAATGGCATGCCTATATTAAAGATAAAAAACGCGTCACCAATGATCCCATGGAAGCAACCTACATCGGCTTTAAAATGTGGGTTAAAGCAGTAGAAAAAGCCGGCAAAACGGCTACCGATGCCGTAGCAGAGGCCATAATCGGCATCACCGAACCTAACTTAACGGGTGGCATCGCGGTGATGAATAAAAACCATCATCTGTCCAAACCTGTTTTAATTGGCGAAATCCAGAAAGACGGTCAATTTGATATCGTCTGGCAAACAGACACCATCGTCGCGGGCGATGCCTGGTCTGACTTTCTGCCAGGCAGCAAAAGTATAGTTGCTAACTGGACAGCCCCGATCAAATGCGGAAACTACAACACCGTCACTAAAAAATGTTCAGGTCAGAACTTTTAAGTTGGTAAGCAATAATTAGTAGTTATACACCACCTGGGCACTACGTATCACCTCTACTGATATAAGTAGTGCCCACCCTTTCTCAGGTTCTCTTTTTGGACGTTATATAACGTACTCCGTAGAGTATCGAATTACACGAGGATAGACTTATCTGTAATATGACGTTTATTTTTGCACAAACATTGATCAGACAAAAATTTATCACCGCATCACTCCAGCAAACTTATTTATATTCATTCGCTTAAAATGCAAAGCAACCATATAATTCAGTTGGCATGAGGGGTCGCTCTTAATCAGCACTCCCTATTTCCACACACCAAGAACGTACATGAAACAAAACGGATTCGATTTGCGATTCTAATCTGCACAAAATTGATACTAAATAACATTTGTTGGGAGAGAAAGTATATGAGAATAACCAATAAAGAACTACGTCACATAGCGCTCATGTGTACCGGAATATTAAGCGTATTGTCGTTCACTATTACACCCAGTTTTGCTGCTGGCACCGTAAAAATTGATGACACCAAATGGGTGAGTGTAGGTGCAGGCTTACGTACCAGCTTTGGCATCAGCATGGATCAAGCGCCCGTTGGCAACGAACCATCACATGATTTTAAGTTAGAAAGCATACGCTTGTATCTTAATGGACAAGCGCATAAAAATGTAAAGTTTACCTTCAACACAGAATACGATGGCGACAAAGATGTTCAGGTGATTGACGGCATAGCCCAAATTGAATTTTCCGAGTTGTTTAATTTCTGGATGGGACGATTCCTGCCACCGAGCGACCGCTCTAATCTGAATGGCCCCTACTACCTGTCAACTTGGGATTATCCAGGTGTAGTCAGCGCGTACCCCTCGATTATTGCCGGTCGTGATGATGGCCTCGCACTATGGGGACAAACTGACGGTGGCAAAATGAAATACCAGGTGGGTATGTTTGAAGGAATAAAACACGCTAATCCAACATTTGTACCTAACGACAAAGATATGCCTCTAATAGCAGGCCGTTTCACTTACAACTTCCACGACCCGGAACCCGGTTATTACACCAGCGGTACCTACTATGGCAGTAAAGATATTTTGGCCTTGGGTGTTGCTTTACAAACACAAAGAGATGGCGTTGGCTTCTCGCCTACAAACCGAGGTAGCTTCATGGGCCTTAGTGTTGATGTGTTGTTTGAAAAGAAAGTCGCCAACGGTGGCGCTGTCACAGTGGAAGGCGCCCTTTATGATTATGACACAGACAACGTCGCAGACACGACTCAACTTCAAGGTAACGGTTTCTTTGTGTCAGGCGCATTTTTATTTCCTGGAACATACGGCATAGGCAGGTTACAACCCCACGCACGCTTACAAGTACTTGATATTGATAACACATCAGGCGTAGGCGCAGCGGGAAAAACACCAACACAACTTGATTTAGGTTTGAACTACATCATTGATGGTCACAATGCAAGAGTGTCTTTCACATTATCAAACATTGATCCAGATACCGGCCCAGGTTCCGACTACATTCGAATTTTAACCGGTATTCAACTTCAGATTTAATAGTTAAACTATCCAGGCACTGCCTATGTTATGCAATTTAGGGCTACTCAGTATAGGCAGTACCATTTTTTTCAGCTTCTCTATAAACGAACACCAAGACGATACAACTACAACGTCCTGCAATGTTACAAACAACTCAAAAAACGCAAATTAAAGTATTCGATACCTTCGTGGCCAATAATAAAAAACTGTTTCATAAACACCCGGCGGGTAATTTAACAGTCGTTTTTTTAAGTTTCTTCATTCTAATTTTCTGCTCCCTGTTCACTCCCTCCTTTGCTGAAGACAAGCAAAGTAATGATAACAGCGCTTTTGCCTACGCGGTCAACGCACTCAATGCAAAAAGCTTTAAAGCCAAAGCCGACGCAATTAAAATATTTGAAACAATAAACAACAAACAAACAATTAACACCTTAAAAGCACTGCTTGAAAGCCGGTTATTCTATCGCAAGAGCGATCAACTTATTGTCATCACAACCGAATCGGAAAATGGCTATCATATCACTGACGCAATAACAGAAAACAAGCTTGGCGAAGTTGGCAAACGTGATATTAAAAAAATTAGAGTCAATAATAAATTACGCAAACAACTACGTGGCACAATAGCGCAGCTAAGCCTTTCAAACGAAGATACAGACATTCGACTGAATGCGGTGTCTGAAATCACAAAAATATTGAATCAAGATACCATCGATTTATTGCGCAACGCCCTTGAAAAAGAAAAAAATGACGCCGTCAACGAATTAATACACTTAGCACTCGCACTCTGGGATATCAACAGTGCAGATAAAAATATTCGTCTAAAAGCAATTTCGCTACTTGGTGACAGCCTGAGCCAGGAAGCCAGAAGCAAACTTTCAAAGTTACTCGATAAAGCAGAAGATGGTACTTTTTTGCTGGAAGACGCCGAGATCCGCAATGCCGCTAAAAAAGCGTTAACTCATATCGATTCACAACTCGATTTTTATGCCCTTATCGAAAAAATATTTTTTGGCTTAAGTCTAGGATCAGTTTTACTACTAGCGGCAATTGGCCTTGCCATCACCTTTGGCGTAATGGGCGTTATTAACATGGCACACGGCGAACTCATTATGATAGGCGCCTATACAACGTATGTCGTTCAATTACTGATGCCTGATAATATCGCGCTTTCCATATTTGTAGCGATCCCTGCCGCATTTATCGTATCCGGCCTGTTCGGTATTGCAATCGAACGCAGTGTAATTCGACATCTATACGGACGCCCTCTGGAAACCCTGCTTGCGACATTTGGTGTTAGCCTGGTATTACAACAATTAGTGCGTTCCATTTTTTCGCCGTTGAATCGTTCTGTCGAAACACCTGCTTGGATGAGCGGCTCACTGGAAATTAACGCCGCCCTGTCGCTCACCTATAATCGGCTTTATATAGTCCTGTTCAGCCTAATCGTTTTCTTCGCGCTCTTGCTCATCCTCAAAAAAACAACCTTGGGCCTTAAAGTCAGGGCCGTTTCACAAAATCGTGCGATGGCAAAAGCAATGGGAACACGTGTTGAATGGGTGGATGCACTCACTTTTGGCCTTGGCTCCGGTATTGCCGGTGTCGCCGGCGTTGCATTAAGCCAATTAACAAACGTCGGACCTAACCTCGGCCAGGCTTATATCATTGATTCGTTCATGGTAGTTGTATTCGGCGGCGTAGGAAATCTTTGGGGCACATTGGTGGGTGCAATGTCACTGGGCGTCATCAATAAATTTCTGGAACCCTGGGCAGGCGCAGTGCTTGCAAAAATACTGGTACTTGTTTTGATCATCCTGTTTATACAAAAACGGCCTCGTGGTTTATTCCCACAAAAAGGTCGCGCAGCAGAAAACTAGCGCTTTATTTGCTTTTAACTTAACTCTTAAATTAACTCTTAATTTAGACATGCAACAACCCAATCAACAAAAAGGTATATTCGCAAGTATTCTGCATGATGACCGTGGCGGAAAAATTTTCCTCTCTGTCCTCGCCGTTGTTGTAGTACTTGTTTCTACACTGAATCTGTTTGTACCGGAAAGCGCCGCCTTGCATGTTTCAACCTATACCGTCACGCTGCTGGGGAAATACCTAAGTTTCGCCTTGCTCGCTATCGCACTGGATCTTGTTTGGGGCTATTGCGGCATACTCAGCCTTGGCCACGGCGCCTTTTTTGCACTAGGCGGTTACGCCATGGGCATGTATCTAATGCGGCAAATCGGCGACCGCGGCGTATACGGTAACGCTGAATTACCAGACTTCATGGTCTTTCTAAATTGGTCAGAACTGCCCTGGTACTGGTACGGTTTCGATCAATTTTGGTTCGCCATACTCATGGTGGTGTTGGCACCTGGTTTATTGGCTTTTATCTTTGGCTGGCTTACATTTCGGTCGCGTGTTACCGGTGTGTATTTGTCCATATTGACACAAGCCCTGACGTTCGCTCTGTTGCTGGCTTTTTTTCGCAACGAAATGGGCTTTGGCGGCAACAATGGGCTAACAGACTTTAAAGATATTCTGGGGTTTAACTTGCAGGAGAACAGTACACGCGTATCACTCTTTATTATTACCGCGCTAGCGCTCGCACTGGGGTATCTGGTATCGAGATATATCGTCACTTCAAAGCTGGGCCGCGTTGTGGTGGCGATACGCGATGCAGAAGACCGTGCGCGATTTATCGGTTACCGGGTTGAATATTATAAACTCTGGGTTTTCGTTTTCTCGGCTATCTTGGCAGGTATCGCTGGCGCGCTTTACGTGCCCCAGGTAGGTATTATTAATCCCGGTGAATTCTCGCCCTTGAACTCAATCGAACTTGTAGTTTGGGTAGCGGTGGGTGGTCGAGCGACGCTGTATGGCGCGGTCATAGGCGCCATACTCGTCAACTACTCCAAAACGTTTCTCACCGGCGCGCTTCCCGAAGTCTGGTTATTTGCATTAGGTGGGTTGTTCATCCTCGTCACATTATATCTACCTAAAGGCATCATCGGTTTAATTGAACAAATTAAAAAGCGCAAATCGGCAGCTCAATCGTGAAAACACTGGATAAACTTCGTGAAACCATGCGGCGTGACCGTGTATTTGACTTTGTCGCAGAAGGTCGATATCCGTTTTCGCAACAGGGCCGGCATACGGTTGTTCCCGGTCAACTCGATGCCTCACACGGCACCATTCTTTATATGGAAAACGTCACCGTCGAATTCGATGGCTTTAAAGCACTAAATGAATTGACCCTTTATATAGATGATGGCGAACTGCGATGTATCATCGGCCCGAATGGTGCCGGAAAAACAACCATGATGGACGTGATTACCGGAAAAACAAAATTGGATACGGGTACTGCGTACTTTGGGCAAAGTATGGACTTAACACGTATGACCGAATATGACATTGCCAGTGCGGGCATCGGCCGAAAATTTCAAAAACCCACGGTCTTCCCGGAACACTCTGTGTTCAATAATTTGGAACTGGCAATGCAAACTGACAAACGTGTCTGGCAGTCTCTCATTGCTAAACTCAATGGCGAACAACTGGATCATATCGACCAAGTAATGAATACCATCGGCCTGACCGAACAACGACATAACCGTGCAGCGCTTTTATCACATGGCCAAAAGCAATGGCTGGAAATCGGTATGCTATTGATGCAAAACCCGCGGTTATTACTGATCGACGAGCCAGTTGCAGGTATGACTCATCAAGAAATGGACAAAACTGCAGAATTGCTTCTTTCTCTTGAAGGTAAACATTCTATCGTTGTAGTGGAACATGATATGGATTTTGTTCGTTCTATTGCACGCAAGGTGACCGTACTTCACGAAGGATCAGTATTGGCTGAAGGTAATATGGATAAAGTACAAAATGATGCACGTGTCATCGAAGTTTATTTGGGCGAATGATCGATGCTTAAAATTAGCGGATTAAATCAATATTATGGAGAAAGCCACACACTTTGGGACACGGAACTTAATGTAGAACAAGGCTCATGTACGTGTTTGATGGGCCGTAATGGCATGGGCAAAACCACGTTGCTTAAAGCAATAATGGGCTTACTACCCATTCGAAACGGCAGTATTGTTTTTGACGGAACTGAATTAGCCAACCTACCGGCAGATCGCAGAGCAGGACTGGGCATCGGTTATGTACCACAAGGGCGAGAAATTTTTTCGTTGCTGAGCGTAGAAGAAAACCTGCGCATTGGCCTCACTGCACGCAGAGATAAAAAAAGAGATATCCCCGAAAATATTTTTGAACTATTTCCGGTCCTTAAAAAAATGCTCAAGCGACGCGGAGGAGATCTCTCTGGCGGGCAGCAGCAACAACTCGCCATAGGGCGCGCGCTGGCCATCGATCCCAAGATATTAATCCTGGATGAGCCAACAGAAGGTATACAACCTAATATAGTTAAAGAAATCGGTGATATCATTATCCGACTAAATCAAGAAAGTAATATCACCGTGCTACTGGTAGAACAAAAACTACCCTTTGCCCGACGGGTTGCAAAACAGTTCTGTATTTTGGAACGCGGCAAATCCGTATCGACGGGTAATATCAGAGAACTATCATCTGAATTAGTAAAAAAATATCTCACAGTGTGATCTGCCTCTCAATTTAATCAATCCAATACCATCTATATACTAGGTGATTCACCGCTAAATGAATTCAGTCTCTGGATTTATCCTAAATTAATCAGTTGGATCGTAGCGAGGGTGCCTAAGGTGCTGAAGATAGCGTGTTTTTCCATTTTTTAAGGCGATCGCGTAG
>JAADIM010000043.1 GCA_013151345.1 Gammaproteobacteria bacterium
TTTTCTACTTTGAAGCTAGGGAGTTTAATGCTATATAAAAACCCAGATTGAGTGAGTGCGAAAATTCGTGATTCTAGATAGACTAATTTCAAGACGGGTGAATTTACATGTATTTTTGAAACGCTGGTCTGTTTTCTGGCCTGATTTCTATTGTTGATACTCAATGACAAGATGTCACCATCTATTGTGGCTATAAATATCTTGTTGTTAGTGATTAACGTGTCATTAATGGCCGCGAAGTCGGGTAAATACTTTTTCAACGAGTCGGATATATATGGGCCTCCAGGAGAAAGGAAGGCGCGTGTGATTGTGGTGTTTTCTTTAAATATGACATCGATATCGGTTTTTTTTCCATATCGAACTGTGTTTGGTGTGATGTGCCTTATCGTTATATCAGTCGCAATATCAGTCGTTATCTCGGCAATTGGGTCAGAAAAAGAAGTGTTTGGATTGCCGGATAATATTATTAGAAAAATGAGTATAAATAAGTTTTGTAAATTAGAGCTTTTCAATATCAGCATCGCTATCAACCCCAGTTGATTTTAGATCTGAAGCCATTCGTTTAGCCGTTGTTAATCCTATTAGCTCGGGTAAATAATATACTCCCCGGAACTCTTCATTGACTTGCTTTATGTGGATGAAATAAGTCTCGCCTGCCGCAAATGTCATATTTGCATTTCGGGTCATCTCAATCGGCATTAATTTGTTTGTAAACATGGAATAATTCCGAGTCGTTATCGTTGCCTCTACTGGCTTAATGCGCACTAGAGTGTACTCGCCTTTACCTAATGATATAATTTCTTTTCTGTTTAATTCAATTTTAACAGGGTTATCAGCGATGCCGCGTTCTCGATAAGTAAAAGGTCTTATAAAGTAGACAGACGCGGCGGCAACCTCTTTATCTGTTTCGATTAGGATATGTTTGCTGTTAACCGATGTTGACCCACAGCCGCTGATTAAGGTCGAGAACATTATTACGGTAAATAGTATTACGGTAAATAGTACTATGGTAAAAAATGCTTTGGTAAAATCTAAAGTGGTAGATTTGCCTTTATCGTAATAATTTTTAATCATAGTTTGTCCTGGGTAATTATTTGTATAAATATAAAATAATATCTAAAATGATTATCCCGTCAGTATATTGGTGTTCAGATCTGTGCATACTATAAATGACTTTGTGCAAAATTATAAGCTGATTTCTTGGGGTAAATGCGTAGAGTATTGGCAGATTGTGTGTGTATGCCTCAGAAAATCATCATATGTTAAAAACAATATTAAATGAGTAGGGGGCGAGCTGCGGACTTAGATCAAAACCTCCAGGCATGGGAGGTGTTTTATTTATCCACGGGGCGGGGGTTGCGATTACTGTCGACAGCAACGTAGGTGAGAACTGCTTCGGTGACCTTGACGCATTCTTCTTTGATACGCCCACGTTCTGCGAATACTTCAACAGATATCGTAATCGAGGTATTTCCAACTTTTTCTACTTCTGCGTAACAACTGATAAGGTCGCCTACAAAAACAGGTTTTTTAAATGAGAATTCTTTAACAGCTACAGTAGCCACCCTGCCTTTAGCGCGGCGAATTGCGCTGATGCTGCCAGCGATATCTACTTGCGACATAATCCAGCCGCCGAAGATGTCGCCGGACGCATTTGTATCTGATGGCATCGCCACAACCCTAATTGTTGGATGTTTGTCGGCAGGCAGTGTATCTGAACTTTTATTATCAACATTAGTACTTTCGGTATTTGTGTTTCCCATATTTAGCCTTTTTTACGGTTATTTTTGTTTGGCGACAACGATAACACTGCTGCCAAATTTAATCGAATTATCATTTTTTATCTTATTGAGTTCGTGCCTCGAAAAAAAATCTAATATTGTTTTTGTAATTCCTTGTGCCTGCTTATGCTCTTGTTGGCCTTTTTTTGTGTCGTGAGAATTTGTCAAACCTAATTTAAAAGGCAGGGCCTTAAGTAAAAAAATCGGCGGTACTAAAAAATTAAAGAAATAGTTAGCGTATTCAATCTCGAATCCACAATTGAGAAGAGTGTGCTTTATTTTACTTATTGTGTATCGTCGAAAATGGCCTTCGTGAATGTCTTTTGCTGACCAGAGCGCGTTAAAAGCGGGAGCTGTTATGTATAAACGGCCATTACGGGTAAGCTTGTCAGACAAGCTGTTTAAAAAACCTGAATCATCTTCTATATGTTCAACAACGTCGAATACCCCAATTGCGGGTAACGACCCAGATTGAAACCCGGCATTTTGAAAGGAAGAGCAGACTACATGTTTAATTCCTCTCTGTTTGGCATTACGTGCTCCCGTCGCACCGGGTTCCACCAGAACCGTTTCAATGCCAATTTGTTGTAATCCAAGTGAAACATATCCATTACCTCCGCCAATATCGAAAATAACACCGTTAGGTGGATATTTTTTTACAACTTGCTGTATACAGGTATTACGATGATTGAACCAAAATGAGTTTTCCTCAAGGGCTACTCGGCTGTGGTGGCCGTCATCAGGGTACGAAATTTCCTCAAGGTCGGCATTGGGTTCCCAAATACCTTGTGGAGAAAGATTTAGTTTTTCAGAGAAATGTTCCAGCATACTGCAATACGTCTTTGCCTGTTAAATTCCGGTAATACTATTGAATTTAGCTTAATGCCCATGATACATCATATCAACTTTATTCTGGAATTTAGCAATGATACGGTCGCGTTTGAGTTTCAATGTGGGTGTCATAAGCCCATCCTCAATCGACCAGGGTTGCAAGAATACGCTTACTCTATATATTTTCGCATATCCTGGGAAATGGCTAAGTTGATTTTTGATTTTATCCATAACACAATCTATCAAAGAGCAGGCCTGTAAAGGGTCGTCGTCGTTTCCGGCGAGATCAAGTTTTTTTGAAAGTGTTTCCCAAATGTCTTCGTTAAGAACGACGAAAGCACTTAAAAAGGGTCTCCCTTCACCTATAATCAAGGCCTGATCGAAGAAGGGATCTGCCGCGATCGCTACTTCCATATCACTTGGCGGTATTTTTTCACCGTTTGCCAGCACAATAATTTCTTTCAAGCGCCCGGTTATATAAATATGCTTTTTCTCATCGATATGAACTTTGTCGCCCGTGTGTAACCAGCCTTCTTTATCGATGATAGCTTTGGTGGCCTCCGGGTTATTCCAGTATCCCAACATGATCGAATCGCCTTTGGTGAGCAGCTCACCTTCATCAGAGACTTTAACTTTGAAGCCCTTTAAAGGGGCACCAACACTTGCTGGTATATTGTCGTGGGCTCTGTTACCCGCAATGATTGGGCTGGTTTCTGTCAGGCCGTAACCTTGGATTAGATTTAATCCAAGACCTATAAATGTCTTGGCAATGTCTGGGGAAAGTGGAGCGCCGCCACAAATTGCGACACGCATACGCCCACCCATTTTTGCCATAATTTTTTTTCCGACAAGTTGTTCTAATAATGGCAGAAGGAGAAAAGAGACCTGCCAGGCGAGTCGTTTTTGCTTGTATTCAAAATGATTCCAGCCAATGTTGACGCAGCTGGCGAATAAGCGGTTAGCCAGACCTGACTTGTTTTCAAGCTGCGACTGAATTTTTGTGTGTATTCGTTCATAAATGCGGGGGACTGAGATCAATACCGTCGGGCGTATCGTCAGCATATCCTCGGCGAGTTGGTTAACCGAGCGAGCGAATGCAATGGTTGAACCCGTAAGCATGGGAATGTAATACCCCAATGTTCGTTCAAACATATGTGATAGTGGCAGGAATGATAAAAACACGTCATCTTCGAAAACCGGTACGCAGTCAACTCCGCCGAACGCATTGCTGAGAATATTCTTATGGCTAAGCATGACGCCTTTGGGCCGCCCCGTTGTACCAGATGTATATACTATAGTTGCTAGACTGTTGGGATCTTTTATTTCATTGCATAAGCCGATAGCTTGTTCAGGTAGCCAATCCTGGACTTTTATTAGTCGAGTATACTGAAAATCCGATTCGTATGAGTTGACCGCTAGTAATCTTACCAGTCCATCCAACTGGGAATGGATTGGCTGTAATTGTAGTAAGTGTTCCTGGCCTTCAACCACAAGTAATTTTACGCCGGCGTCTTGCAATATATAGGCAACATTATCAACGCGGTCATTTGTATACAATGGTATAACAACCAGGCCCAGGCCCAACGCCGCCTGTTCTACCATGATCCACTCCCGGCTGTTTGATAGCATGATTGCTATTTTGTCGCCGTGCTGAAGTGGTTCTTTTTTTAATGCGGCTTGCCATCGTGCAACTTCGTTAGACATTTCAGACCAGGTCGATGACGCCCACACTTGTTGTTCATTATTAAAATACCTGTATGCGATACGATCTGGAGATTTATCGACTCGTTGCTTGAATAAACCAGGTAAGGTTAGATTGGCGTTTTCTTCAATAGCGCTGTTCATAGTTTTTATTGAATTTTTTTGTTGGGTTAATTAAAGGTGCCCAATAATCAGTTTGACCAACCCGCATCGGGCGTAAATCGGTCACCATATTTTTCAGTTAGCTTTGAGAGCTTATCTTTTAATTCAGCCTTTTTTTCTTTTTCAATATAGTTCATCGGGCCACCACGAAAGGGTGCAAAACCTGTGCCATAAACAATGCCGGCATCCAATAAATCGGCGTCTTCAACGACCTGTTCCCGCAAACA
Source organism: Gammaproteobacteria bacterium (assembly GCA_013151345.1). Taxonomy (GTDB): domain Bacteria; phylum Pseudomonadota; class Gammaproteobacteria; order SG8-11; family SG8-11; genus JAADIM01. Next base: position 4,703 of record JAADIM010000043.1, read on the forward strand.
GGCTATCGATTCATTGAGCATTTTCATAATCATTCGATCGCATATTTCATCGTTTGTCATGTTGCTGTCGCCTGATTTTTTCTGTTGTTTTTTGCCGCCCTTCTTTTTATTGTAATGATAAAAACCATTTCCGGTTTTTTTGCCCAGGTTGCCCGCTTTAACCAGATTTTTCAAACGCTCAGGTATGTCGACGTGATATGCCTGCGAAAGATTTTCAGCCACATGCAGGCAAATATCCAGACCGACTGTGTCTGCAAGTTCAATGGGTCCCATTGGCATGCCATAGTCCAACGCTGCTTTGTCTATGACGCTGGCCGGCACGCCCTCGGACTCCAGTACGACGGCTTCTATTAGATAGGGCATTAAAATTCGATTAACAAGAAAGCCGGGGGTGCTTTTGACAGGCACAGGTAATCTGTCGATGTGTCTTGCGAACGCACTGGCTTTATCAATGACTGCCTGATCTGTGTCTGTTCCACACACTATTTCCACTAATTGCATCAGTGCAACTGGGTTAAAAAAATGCAGGCCGACCAGGCGTTCCGGTTTGCTGAGTACTTTTGCGAGGTCTTCAATTGGAATACTTGATGTATTGGTGGCAAGAAGCGCGTCCGGTTTGATTTTAGATTCAATTTCTTTGAATAAAGCATGTTTAGCGTTTATGTCTTCGAAAATAGCTTCGATGATGACATCGGCCTGACTAAGTCCGATCGATCCGGTTATATCAGGTATCAAGCGATCCGTGGCGGCGGTGATCAGTCGCGGCAACTTTAATTTCTTTTTAAATAACTTGTGCGCGCGCTGCATGACATTCGCAATCGTTTCGTGTTTGTGGTCTTGTAAAGTGACCGTGAAACCACATAACGCACACCAAACGGCAATATCACCACCCATTACACCACCGCCAATAACATGGATATGTTTTGGGTCGATTAAATCCTTATTACCAAGTGACTTCATTCTTTCTTGAAGAAAAAACAGGCGAATTAAGTTTTGTGCCGTTTCGTCAGTCACTAATTGCGCTTCGGATGCACGTTCTTCTCGAAGCATACGCCCTGGCGTATCGGCATATTTTTGCCACAAATCGATAATCGCGTAAGGTGCTGGATAGTGCTTTTCCGGTGCTTTTGCAGCCACTTTTTTACGAAATACTTTAGCTAACCACGGACGTACCAGGCGATGATTCGTCATGGCTTGCCATCGTTTTGGTTTGTGCGGCGCTGGTGGTTTAAGTATGGTGCGCCTTGCGGCTTCTAATAAATGACGTTTCGGTACGGCGTAATCCACTAGGCCTGTTTTCTGGGCTGCACGCGCACTGATGGCTCGACCGCTCAACATTAAATCCATCGCAGCGGGTGCGCCGATCAATGGTGGCAACCGTACAGTGCCACCAAATGCCGGGTGGATGCCGAGTTTAACTTCGGGTAAACCCAATTTAGTTTTGGGATCATCTTCGGCAATTCGATAACGGCAGGCAAGTGCGAGTTCCAGCCCGCCGCCGAGGCAGAATCCGCTTATCAGAGCCACAGTAGGGCAGTCTATATTTTCTAGTCGGTCAAACACCGCTTGTCCCAGTCGTATAAATTCAGCTGCGTCTTCGATAGTTTTCTTGCTTGAAATTTCTTTAACATCAGCGCCTGCAATAAAGCCGCTTTCTTTGGCAGACAGAATTATCAGACCTTTGGGTTTATTTTTTGCCAGATCGGTGAGCAAATCGTCCAATTCGGTGAGTGCTTCAGTTGAAAGTGTGTTTACGCTGCTATCTTTTCTTGAGAAATACAGCCAGGCTATATCATCATTATCCCGTTCCATTCGCCAATGATCGCTGGTTTGTGTGTGTGTCATCTTATGTGGCCTCCCTTTCGACTAGCATGGCGCCACCTTGTCCGCCGCCTATGCATAAACTAGCCATGCCCCTTGTTGCATTATTTCGTTCTAATACTTTGAGGAGGTGTAACACTATTCGGGCGCCACTGGCACCAACAGGGTGCCCCAGGCTGATGCCGCCGCCATCAACGTTAAGATGGCTGGTGTCTATTTCACCTATTGCGCTACGTGTTTTCAATTCTTCACGACAATACTTCGAGTCCTTCCAAGCAGCCAGGCAAGCTAATACCTGAGCTGCAAACGCTTCGTTGATTTCCCAGTAATCAATATCGTCAGGGCTGAATTTTTGGCGTTTTAATATCGGTGCCATTGCATGTGCAGGTCCCAGGCCCATTTGACTGGGATCGAGTCCCGCCCATTCAGTATCAACGATGCGGCCCATGACGGGCAAGTTATGTTTTTCAACCGCCTTTTCGCTGGCCAGTATCAAGCATGCTGCCCCATCGGTGATTTGAGCGCTGTTACCTGCGGTGACATTGCCAAAGGGTTTGTCAAATACTGGTTTGAGTTTGGCGAGGCCGGTCATATCAGAGTCGTGTCTGACGCCGTCGTCGTGATCAAAGTAGTTGCCTTTGTGGTCGTAAATAACTTCAATTTCATTCATGAGCCCATTATTATGCGCTGCAGATAAACGATGATGACTTTGCATCGCAAATTGGTCCATTTCCTCACGCGTAATATTAAATCGATATGCGAGGTTTTCAGCTGTTTGACCCATAGAGAGACCTACCACAGGATCAGTCAAGCCGCGAATTAAACCGATAACAGGTTTTAAGTGCTTCGGCCTCAATTTGGAAAAGGCGTTAATTTTTGCGCCAATTGATCGTGCTGCAAATAACCCGCCCAACCAGATCACCATAGCCTCATTATATAAAACCGGCGCATGACTCATTGCTTCCACGCCACCGGCGAGCACCAGGTCAGACCGGCCACTTGCGATGTTATTAGCGGCGCAATCCAGTGCCTGCATACCTGAGGCACAGTTGCGTTGTACCGTCCATGCGGGCACATGTTTTTCGCAACCCAAACGCAGAGCTACGACTCGGGCGATATTCGCCTCATCTGGCCCAGGCATAACGCAACCTAATATTACTTCGTCGAGTTCTGAGGGGTGAAAGGTGTGTCTTGCAAGTAACGCGCGGCCAGCGTTTACTGCGAGGTCAGCTGCATGAAACGGGCCTGGTGTATTTTTTGCCTTTAAAAACGCTGTGCGACTGCCGTCAACAATATAAACGTTCCGAGTGTTAATACTTTTTTTTTGCGGCATTTATACGTGTTCTCCAGATGTACGTTTAGTAACAGCATTTTTTTCGATAACAGAGTTTTCAACAACAGAGTCTTCGCCACCAAAGTCTTCAGCAGCAGAGTCAGGGTCTTCCTGACCTTCTTTTGTAGAGAGCTTTGTTGAGGGTTTTGCAGAGGGTTCTGTAGGTTCCTCTTTAGATAATCCTTTAGATAAATAATCCGCAGCAAAATCATCAACTTTGATGACATCCTTGCGTGCATTATCTGCTGCAATTAACAAGTCGGCTTCGCTTTGGTCGATAATATCTTTGTTGACAGCATCTTTACTTAGTTCCGTTAAATCATAGCCAATTATTTCGCCCTTGCGTTGTGCGCTGATAATTTTCTTCTCAATGGGTTCCGCTTTTATAATTTTTACCAAGGCGTCTTCCAGGCGACCCAATGTTTCCGTCGTAGTGATAGGCATGTATATTCCCTGTGTTAGCCTGTCTCTTGTGGCAGAGGGTTCTAGTAAGATATTTGCTATTCTGTGCCCTAGTTTGTCACTCGGGGGGGCATAAGGCCTGCCCAATGGGAAGCAGACGATTCTTAACAGCCAGGCAACTGGTTTATTGGGGAAATTACGCAGGAATTCCAGCAGGCTTTGCTGGCTTTGGTATAACGCATCCTCGCATGACCATTGTACAAGCGGGAAATCCGCTGGCTTTTGTCCCTGGTCGCTGAAGTGTTTTAATGTAGCGGATATTAAATACAGTTGACTTAAAACATCAGCGAGCCGACCTGACAGTTTCTCCTTACGCTTTAACGCTCCACCTAGGATCAGCAAGCCAATATCAGAGATTAAAGCGAAAGAACTACTTAGTCGTGTTGCTTGTTTGTAAAAATGTTTTTCCTTTGTGCCTGGTGCTTGTACAAAAAATGCGCCGGTTAAACCAAGAAATACAGTGCGAAATACATTGCTTATCGTAAATCCAATATGTCCAAATAACGCTTTATCAAACCCTTTTGATGCCGCTTCACTGTCTGTTTCAGCGACCGCCTGGATCTCTTTAAGAATATAGGGGTGGCAGCGTATCGCACCTTGTCCGAAGGTGATCAAGGTGCGTGTGAGTATATTGGCGCCTTCGACAGTAATACCAACCGGGATGGCTTGATAAATACGGCCCAGAATATTGCGCGGCCCCATACAGATACCGCTACCACCTTGTACGTCCATTGCGTCGGTGATAATACTGCGCATACGGCTCGTTAAGTTATATTTTACGATGGCTGATATCACCGAGGGGCGCTCGCCCTGATCGACGGCGACGGCGGTCATTTTACGTGCAGCGTCCATTTGATATGTGTAACCGGCCATCCGCGCTAATGCTTCTTCAATACCTTCAAATTGGCCGATAGGTGTCCGAAACTGCTTGCGTATGCGTGCATAGGCGCCGGTAGCACGGCATGCGAGTTTACCACCGCCCGTACTGAGTGCTGGCAGGGAAATAGAACGACCAGCCGCGAGCGATTCCATCAGCATACGCCAGCCTTCGCCAACGCGTTGTTGGCCACCGATAACCCAATCTAAGGGAATAAATACATCTTTACCGCTATTGGGACCATTTTGAAATGCCAGATTAAGTGGCATGTGGCGACGACCAATATCAATACCTGGGGTGTTAGTTGGAATCAGTGCAAGGGTAATGCCGATATTTTCGGTTTTACCTAATAAATGATCTGGATCGTACAGCTTGAATGCCAATCCGAGTACCGTCGCCACTGGCCCAAGCGTGATATAACGTTTATCCCAGTTCAGGCGGATTCCCAGTACGTCTTTTTCGCCTTCAGAGTTCTTCCTATAACAGACGAAGCCTGTATCGGGAATAGAGCTTGCGTCACTGCCGGCTTCCGGCCCGGTAAGCGCAAAACATGGGATTTCTTTGCCACCAGCAAGGCGAGGTAAATAATGTGATTTTTGTTCGTCGGTGCCGTAATGAAGTAATAATTCTGCCGGGCCCAGGGAATTTGGCACCATAACAGTTACGGCTGCCGTGATACTGCGGCTTGCCAATTTAGACACGATTTCAGAATGGGCAAGTGCAGAGAAGGCCAGACCACCATATTTCTTTGGTATGATTATGCCAAAAAACTTGTTGTCTTTTATGTATTGCCATACTTCAGGCGATAGATCAAATGCTTCGTGGTTAGTTTGCCAATCATCAATTTTATCGCAAAGTGTCTGTACCGGGCCGTCGATAAATGTTTGTTCTTCGTTTGTTAACGCTGGTGACTGCGTCGCCAGTAATTTTTTCCAATTGGGTTTGCCGCTGAACAGGTCCCCATCCCACCATACAGTGCCTGCCTCGAGCGCATCCTTTTCAGTTTGCGAGAGAGAAGGGATGGCTTTTTTCATTATTGGAAGCACTTTGTCGCTAATAATTCGGCGTCTAATTGCCGGTATGCTAATCGGTACTACAATGAGTATGAATAGGGCCCATGCAATAACCGACAAAATAACCGAGGTTGACGCGAAAGTGTGAACTGCAAGTAGTACTGCAAATACGTTGGTCCAAACAAGTAGTGATACCCGAAAATAAGCCAGGATCCAAAATATAAGTACTGCAACGATAATATAATGGTAAGTAGTCATAATGATTAGACAACCAAAGTTAAAGTTAGGGTTTATTTCATGTTTTGATTCGTTTCTTTGTCTACAGCTTCTTTGTCTACAATAGTGTCAACAGAAATTTCATCATTAGGCATAACTGTTTGTTCAGTTCGTTGTTCAGACTTATCTTCTATACTACCACCTGGAATAGTTGATGTACTATCGTTGCTGATTTTTTTTGTACCGACTTCAGCTTCTATATTGCTTGTTTGCTCCAAATCTATTTGAGGTGACGGAATATAACAATCATTTTCATCATTGCAAATGACCCCATTTTGATCCCAGGGTAATTGCCGATATATGGCCAAATCATCAAAGCCCATAATGGCATATTTTATAATTTCAAAATAGGGGGAATAATCAAAATCAGGCGGGATATACAATCGCGTGTTTCGTTTAAACATGCGTAGGCCGCCATCACTATTTTGATGAACTACTGGAAGTATCGGGAATTGCACGGAGCTAAATGCAGATGCTATCATTGAAGAGCATACCGTCTGGGTTGTTTTGCCTACGTTTTCTCGTTCAAATAGACTGGATCGCCAGCGCCGGGGAAGTATGCCGTAGGGTAATAAGAAGCGCGCTAAATCAAATAATTGTCTGACGTTGTAATCTCCTCCCACGTGGTGCAGTGCGTGAGCTATCACGTTTGTTGAATCTTGTCGTGTCAATCCTTTCGGGCGGCAGATCCTTATATGATCTTTATAATATTTCTTTAAGGGAATAATTATTGTCCCTTCACCCAATAACGCTTCAATAATAAGTTGTTCGCTTGGGTCACCTTGGTAATGTTTTTCTAAAAGTGCGCGGTCTGATTCATTTTCCAGTTCATGAATGCGGCCAATATAAAGCGCAGAATGTGTCCAGGGGCTTTGGGTAACATTTTTTATAATACGGCTTACACGACTACGCCCTTCGATTAGCAGCACATCGCAAGGTCGTATTTCAAAAGACAGGCGGTCAAAATCACACTGAGCTGAGCCATCTATTTTTTCTTCATAGATGAGCCATTGAGTCATTTTGTTTGTCAACCAGTTGTATATACCCACTTGTGTCCCTGTAATATGGTTACTATGAAAACATCCTGATTGAGGAGCAAGCAATTATTAGTATAATTAATAGTTGCCTAATATTAATATAGTTGCCGTGTCAATTTTCGCTAGATAAATAATTAACTAACTCAAGCTTGAAGCCATAAAATCTAATCAAAATCAGAATCTTACGTCAGGAATGCGCACGTAATAACATCTTATTTTGGCGTAGGTATTTTTCTTTTTGCCGAGGCGCAAACAGATGCGCATAGTCATTCTATGAAATCCTGTTTGCAACGACGGCAGAAAGGAAAATAACACGTCAAAATAGGATGTTATTACGTGCGCATTCCTTATTAGTATGATTATAGCGGTTTAAATTATCATTTCTAAAGTCATGCATTTTGAGTGGGTTATGCTGACGTCATCGTAAATTCACACTATTATCCGACTTTTGACCTTATATTGTCATTAAATCTTATCGACTGGACCATAGGCAGCGAATAAATGTTACTCCGATCTGTGCACTTAATTTTGATATGATTGGCGTCAACTTTATAGCCCACATTTTTCACAGGGACGGCGGCAGAGTGCGGGAATGGTGCTTTCACCTGGAATATACAATCAGTTTGTTGGGGTTTCTAACTTCTTTCCAACCTGCGCAAGGATTAGTTATTAAAAAATTAACAGGAATTTATTATGCTCGTGTCGTTTTGTAACCGAATTGTCAATTCACGTTATTTTCAGTTATTTATCATCTTTGTTATTTTGGCAAACGCCGTCACTATCGGGATGGAAACATACCCGTCTATTATGACGCAATATGGTCGCGTGATGCGTGCCCTGGACAGTCTATTTCTGGGTATTTTTGTTGCAGAGATTATTTTGAAGATGATTTCGTGTGGTAAACGGCCATTGAAATATTTTAGCAGTGGCTGGAATACGTTTGATTTTATTATTATTGCGGCCGCATTCATGCCTGGATTAGAGGGACAGGCCACCTTGTTAAGGCTTATTAGATTGCTGCGAGTTCTGCGATTGTTAAGTACGTTGCCTGGTTTGCAGATTTTGGTAATGGCTTTAATGCACAGTATTCCCAGAATCGGTCAAATGGCAATGTTGGCCAGTTTGCTTTTTTATATATATGCGGTGATAGGCGTTAGTTTATTTCGTGAGCATGACCCGGAGCATTGGGGCACATTACATATTTCACTGATTAGTTTGTTTAGGACATTAACGCTGGAAGACTGGACTGATCTTATGTATAAAGCGATGGAGCTATACCCAATGGCCTGGCTTTTTTTCGTGAGTTTTGTATTGCTGGGTACTTTTGTTGTGTTCAACATGCTCATCGGAATTATATTAAACAGCATGGAAGAGGCGCGCGCTACGGTGAACGCGGAACACGGAGATGAGGCAACAAAAGATATTGTTTCGCAACTTAAAACAATGCAGGAAACGATGGCTGCGTTGCAGAGAACTATCGAGAACAATGCGAAGTTGAATGCAAAGCTGAATGCGAAGCTGAATGCGAAGTTAAATGTAGACTCAAATAAATAAAGTATATAGTGTAGGACTCTCTGTTTAAGTCCGATGTTGAATTATGAATATGGTTGTTTAATATGACGATAAATGATTTTGTTATTGTAGCTTTAGTGACATATTTGATTATGTTGGCTGCCTTTTTCTTGTCGCACATTAGGCGTATACACGTGCCTGTTATGATTTCTATAATCGTTTTTGATTTATGTGTACCTTTCTATTTGTTCTTTAATAGAGACTGGGAAGCAAGATTAATAGATAGTGGAGATATTTTATCCTTTAGTGTGTGGATGCATTTTGGATTCGTATTAACGCTTTATATTCTCTATGCTTTTCAAATTCATAGTGTTGTAAAAATGCTGAAGAGAAATGTTGGTGTTGAGGCAGCAGAGGACGCTAAGGACGCTAAGGAAGATCACCGTGGGCAGGGGAAAGCTATACTTATATTACGAGCACTCGTCATACTGACAGGTACGATCTTAATAGATCCGGAATTGGCTGAGTCTGGATCTGCCGCAATAGGCAGCTAGTCCGCATATGCAATAGGCGGACTAGCTGGTAGGTAATATCTGGTTTTTGAAAGATTTTTTTACCACATAGTATAATTGCGTCGTTTATTTACTTGGTTTATTTACGCATCTCCATCAATTCGTGAATGATGGGCGTAAGTATAATTTCCATCGCGAATCCCATTTTGCCGCCAGGTATCACGATCGTATTTGGACGAGACATAAACGAATCGGATAACATGTTTAGCAGATATGGAAAATCTTGCTTTTTGGGGTCTCTAAAACGTATCACAATAAAACTTTCATCTGGTGTCGGAATATCTCTTGCAATAAACGGGTTCGATGTATCTACCGTTGGTACGCGTTGAAAATTCACATGTGTGCGAGAAAATTGTGGCGTAACGTAACGGACATAATCGTTCATGCGTCGAAGGATTGTGTCTGTTACCGCTTCGGCTGAATAACCGCGTTGCGATGTGTCGCGATGAATTTTTTGAATCCACTCCAGGTTTACAATAGGCGTTACGCCAATCAAGCAATTGACATGCTGAGCAACATTAACATCACCATCTACAACACCGCCATGCAGGCCTTCGTAAAAAAGTAGATCATTGTCTTCTGAAATTTCTTCCCAAGGAGTGAATGTCCCTGGTTCCTGGTTATAAGGTTTGGCTTCTTCATAGCTATGCAAATAATATCGTCTCTTGCCTTTGCCGGTTTTCCCGTACGTTTGAAAAAGTTCTTCGATCTTATCAAAAATATTTCCTTCCGGACCAAAGTGGCTTAGATTGCGCCTTTCTTCGTGCGCCGATTTTATTTGTTCTTTCATTTCTTTACGGTCAAATCGGTGGAAGCTGTCGCCTTCAATGATTGCAGGTTTGATTTTTTCGCGATAGAAAATATGCTCAAACGCATTTTTAACTGTTGTTGTACCTGCACCTGAGGAGCCTGTTACGGCTATGATTGGATGTTTAACTGACATGCTTCTCTCCTAAGAACATTTATAAATATACTTGTAATATTTTATTGTTTGATTTTACCAACACGCATGAGTACAGCAGGATGGTTGTAATTTGTGCGTTAAAGTTAGAGACGTCGCAATTAACCGCTCTATAATTGTTGTTATAGTGCTGGTTCGTCGAAGTCCGTAATAGTACCGATTTTTCGAAGGTTAAAAAAGACACATGAAAAGATAAATTAGGTAACACACTATAAATTGACTAAAAATTGGTCGTGTGCTTATGTCGGTGTGATGTTTTTTTGACGCATTGCTGAAAAGGCCTCTGGGGGAAGTTTATTAGAGATTGCTTTGTACTTTTTTTTTGCAATAGCGTCCGCTAATGTGTATTTATCAAGCACGTTTAAAAAGGAATCACATGCTTCATTTAGTGCCATTTTAAGTTTGCACATTGGCTCAATGGTACAAGCTTGATTGCTGCTATTAAAGCATTCAGCGATGTCGAAATGGGGTTCCATTTTTCTAACCACATCACCAATAAATATATCTGTAGCAGCCTGGGCAAGCCGCAGGCCACCGCCTTTCCCGCGAGTTGTGATAATAAATCCGGCGTTTGACAAGTGATGGACCACTTTTACCAAATGGTTACGTGATATCGAGTAATAATTGGCTATTTCAGCGATCGTGACTACGCCTTCTTTGCCTTCTTTGCCTTCTTTTTTTAGGCAGAGAAAAGCCAGTACCCGCAGTGAATAGTCAGTGTGTCGAGTTAGTTGCATTGAGCTTTAATGTAAATATTGGGACACCGGTTTCTGGATATCCTCCATCCATAAATTTTTTATCCATGACGATGTATCTTCCTGGTCAGGTTGGTTAAAAAGAACAAGTAAAACCACCCATTTCAAATGGTCGAGGCCAAATTCATCTGCTTCTAGTGCCATACAACGGTCAATGATTAATTCACGTGTGATCTCATTTATTATGTCTATTTGTTCGAGAAGTAATAAATAACCACGACATTCTATGCCCAGCTTTTTCTGTTCCTGCTGATTAAAAAGACGGATAGATAGTTTATCGGGTATCGCATGCGGTAAGGTTTTCTCCTGTAATGAAACCAGGCTTTCCAGCCATACAAATGCCTTGTGAATTTCAGAGTTTAGAAAACCCGCTTGACGAAGTTTAACAGTCATTGATGCTTGATCTGTGTAAAACTCGGAATCATTTTTCGCAAAATTCTCAAACAGATACATAATTACTTCAAAAACATTTTCTTTCATGAGTCATGCCTATAATTTGTCCGATCTAATATAAAATCCGTTCGAAGAGGTAATCTTTCCCCGTAATTCTAATACCATTAGCAACGAAGATATAGATTCAACTGACATGCCAGTGCGTTGCACGATGCCATCAATGGATACTGGATCATATCCTACTTTATATAAAAATTCGCTTTGTTCAGGTTCTAGTTCTGGCTCTAATTGGGGCTCTAGTCGTGTGTCAGAGTTAGCGTCGAGTCGGGTATTTTTTTCACTTGATACATGGCCTTGACGTTTGGATAAATTAAATTGGCACAATGGTGCAAGCTCTTCAAGTATATCTTCCGTCGTTTCAACCAGTTTAGCGCCCTCTCGAATTAACTTGTGGCAGCCTTTAGATGCCGGGTTTTTTATGGAGCCCGGGATGGCGAAAACTTCACGCCCTTGGTCGGCTGCCATACGGGCGGTAATTAATGAGCCGCTTTTGAGCGTTGCTTCCACAACGACAGTACCAACAGAAAGCCCACTGATAATTCGATTTCTTTTTGGAAAATTAGCGGCAATGGGCGGGGTGCCCAATGCGTATTCTGAAACAAGCGCGCCAACGTCAGATATTCTAACCGCGAGTGCGTGATGGCGTGCCGGGTACACTTTATCTAGCCCTGTGCCTGATACAGCGATTGTTGGGCTATTTGCAGAGAGTGCACCTTTGTGGCTCTCACCATCTATACCCATTGCAAGTCCGCTGGTAATAATTAAACCGCTATTCGCTAACGTGTAAGCGAACTCGTACGCAGATTCTTTGCCAGAGTGTGACGGATTGCGACTACCGACTATAGCTATTTGAGTCAGTTTCAATAAACCCGGGTCACCTTTTACATATAAGATGGGTGGCGGGTCAGCGATCTGTTTTAGTAATGGCGGGTAATTCGGGTCTAGTAATGTAAGAATATGATTGTTTGCTTCATTAGACCATTGCAATTCTTTTTCAACAAATCGCCAATCTGGATTCTTCAATTGGGCGAGAGTATTTTTTTTTAGTAAGGCGTTTTTTAATAAAGAATCTTTTAGAAAATGAGTTTCTGCGTTAGCATCTAATTTTTGTTTATAAGCACCTGTTTCGAAAAAACCGGATTCGAAAACATTACGTGGTGAACCAAACTGATCGACCAGTTTGTGGAAGGTGGCTGTGCCTATACCGGGTACTCGCTGAAGCGCTAACCAATAAGCAGTATCGTCCATACGTCCTTAGCCTGCATCTGCTGCGTATGTGTCTCACCCTGATGAAAAATACGCAATAGTCAAAGTTGATAGGCTAAATGATACAGGTTTTTAAAAGATCAGTGAATCTCTATGCCTAAAACCACTAGGTGGTTTGTTATTTACCATGGTTGTAGTGTGGAATATTGGGCATTTTAAGGGTTTTTAACCGTATCACGGATGCTCAAGTCTCGCGCAGCTGACATAACTAGCGCATAGCTAACGCGATCAAAGGTACGGAATACCATTATAACGCCTGATTTTGATTCAGGCAGTTGCACCGTGTCTCGTGGATCTGCCGAGACAACATCACGTATCACTTTACCGGAATGCAGCACTTGTAGTACATGCCCACGCTCCATTCCATCAAACTCGCCGAGGTTAATGACAACCGTTTGAAATTGGCCTGCTCGGGCCAAGCCGTCAATTACTTCGATAATATTGCCTTCGACTGGTGTGTCAGGCGAATGCGGTATAAAAAATTGGTTAATATCGCTGTCTTGTTCAGGAAACAGCTTGTCACCTATTAGTCCTTCTCTGACGGAATCAATAATCGTCAAGGTCGCCGGGTCGCCGAATTGCCTGACTTGGGCGACACCGACATATAATGCTTCATGTCCGAGGATATCGTCATATCTTGCATCAGGGTTGCGGTAAACGCGGCCTGTCCTGTAAATTGAATAACGAATGTTTTTACCTCGAGGGATGCCTCGGGCGTAAATTTGATCGCCAGCGCCCGCAACCAGATGATTGCCCTGTGTGGATACTATGTAAGGTGAATTTTCTACCTCTCGTTGGCTGATGATACGCGGTTTTGATAAGAACGCTCTTATTGCATTAATCGGGATAGTGGGAATCGCTTTGCCCACTTTTTTCGTGCGCACTTTGGGTGATAATTTTATAGTCTTAGTTTCACCAGACTCACCACCTTTGAGAACCTTTAATACTGGTTTACCATCTTCGTAGGTGAGAACGATCACGTCGCCTGGATAAATTAGGTGAGGGTTTTCAATTTGCGGGTTAAATTCCCAGACGTCTGGCCAACGCCAAGGATCGGTTAAGAATTTAGCTGATATATCCCAAAGCGTATCGCCTTTGACAACAACATAACGTTCCGGGTGATTGGGCGCTAAATCAATAGTGTCAGCAAATACGGGAGTAAATAAAAAAACGGAGAGGCATAGCCCTAGACGTTTCTTGAAAAAAGCCCCTAAAAATGTGCGTTTCATCGTACGTTTTAACATTGATAGCCTCATAAACAATAGCTTGTTTAATCGAGTTTAGTTCAAACAAACCAATCGCTCTAGTCAAACTTTTTAAAATAGAATCACTTATCGCTGATAGGTGAGATTCCATAGAAGATAGTAAAATCGTCGCCGATAACTATCTTATAATTTCTGTGGTGGATGGTTTGTGTTTGTTTTTCGTCATTCTGCATCTGTATCGACAGTCTCAGGTAACATTTGAGTCTTTTTATCGTAAAAGTGGAAACAAAACCATGAAAAGCTGGCCTAACACTTTAAATATTTATTATAATCAAAAAGTTACTACTGTTGGTGTAAATTAATCAAACTAACGTATTACTCAGACTAACAGACAATGTTATTAAGACTAAATTTCAAGATAATAAATTAGATTATGTCTATCCTGAATGTGTTGCATTATCCAGACGAGCGCTTGCGTAGAGTGGCATTGGCAATAGAAAATGTGGACGACAACACCCGCAAGTTGATAGACGACATGTTTGAAACGATGTATGGTGCCCCCGGAATTGGTCTGGCTGCGGTGCAGGTCGATGTTCTTAAGCGATTAATTATTATAGATTTATCAGAAAATAAAGATCAACCTTTCTGTTTTATCAATCCTCAAATACTCAGCCGGGAAGGTAAGGAAAAGGTAGAAGAAGGGTGTTTGTCTGTACCCGGTATCTACGCAGATGTGACTCGCTCCAAATGGATCAAAATTCAGGCACTGGATCGTCAAGGCGATCCCTTTGAACAGGAGTTTGAAGGTTTGATGGCCATTTGTGTGCAACATGAGATTGATCATTTGGACGGAAAATTATTCGTCGATTATTTGTCGGAAATGAAACGTGTTCGAATACGCAAAAAAATGGAAAAATTACGCCGCCAAACATTTTAATTGACGTACTTTATATGAGTATACTTGCGTATTGTTCCCGTTTTTTCAGTTTTACTTGTAAAACAAAATTCATATAAATATGAGCAATCAGATAAAATCACCGTTGCGAGTTATTTTTGCCGGGACGCCAGAGTTTGCAACCGTCGCGCTGACTAGTTTGTTGCGATCAGGCTATGATATTTGCGCAGTTTATACACAGCCTGATAAGCCAGCGGGGCGAGGGCGAAAAATAACACCCAGCCCTGTCAAAAAAATCGCCAAGACTCACCAGCTTAAGGTATTACAGCCTGCCAGTTTGAAAAATGAAGACGCTCAAGAATCCTTGCGATCTTTAAAACCGGACTTAATGGTAGTGGTCGCGTATGGATTGATTCTTCCTCCGGAAGTACTACAGATTCCGCAGTTTGGTTGTATAAACATTCATGCATCATTGTTGCCGCGCTGGCGCGGTGCTGCCCCTATTCAACGGGCAATTCTTGCTGGAGATACTGAAACAGGTATTTCAATTATGCAGATGGATCAGGGCCTGGATACCGGCGACGTGCTGGCAGAAGCCCGTTGTCCAATTGAACCGACCGATACGTCATCTAGGTTGCACGATCGTTTGGCGATCTTGGGTGGAGAATTGTTGTTGTCCACCATGGATAATATTTTTTCGCGCAATACAATCGCAATAAAACAGGATGACCGTACGGCATGCTATGCCGCTAAAATTGAAAAATCAGAGGCCTTGATAGACTGGTCTCAATCGGCGCAACAGATATTTAATAAGGTGCGGGGGTTTAATCCTTGGCCCGTGGCTTTTACAAAAATCAAGTTACCGAATTCAGAAGTCCAGAACTTGAAAATCCGCGAGGCATCGTTGTTTACCGCCTCTTGTTCCGTGTCACAAACCCCAGGTATGGTCATAGCCAGTTCCAAGCAGGGAATAGATGTTGCAACCGGTGGTGGTGTTTTGCGATTACAATCAGTGCAGTTACCTGGTGGGCGGGTAATTTCCGCTGCGGATTTTATAAACGCGCATAGTGAGGTCAATTGCGGATTTATGTTTGAGAAGGCCGAGTCTGAGAGTGATGTACATCAGGATGAATAGTCCAGCCCTGTTACCATTATGAATACCAGAGCGGTTGCTGCGTTCGTTTTGCTTGATGTTGTAGTTAATGGCCAGTCTCTAACACGTGCCTTGTTAAAGGCCACAAGTAAGCTCAGTGACGTCAAAGACCAGGGCTTGTTGAAAGAAATATGCTACGGCACATTGCGATGGTATTTTCAATTGGATGCTATTGCTCGCCGGTTATTAAACAAGCCGTTAAAAGCTAAAGATCAAGATATCAGGCTTTTAATCCTTATTGGACTCTATCAATTGAATTATTTATCCATACCGGCGCATGCGGTATTATCGGAGACGGTTGAGGCGACCAAAGATTTAAAAAAGGATTGGGCGAGAGGGTTTGTCAACGCGGTCTTAAGAAATTTTCAGCGTACTTTTCAACGCGACCCTCAGTGCAGTTTTCATCCTAACCCTCGGCCCAACAATGTGGATGAAACCAGCGAGTGGTTAGATCCGAACAATGTGGAGAATCATGCTCATCCTGACTGGTTAGTGAGAGAAATTAAATCCGCTTGGCCGCAATCCTGGCAGGCTATTCTACAGGCGAATAATAGCCGTCCTCCTATGAGTATAAGAGTGAACGCGCTGAAGTATAATCGGGCTTCCTATCTGAAAAAATTGTCAGAGCACGATTTAGAGGCGAGTGCGTTAGTTTATTCGCAGTATGGCATTACATTAAAAGAGCCATTGCTTGTCGATAGTATTCCTGAATTTAGAGGCGGCGCCGTATCTGTACAAGATGAAGCTGCGCAACTAGCCGCAGATTTATTGCAGGTTGATGCCGGTTTTCGGGTGCTGGATGCTTGTGCTGCGCCTGGTGGGAAGACATGTCATATTCTAGAGTGCACGCCCGATTTAAAAAAATTGATCGCGCTGGATATTGATGAATCGCGATTGGAACAAATTTCGGAGAATCTCGACCGGCTGCAATTAAATGATTTGCAATTAGCAATGCTTATACAAGGTGATGCATCTGATGCAGAAAACAAATGGTGGGACAGAAAACTATTTGATCGTATTTTATTGGACGCGCCTTGTTCGGCAACCGGAGTAATTCGTCGTCATCCTGACATAAAAGTACTACGACGAGCAGAAGATATTGATAATTTAGTCGCTGTTCAAGCAGCGATGTTGGCCGCGTTATGGCCGCTGCTCAAACCCGGTGGGAAATTACTCTATGCGACGTGCTCCGTATTACCGCAAGAGAATCACAAACAATTACAATTATTTCTACATCAACATACTGATGCAAAAGAAGATTTAATAGACGCAGACTGGGGGCATCGACAAAACGTAGGTAGGCAGATTTTACCCGGAGAAAACGCTATGGATGGGTTTTATTTCGCTCGCATTGAAAAAATAGCACTTAAATAGAGGTGTTTTGTTTTGGGTGAGTATAATATATACATGAATTTTAAAAAATATTTATCTGAACTATTTATTAGTGCCCGTTTGGTCATCTGTTTCAGTTTGGCGCTGTTTGTTTTTACCAGTGCGCATGCAGGTGAGTTTTTTGTTGTAAGTGCTCAAATGAATAAAGTGAATGATACTTATCATTTGTCTGCACAGCTAGGTTATGAATTAAGTACTGAGGTGAATGAAGCGTTACAAAACGGAATCCCTGTAACGCTAAAACTCGAAGCAGTGATTGTATATAAACGTGATTTTTTGTGGGCGAAAAAGGTAACGAAAATGAAACAACGTTTTCGACTGCGTTATCACGCGCTTTCGGAACAATATTTGGTGAAAAATTTAAATTCAGGTGAGCAAGCGTATTATAAAGTACTGGATGATGCTTTATATAATCTGGAGCATGTTGTGGATCTACCCATTTTTGATGCTAAATTGCTTGATCCTGGGAAAAATTATGTTGCTCGAATACGTACTAGTGTTGATATAACGGAATTGCCTGTACCGCTACGATATTTTGCTTATTTTTCATCTGGCTGGAACTTGACTAGTGGCTGGTTTTCATGGGATTTTTTGACGCAGGGCATAGGTGTATGAAGTGGGGCTTCATTAATGGCGATAATTCAATGGTAACTACAATGGTAACTATTTAATGGTAAAGAACTCTCAGGCACAACCTACACCCGCAAAAGGGTTACGGGCAGGAATAATACCTGCGCTGCTGGTGCTTGTATTGCTGATTGGTTCACTTGTGTTGATGAGTAACGCTACGCAGGATTCGGCGCAATTTGAAAAACTTTACCCTACATTGTTTTCTCTTAATCTGCTTGTTTTATTAGTGCTTATCATTCTGATCGGCATGAACGTACAACGGGTAGTGCGCCAATACCGTAGTCAGGCTACTGGCTCAAGATT
The DNA here is from genome assembly GCA_013151345.1 of Gammaproteobacteria bacterium. GTDB lineage: Bacteria > Pseudomonadota > Gammaproteobacteria > SG8-11 > SG8-11 > JAADIM01. Next base: position 22,619 of record JAADIM010000043.1, read on the forward strand.
AACGGTACGATTAGTTGCAATATTTGTTGTCCTAGCGCTTGTACCTGTATCGGTTGTATATTATTTCTCGTTGCAGTTTCTGGAAAGAGGTATTGATAATTGGTTTGATGTCGAAATTGATCAGGCGCTGCAAGATTCGTTGGAGTTAAGTCAATCTGCATTAGGTTTGAGAATGAGAGAGCTGGTTAAGGAAACGGAATCTATTGCCGCCAGTTTGGTAGGCCTACCAAAAAGTATGGTTGTTTTTAGTTTAAATGATTTAATTAATGATAGTGGTGCGTCTGAATTGACCTTTATGAATTTGTCAGGACGTGTTATAGCGTCAAATGCGACCGATACAAAAAATATTGTTCCCAATAGGCCAAATGAAAGTATTCTGAATCAATTAAAAAGCGGTCGGACATATGTTGGTCTTGATCCAATCAGTGAGACTGGCTTATATATTCGAGCAGTTGTCTCGGTGCTCAGTGTCAATCCCTTGCAAGAACCGCGGTTGCTACAAGCGCTCTATCCTGTTCCAGAAAGAATTAGCGAGTTGGCAAGCAATGTGCAATTGGCGTATGCGAAATATAAGGAGTTAAGTTATTTGCGCGCGCCCCTAAAGCGTAGCTTTACAGTAACCCTGTCTCTTATTTTATTATTAAGTGTTCTTATCGCAATATGGGCGGCGTTTTTGTTTGCGCAAAGATTGGTTGCGCCAATTAGAGTGCTGGCTATCGGAACACGTTCTGTTGCTGCGGGAAATTATGATAAGCGATTGCCATTATTGAGTAATGACGAGTTTGGGTCGTTAGTCGAATCGTTTAACGATATGACAGAAAATATTGCTTTGGCGCGTGATGAAGTAAAAGGAAGCCAACAACTAGCTGAAAACGAGCGCGCTTATCTAACCGCCGTGCTAGGAAGCTTATCCTCCGGTGTTTTAACACTGGACCAGGCTCATGTGTTAAGAATCGCTAATTTGGCTGCAAATAAGATATTAGGTATTGATTTTTCCAAGATGTTAAACGAGAAAATAGATAATGTTAAAAATAGCTATCCGCATTTAACGACTTTTATTAACGCATTGGATTTACATTTGAATAATAAAAGTACTGAGTGGCGCGAAGAAATGACGCTGTTTGGTGCCGGCGGGCGTCAGGTATTGAGCTGTCGAGGGCAATCGTTTGTCGGCACGGGTCAACTACAGGCTGGTTATGTCATTGTTTTTGATGATGTTACGGCTTTGATTCAGGTAGAGCGGGATGCCGCATGGGGTGAGGTAGCGCGACGCATGGCGCATGAAATAAAGAATCCGTTGACGCCTATTCAATTGTCAGCAGAAAGATTAAGGCACAAGTGTTTAGACAAAATGGATGCGGAAAGTGCGAAAATATTGGAACGTTCGACACATACGATCATACAGCAAGTATCTGCTATGAAAGAAATGGTCCAGGCGTTTTCTGAGTATGCCCGTATGCCCAAAATAGAGTTAGTGCCTCTAAACATTAATGACCTTGTAAATGAAGTGCTGGATTTGTACCGCGCGGGGGAAAGTAAGTCTCAAATTTATCTTAATCTGGATTCTAAATTACCGGTAATAGAAGCAGATGCTTCAAGATTAAGGCAGTTAGTTATTAATATAGTAAAAAATGCCTATGAAACAATGGCAGAGCCGTCTTCGCAAGGTGTTACACAGGGAGCAGGGCGAGATACTGCCGGACTTTCCACGGGTAACGCAGCGTGTACTCTACGCAAAACATCTCGCGAAAGAGGCGTCGGAGAAAACGCAATTATTGTGAATACACGGCAAGTGCAGGAAGCGTCACGTTTGTTTATCGAGTTAAGTGTACAGGATTCAGGTACTGGTATCCCTGAAGATATGCTAAATCATCTTTTTGAGCCCTACGTAACAACAAAGCCACGAGGCACCGGGCTCGGATTAGCAATTGTTAAAAAAATAGTAGAAGAACATGGCGGTGTGGTTTGGGCGGAGAATATCAGAGGGGGGGGCGCGGCCGTAATAATTCGGCTACCAGTATCAAATACAGTGGTTGAAATTAACGGAAATATCAAGCAATCTATGAAATAGTTTATAATATTCTGATATAGTGTGAATTTATACATAGGTTAATAGGTTCTTAGGTTTCATAAAATAAGCTCTAGAAGACCCTGTTCAGGAAATAAATGTTTCGGGGGGAGGCATAGCCAGGGAAGACAGAAATTAAGACATTTAGTTGAGACATTTAGTTGAGACATTTTAGTTGAGACATTTTAGTTAAGGAAGCGAAAAGGTGAAGCCTTATATTCTTGTAGTTGATGATGAGCCAGATATTCGGGATTTGGTCCGAGATATTTTGCAGGATGAAAATTATGAAGTGGATATTGCCGAAGATGGAAATGCTGCCCGTATCTCCGTGCAAACACGTAGACCTGATCTGATATTACTGGACATTTGGATGCCTGATATAGACGGCATTTCTCTGTTGAAGGAATTTGTAGAATCAGGCTTAACCTCGCCTGTAGTTATGATATCGGGACATGGGAATGTTGAGACTGCGGTTGAAGCCACGCGATTAGGTGCATATGATTTTATAGAGAAGCCACTGTCCTTGGGGAAATTATTAATGACAGTGCAACGTGTATTGGACAGTGCCGGGCATTCAAAAGATTCACAGTTTTCCGGCAAGCAATCTTCTTCTTCGGCTTATACGCCGATTGGCAAGAGCGTGGTTATGCAAAATTTCCGTGAACAGGTTAAGCGAGTAGCGGGATTTGATAATTGGGTTATGTTTTGTGGAGAATCAGGCACAGGTAAAGAGCTATATGCGCGATATTTACATAGCAATTGCAAAAATACCCAGGGTCCATTTGTAAATGTCAGGGTTTCTTCAATTATTGAAGATAATCCTGAAGAGCTTTTGTTTGGTAGTGAAAAGGATGGGCATGTAGAAACAGGGTTTCTGGAACAAGCCGATGGTGGCATATTGTTTTTAAATGATATTGCAGATTTAGATTTATCGACACAAGCAAAGTTACTCGATGTGTTTATTACTCGTTCACTTAAGCGTATTGGTGGGCATGAACGAAAAGAAATTGATATCAGGATAGTTGCTGGTACCAGAGTTGATTTGCAGGAAGCGATAAAAGCGGGTCGTTTTCGGGACGATCTGTTCTATCGACTAAATGAAATTCCATTATATATTTCGCCGCTTAGAGAGCATCGGGAAGATATTCCTGATTTTGTTCACCATTTTGTGGATTTGTTTGTGAATGAAGCTAATTTACCCTATCGAAAATTCAGCATGGCCGCGCAGAATTGGTTAAGAAACTATAATTGGCCAGGTAATGTGCTTGAGCTAAGAAATTTGGTGCAACGCTTGTTAATGATGGGGGATGGCAATGAAATTAGTGTGGCGGAAGTGGAGGCTGCAGTGATGTTGCAATCGCCGTCACAGGGATTCGAGATGCCCGCTGATTTTAGTTTGCCTTTGCGTCAGGCACGGGAACGATTTGAAAAGACCTATCTTGAATATCATCTTCAGGAAGCGGGTGGCAATGTGGGTATGGTTGCAAAGCAAGCAGGAATGGAAAGGACGCACTTATATCGCAAGTTTCGAGCGTTGGATATTGACCCAAAGAAAACTAAGTAAATTTACCGTCCTGGACTATAATTTATCGTCCTGGATATAATGAAGCTACCAATAGAGCACGAATTATTAAGCCTGTAATATAATGTTAGCAACTGTCACTACTAATAATTCCGATATAAAACGGGCTTCTGGTTGAGTCGTGGATGACGAACTAATCAGGGAGCCTGGGAATTTGACCATATAATAAGTTTAAATAATAAGTTATATATAAATAATGAAGATCATTATCCTTGGTGCGGGCCAGGTAGGCGCTTCAGTTGCCGAAAATTTGGCGAGTGAATCCAATGACATCACCGTTGTTGATATAGATGCCAAACGATTGCAGGAACTACAAGACCGGCTTGATTTAAGAACCGTAAATGGCTACGCATCACATCCTACTATTCTGTCTCAAGCAGGTGCAGATGATGCTGATATGATCATCGCTGTGACCAATAGCGATGAAATTAATATGATTGCCTGTCAAATCGCCTATACTATTTTCCACACACCGACAAAAATTGCGCGAGTGCGCGCAGTTGAATATCTTTCCCAAACGCAATTGTTTGCACAAGACGCCCTGCCAGTCGATGTGTTAATCAGCCCCGAACAATTGATAACAGACTATATATTGCGTCTAATTGAAAATCCTGGCGCTTTACAGGTGCTTGATTTTGCTGGCGGTAAAGTGAGGCTGGTAGCGCTAAAGGCTTTTTATGGCGGACCATTGGTCGGCAATGAGCTAAAAACATTACGCGAGCATATGCCTGGAATAGAAACACGCGTCGCAGCGATATTTCGCAGGGGAAAAGCGATTATCCCGGAAGGTAATACTGTCATAGAAGTTGATGATGAAGTATTTTTTGTCGCCGCTAAAAAGCATATACGATCTGTTATGGGAGAATTGCGACGTCAGGATAAGCCTATAAAACGTGTGATGATTGCCGGCGGAGGCAATATTGGTCGACGTTTAGCGCTGACGCTTGAGCATGATTACCAGGTAAAGCTGATTGATCATAATCCTGAGAGAGCAGAGTCTATATCCAGGGAAGTCGATAAGGCCATTATTCTACTTGGTGATGCGGCGGATGGTGACTTGTTGCTGGAGGAAAATATAGAACATACCGATGTGTTTTGTGCAGTCACTAACGATGATGAAGCGAATATCTTGTCTTCGATGCTAGCAAAACGGCTCGGTGCGCGAAAAGTGATGGCATTAATAAATCGCACAGCTTATGTTGATTTGGTGCAAAGCGGCATTATTGATATCGCCATATCTCCACAGCAAGTGACTATAGGTAGTTTATTGACACATATTCGCCGTGGCGATGTTGCCGTTGTTCATTCTTTAAGACGTGGCGCAGCGGAAGCAATTGAAGCTATTGCTCATGGCGATAAAAATTCTTCAAAAGTGGTTGAGCGTAGAATTGAGGAAATCAAATTACCAGCAGGCACATCAATTGGCGCAATCGTGCGTGGCAGTGAAGTGATAATTGCGCATCACGATACAATGATTGAAGCTGGTGATCATGTCATTTTGTTTCTTGTTGATAAGAAGAGAATCCCTGAGGTTGAAAAATTGTTTCAAGTGGGTGTTACCTTCTTGTAATGAAAGGATGTAATTAAGTGTTGTAACCAAGGGTAGTGATTAGGGGTAATAACAGAGGGTTGTAGCCCGAGAGTTGTGGCGTAGAGTTGTAGTAAGGGGATTTTTATCAGATGACTTTTAATTAAGCATATATAGAGATACAATGCATTTCATAGTTATACAGCGTGTAATCGGCATTTTATTGATGCTGTTTAGCTTTACAATGTTGCCGCCCTTGTTAGTTTCCTGGATATATAACGATGGCGTGGCTTTTCCTTTTATATTAGCTTTTGGGCTCGCGTTAGTTGCGGGTCTGATTTTATGGTTTCCCGTTAAATCAAATCGTAAAGATCTTAAGTTGCGCGATGGTTTTATTATCGTTGTGATGTTCTGGACTGTTTTGAGTTTGTTCGGTTCTCTTCCGCTGGTTCTGTCTGGCCATGATGACATGTCGTTTACTGACGCAGTATTTGAGTCAGTTTCCGGTTTAACAACCACGGGCGCGACAGTATTGACTGGCCTGGATAATTTGCCTGAATCAATCCGTTTCTACCGTCAACAGCTGCAGTGGTTGGGTGGCATGGGTATAATTGTTTTAGCCGTTGCTATTCTTCCTATGTTAGGTGTTGGTGGTATGCAGTTATATCGCGCTGAGACGCCTGGTCCAATGAAAGATACAAAGATAATGCCTCGTGTTACCGAAACTGCGAAAGCATTATGGTACGTCTATTTTGGGTTAACAGTTATTTGTGCTGTTTCATATTGGGCGGCGGGAATGTCGGTGTTCGATGCTATTGGGCACAGTTTCTCAACTGTGGCAATTGGCGGGTTTTCTACTCACGATGCAAGTATTGGTTATTATAATAGCACGCTGATTGAGATGATAGCGGTTGTTTTTATGTTGATATCGGGAATTAATTTTTCGCTGCACTTTATTGCCTGGAGATCATTAAGTTTAAAGCACTACGCAAACGATCCTGAAGTCAAAACATATTTTCTGATTTTGTCCATTGCAACGGTTATTGTAACAGCCTACTTATATGTAACAGGTGTTTTTAGTAATTTTTCAGATGCTTTTCTGCGAAGTATTTTTCACGTGGTGTCTATAGGAACAACCACGGGGTTTGCTACAACAGATTACTATTCATGGCCGGTCTTCGTGCCAGTACTTCTTATTTTTATTAGTTTTATTGGCGGCTGCGCCGGATCAACGGGTGGAGGAATGAAAGTGATTCGTTTTTTGCTCCTATACAAGCAGGGGCTTAGAGAAATCACTCGGTTAATTCACCCTAATGCGCAGATACAGGTCAAGGTGGGTTCCAAGCCTTTGCCTGAAACAGTTATTAAGGCCGTGTGGGGGTTCTTTTCGCTATATGTTGCCAGTTTTTGCGTAATGATGCTTGCCCTCTTGGCATTGGGAATCGATCAGGTCACCGCTTTTTCCGCCGTGGCTGCATGTATTAATAATTTGGGCCCGGGTTTAGGTGAAGTTGCCGCGAATTACGGAAGTTTATCCCCTATCGCCAAATGGATCCTGTGTTTCGCAATGTTGCTTGGTCGCTTGGAAATTTTCACTTTGCTAGTATTGTTGACCCCGGCATTTTGGCGAAAGTAGTAGTGCCGTAATATTTTAACTCATTGATAATATATAAAAAACTTAAGCCAATATAGCGACGAAATATAACGCTATAACGCTATATTATTTCAGATAACGAAATACCCGACGATAAAAAGCCGTAATCAAAATGTCGTGAGAGGTATTCGAGATGAGTTTAGCAAAATCAGTACTAAATTACATTTCCAGCGCATTGTTATTTATAAGTGTACCTGTGGTTTGTCACGCTGATCCATATGAATACGGACTTATCGAATACCTTAATGGTGATTATGTTCAGGCTGCCGGCCATTTTAAAGACGGCGCAGAGGGTGGCGACGTCGGTTCTATTCAGATGCTTGCAAAACTATATAGAGAAGGTAAAGGTGTAAAAGATAATCAAGCACAAGCTTATAAATGGACGCGATTAGCAGCGCAGAATGGCATTGCAGAGTCGCAATTTGCGCTTGGAAATATGCTTGCTAGCGGAATGGGTGTGATTCGCGACGATAAAGAAGCAATTACCTGGTTTACAAAAGCAACTGAAAATAACTATTATTTGGCGTACTACAGGCTTGCTCAAATGTATGAAAATGGCCTTGGAACTAATAAAAATTCCGATAAAGCATTTCGTTTCTATAATATTGCGGCTAGTGAGATGGATGTTTTCGCCCAGAAAGGTGATAAAGTCGCTCAAAATAGCTTGGCTATGATGTATGAACGTGCAAAAGGTGTGATAAAAAATTATACAAAAGCGTTTAGATGGTATAAGCGCGCTGCTGAGCAAGGATTTGCTAAAGCACAGTATAATTTGGGTAGACTATATGCTTTAGGTCTCGGTGTGGACAAAAATGAAATGGAAGCAACTATGTGGTTACGTATGTCGGCGGACCAGGGTTTTGTGAAGGCACATGAGGCATTAAAGAAAATTACTAAAAATGGCCGCAGTAATCTTGCATTCAATTTATAGTTCATTCAATTTATAGTTGAAGTGCGGTAATTGAGCTTAATGTCTGGTGCTCGCGGGCATTAAGGATCGATAATTGTGGTCCCTATCATTAGGGTCTAAGATAAGGGCCTAAGCAAAAAATATATCATTATAAATTAAGGACTCGCCCAGCAGGTGGGTTTTGAATTATATGTATCCCCGCCAATATTATTCTCATCCATGCCGTCGTTGCAGCAGACACTTTGTGTCTTAAATCTGCTTGCCCAGACTTAATCAGAGGTTCCTTAGTTTATATTTAATAAATGGTATATTATGGCTATAATTTGAATTCGCTGAGGTAACCTGGTTCAGCTATGTTTGTTTTATACAAACTATGTTTTATAAAAAACTAGTCTCGTATAAACTAGAAAGATACTAAAAAATGAGGAACTAGCAATGACTGACAATGCAGTAAAAGGAATTAGTCCGGAAGCGGCGTATAAACTGTTACAGAATAATCCGAGTGCGGTTTTTATTGACGTTCGTTCTGCGATGGAATTTCTATTCGTAGGCCACCCCAAGGAAGCAATAAATATCCCCTGGATTGACGAACCTGACTGGTGTGTTGACCCTAAGTTCGCGGCACATATTCGGCAAGTTATGTTGGGCGGCGTTTCGCAACATCATAAAGGGGATGCTCCAGTTGTTTTAATATGCCGCAGCGGCAAGAGGTCACTCGAAGCAGGAGAGCTATTATTGTCGGAAGGATTTGCTGATGTTTATAATGTAATGGAAGGATTTGAGGGTGATATGGATGAAAATCACCATCGCAGTTCTGTTGGTGGTTGGCGCTTCCATGGATTGCTCTGGGAGCAATGTTAATCTGTACCCTAATGCGGAATTCCGCATTAATCTTCCCGTATTAATCTATAGTTGGGTTTAGGTGGTATTAAAAGTATACTACTTGGCTTGCGCGAGCTAACGTCAGAAAGAAATGCATTAAAAGGTTATGTTAAAATCGAAGGCATAATGCATAGGCGTTATTTAAATAAGGCATTTTATAGTGGTTGATTGTAAATAGGGTCGTCTTTTAGTCGCGCTCTTCCAGTTCTAAACCTATAAAAAATTACTCAAATCTTGTTTTTTTACATACAACATTCTCAGATATTAATTCATGAATAATTCCAAAGACCGTATTGCGTTATTTAAACAACATCTAAGTGAAAGAATTCTTGTTCTTGATGGTGCTATGGGCACTATGATTCAAAGTTATCAATTAGAAGAAGAGGATTATCGGGGTGATCGTTTTACTAATCATACTTGTGATTTAAAGGGTAATAATGATTTGCTATCGATCACGAAGCCGGATGTCATTGCTGCGATCCATGCATCGTTTCTGGATGCGGGTGCAGATATTATTGAAACAAATACATTTAATTCGACCAGTATCGCTCAAGCTGACTATCAGCTGGAAGAAATCGTTTACGAACTTAATTATGCTGCCGCTCAACTTGCAGTTAATGTTACAAATGAATTTACTGCCAAAACACCAGATCGCCCACGGTTTGCCGTAGGAATATTAGGCCCGACCAATCGCACGGCGTCAATATCGCCTGACGTGAATAATCCGGCATACCGCAATATCAATTTTGATGAACTTGTTGTTTCATACACGCAAGCGATGAAAGGGTTACTTGATGGTGGTGTTGATTTTCTGATGGTTGAAACGATATTTGATACCTTGAATGCAAAAGCTGCGTTGTTTGCTATTGAGCAATATTTTGAACAACAGGCAAGCAGTGTACCTATTATGATTTCGGCTACGATTACAGACGCCAGCGGCCGCACTCTTTCAGGGCAAACGACCGAAGCGTTCTGGAATTCTGTATCCCATGTTAAGCCGATTAGTATTGGTTTGAATTGCGCTCTGGGCGTTGAAGAATTGCGGGAATACGTCAGTGAACTATCTGCAGTGGCGGATACGCGTATTAGTGCCCACCCAAATGCAGGATTGCCTAATGAGTTCGGGGGTTACGATCAAGAGCCTGATTTTATGGCGCGACATATAAGAGAATGGGCAGAAACTGGTTTTTTGAACATCGTTGGTGGATGTTGTGGCACGACACCGGCACATATAAAAGCGATCGCCAACGCAGTGAGTGGTATTACTCCAAGAAAGGTGCCGCAACAGAAAATTGAGTGCCGGTTGAGCGGTCTGGAACCGTTTAATATTGCGCAGGATAGTTTGTTTGTAAACGTGGGTGAGCGTACCAATGTAACTGGCTCAGCGCGATTCAAGCGACTTGTTGTTGAAGGTGATTTTGAAACAGCCATTAATGTTGCATCGCAACAAGTTGAAAATGGTGCGCAAGTCATCGATGTGAATATGGATGAGGCGATGCTCGATTCCGAAGAAGCGATGGTAACGTTTTTAAATATCATTGCAACTGAACCGGATATTTGTAAAGTACCCATCATGGTGGATTCATCAAAATGGTCTGTTATTGAAGCAGGTTTAAAGTGTATTCAAGGTAAGGGGATCGTTAACTCGATCAGTATGAAAGAAGGTGAGGAAGAATTTATCCGGCAGGCACGCCTTGTGCGACGCTATGGGATGGCGGTGATTGTGATGGCTTTCGATGAACAAGGTCAAGCCGATACCAAAGAGCGAAAAATAGAAATTTGCACGCGCGCTTATAAACTGCTGGTGAATGAAGTAGGGTTCCCTCCACAAGATATTATTTTTGACCCGAATATTTTCGCGATTGCGACAGGTATAGAAGAGCATAATAACTATGCTGTTGATTTTATCGAGGCGACACAAGAAATAAAAAATACGCTGCCACATGCGTTGATAAGCGGTGGGGTGAGCAACGTATCATTTTCGTTTCGCGGGAATAATATTGTTCGCGAAGCGATACATGCGGTTTTTCTTTATCACGCTGTTAAAGCGGGTATGGATATGGGTATTGTCAATGCCGGTCAACTGCAGGTCTACGGGGAAATTCCGGAGAAATTAAGACTGGTCGTTGAAGATGTTGTAATGAACAAGTCGGCGGATGCCACTGACCGTCTGTTGGAGTTGGCTGAATCCTATAAAGGAGAAAGTGGTCAGGTTAAGAAGCAAGACCAAAAGTGGCGCGAAGCGAGTGTTAACGAACGACTTTCTCATGCGCTGGTAAACGGTATTACTGAATATATTGATCAAGATACCGAAGAGGCACGTTTGCAAGTTGAAAGGCCGCTGCATGTAATTGAAGGGCCATTAATGGATGGAATGAATATTGTCGGGGATTTGTTTGGCGCGGGTAAAATGTTTTTACCGCAAGTGGTTAAAAGTGCGCGTGTGATGAAAAAAGCGGTAGCCTATCTTAATCCATTCATTGAGGCGGAGAAAACTGGACTTGAAGTGAATCGAGCGAAAGGAAAGATATTGCTCGCGACTGTAAAAGGCGACGTACACGACATAGGCAAAAACATAGTCGGTGTTGTGCTGGGATGTAATAACTATGATGTTGTCGATCTTGGCGTGATGGTACCGACGTCTAAGATTCTTGAAACGGCAAAAAAAGAAAATGTTGATATCATTGGTTTAAGTGGTTTGATTACACCTTCTTTGGAAGAAATGACCCATGTTGCCAAAGAATTGCAGCGCTCTGATTTGAATGTGCCGTTGTTAATTGGCGGGGCGACTACGTCACGTGTACATACCGCCGTTAAGATCGAGCCGCATTATGATGGGGTTTCAATTTATGTGAAAGATGCTTCGCGTGCGGTTGGTGTAACATCCAGTCTTCTGAGTGACGAACTGCGTGACGAGTATGTCAGGAATTTAAAGTCGGAATATGAATCCGTACGTGAACGACATGCGGGTAAGCAAGCGAAAATACAATGGTTGACGATTGACGAGGCACGTAGAAATAAATTTGTTATAAATTGGCCAGACTATGTGCCACCCATGCCGAAAAAACCCGGAATAACAGTAATTAATAACTATGATCTGCAGGCGTTAGTTGACTATATTGACTGGACGCCGTTTTTTCATGCATGGGAACTGGCAGGTAGTTATCCAAAAATATTAAAAGATGACGTTGTCGGTAATGAAGCGCAAAAATTATTTGATGATGCGCAAATACTGTTAAAGCGCATTGTCGATGAAAAACTGCTTAAGGCCGACGGGGTAGTCGGGTTATTCCCAGCAAACAGTGTAGGCGACGATATTGAGATTTACGCTGATGAAAGCAGGGCGTCAGCTATGCATGTTATTCATACATTGCGACAACAAACTGTAAAACCTCCCGGACGTCCAAACATCGCATTGGCCGACTTTGTTGCACCAAAGGCATCTGGCCACAAAGACTATATTGGGGCTTTTTTAGTGACCACAGGCGGTGGTGTAGATGAGATGGTGGCAGGGTATGAGGAAAAGCATGATGATTACAATGCCATTTTGGTCAAAGCGTTAGCAGATCGATTAGCGGAAGCGTTTGCGGAACGGTTGCACGAAACAGTCAGGAAGGATATGTGGGCCTATTCACAGCAAGAGGCACTATCAAATACAGATCTTATTAAGGAATCATATAACGGAATTCGACCAGCACCTGGTTATCCTGCCTGTCCGGATCATACCGAAAAAGAAGGTCTATTTAACTTAACTGATGCGACAAAGCATACTGGGGTGCATTTGACCGAAAGCTTTGCCATGTATCCGACTGCGGCTGTCAGCGGATTTTATTTTTCTCATCCTGATGCCAAGTATTTTGCGGTTGGTAAAATTAACCGGGATCAGGTTAAGGATTACGCGCAGCGCAAATCCATTGCAGTTACCTTCGCCGAACAATGGTTGGCGCCCAATCTGGGCTATTCCGTTGACGATGGGTAGAATGATTCTAAGTAGTTGATATTAAATATAATATTGCTAGGATAAATATTTAACATAACGTATGCTTGGTGCACTCTGTATGTAATTGAATTCTAGTTATTTTATTGATTTACACAAAGTAAGTTTATCGGCCAATAACTATATTTTAGTTTGATTTTAAATTATAAATGCATGATAGTTTTAGTTATTCACAGGGAGAGAACGGATCTATCGGCAGTAGAAGTTAGGACGCCAAAAAATTCACTTTTATTACAATTTACTTGTAAAAATAATAGAAAAACTAAAGTCGTATCAGCTAATCGTACTTAGTTACCTGATTATTAAATATTTTTGAGAGGAACGAGGAGGAAGTTAACAATGAAAATAACTAAATATCGTCTTTTAACAATGCTCGTGGCGTTGGCATTTGTACCCTTAGTGTTAGTTAACCCATTATTTGCTAAAGAAAAAGACGCGGGTCACAGTAATGACTACCGAACTTTCCATACAGATGGAAAAGTTGATCTGGGCAAAATTGGCGATTCTTACACGTCAGATCTTGTTATGTATCTCGCGGGAAATCAATTTATGGTCATGGAAGAATTGATTAAAGATTTCCAGAAAAAAAACAAGGGTATTAAAACTGTCTATGTTGAAACAATTCCACCTGGACAAATATTGAAAGGGCAATTATTAAAGCAGGGCTCAATAGATGGGCAAAAAACCTCGATGGAACCTGATATTTATGCCAGCGTAAACCTGAAGCATCTCAAGAAGTTGAAAGGAAAAGGTAAGATGGATAAATACATTATCTATACCCATAATAAACTCGAATTGATGGTAAAAAAGGGTAATCCAAAAGGTATTAAAGGACCGAAAGACTTGGGCCGTGATGATCTGGTACAATCCCATCCAAATCCACTAACGGAAGGTATTTTCAAGTTTTATGGTTCTGAAATGTTGAAAGACTTGGGTATTCACAAGAAAGTAACTGCTGAAAAAATGTGTAAGGGTTGCTGGGCGATAGAAGGTAAAACCTGGTTTACGGTCCGTCATCACCGCGAGACACCACAACGAATTGAAGAAGGAAAAGCGGATGTGGGTATTGTTTGGACGACTGAAGTTGTACATGCCAAGAAAGAAGGACGCGAAATTGACGGTGTTTCCATTCCTGCTCCTTACAACAAACAGGACAAAGTGGGTTATGCTATTGGTGTACTTAAAGCTGGCCGAAACCAGGACAATGCGGCTCGGTTCCTCAAGTATTTGGCAACCGATGCCGCACAAGATATCTACGTTAGTTATGGTTTTGTTAAAGCCACTAAAAAAGAGCTGGAACTTAAACCATTGTAAATTTTAATTCTTAGTTTAGTGCTTTATTAGTATTAATACTTAGTTTTTAGCTTTTTACTTTAGCTTTTGGTTTTAGAGAAAGTATTAAAGCCGCCGCCTATTAATAATATAATAGGCGGCGGCTTTTTTTAGTTTGTGTTAAACCTAAATAAATCAGTTGAATCTTCAGCACCTTAGACACCCTCGCGACGATTCGCCTACAGGGAAGTAGGCGAGGGGTGTGAGCGGTAGCTTCAACTGACTTATTTAGGTTAAAGCATTATTATTATTCAGAAATTTCATTGATTTGTTAGGTAAATAAAAAGTGATAGAGAAATTAAGAAATGTCGCCATTATTGCGCACGTTGATCATGGTAAAACCACGCTGGTAGATCAATTATTACGTCAGTCCGGTACGATAGAAGCACGCGATCAGGTGGGTGTCGAACGTATGATGGATTCTAATGACCAGGAGAAAGAGCGGGGCATTACCATCACCTCCAAAAACACGGCGGTTGAATGGAATGGCTATCGTATAAATATTGTTGATACCCCTGGCCACGCAGACTTTGGTGGCGAGGTGGAGCGAATATTGTCGATGGTCGATTGTGTACTATTGCTTGTAGATGCAGTCGATGGACCCATGCCACAAACGCGTTTTGTTACCCAAAAAGCATTTGAACTAGGGCTCAAACCTATCGTTGTCATTAACAAAGTGGATCGTCCTAGTGCCAGACCTCACTGGGTGGTTGATCAAACATTTGATTTGTTTGACCGGCTTGGCGCGACAGATGAGCAACTCGATTTTCCAATAGTATATGCTTCTGCGTTACAAGGGTTTGCTTGCCTGGATATGGATGACGTGGATAGCGCTAAGGATATGAATCCCTTATTTCAAACCATCATTGATAAAGTGAGTCCGCCTGATGTCGATCGGGATGGGCCATTTCAAATGCAAATCGTTTCACTGGACTACAGCACGTATGTTGGCGTGATCGGTATAGGCAAAATAAGCCGCGGCAGAGCGAAAACGAATTTATCAGTTGCGGTAGTCGATAGGGACGGCAACAAAAGAACGGGGCGTATATTGCAGTTACTCGGTTTTATGGGTCTGGAAAGAAGCGAAGTAGCAGAAGTATTTGCGGGAGATATAGTTGCAGTTACCGGAATTGATAAGCTAAAAATATCGGAAACTCTGTGTGATCCTAGCCAGGTAGAGGCGTTACCTCCGGTAGCGGTTGATGAGCCTACAGTTACTATGACGTTTCAGGTAAATAAATCCCCTTTTTGCGGTCGTGATGGAAAGTACCTCACCTCGCGGCAAATTCGCGAACGCCTGGATCAGGAATTAATACATAATGTTGCGTTACGAGTTGAAGGCACTGAAGACCCGGATAAATTTAAAGTTTCTGGTCGTGGTGAACTACACTTGTCTGTATTGATCGAAACTATGCGTCGCGAAGGTTTTGAGCTTGGTGTATCACGTCCTGAAGTTATTGTAAAAGAGGTGGATGGTGAACGGCATGAACCTTATGAACAACTGACTGTTGATGTAGAAGAGCAACACCAAGGCACCGTGATGGAGAAATTGGGTGAGCGTGGCGGTAGTTTGCAAAATATGATACCGGATGGCAAAGGCCGGGTGCGTATCGACTACATAATACCCGCACGTGGGCTCATCGGTCTTCGTACCGAATTTATGACAGCGACTTCCGGTACCGGTTTGATGTATAAAGTGTTTGATCATTATGGCCCTGTTAAGACTGGTGGTCTGGCAAAAAGAGTCAATGGCGTGTTAATTTCAAATGGAATGGGTAAGTGTTTGTCTTACGCTCTTTTTAATTTGCAGGAACGTGGGCGGCTTTTTGTTGGTCATGGAGACGAAGTGTATGAAGGAAGTGTTATTGGCATTCATTCTCGCAACAATGATCTAGTAGTTAACCCGCTCAAGGCGAAACAATTAACCAATATTCGGGCGGCCGGTACTGACGAAAACCTGTTGCTGACGCCACCGATAAGAATGTCTCTTGAGCAGGCATTGGAATTCATTGAAGAAGATGAATTGGTCGAAGTTACACCCGGTTTTATCAGAATCAGGAAAAAGCAATTGAAAGAAAATGAAAGAAAACGATCAGCACGAGTGGTAAACGCTTAGGATGCTGTTTTAGCAGACACAGTATTTATTAAGGGCTGTTAAAGTTAATTTCCAGTAAATGTATTGCATTATAAAAGAGAGGGCTTTTCATGATAGGTAAAAAGAATGTCGTGTTTGGGTTTTTGTATCTCGTGCTCACTGCTTCGCTGGGACCCTTGATGGTCTTAAATATGGTTCCTGATATTGAGAAGGCTGTTTTAGAAAAACAAACTATTGTTGGCGAAATCCAACAGCTTGAATCTGATGGGTTTGAAAAAGAGCTGGAACCGTTGCTAGCAGAAGATATTGCAAAAACGAATACGGGTGGTCTGCTAAGTTTAAACAAGCTTTATAATGCCGAAGCCCCGAAAAACATGGTGAAAGCCGGGCCACATGCGCATGGTAATCTTGAGGCCTTACTTAATATTGTCGTTGGTATTGCACTTTGTTTTATAGCCGTTTCCACAATATTTAAGCAAGTGATTAGTTGGCTTTTTATATTAGGCACTGTTTTGCATTCTGGCGTTCTTTACTTAATGGTCGTATTTGAGCAGTATTGGCTATCGGTTATTGCGCCTGCGGGCCCAGTATTACTAATTCTGGGTTTATTTTTAGCAGGCATTGCTGCCGCGATAGGTTTTCGGGGTGAAATTGTTAGGGATAACTGATAATTTTCCTGATAGTTAATTAGTTAATGTAAAAAACGAAACTATACCCATGTACAAACTCTACCCAGCTCTCAAGCCGAATAGTGTCCATAAATTAGAAGTCAGCGACGTACATACTTTGTATGTGGAAGAGTGTGGAAATACTGACGGGATACCGGTCCTGTTCGTCCACGGTGGTCCCGGTGCTGGTTGTGAACCGTATCATCGTCAGTTCTTTGATCCCGAAGTTTATCGAATTATCCTGTTTGATCAACGGGGTTGTGGTAAATCTACCCCGCACGCATCGCTAGAAGACAATACCACTCAGGCACTCGTTGCAGATATGGAAAAAGTTCGGGAATACTTCAGTATAAAAAAATGGATGTTATTTGGTGGTTCATGGGGTTCGACGCTTAGTCTTGTTTACGCTGAAACACACCCGGATCGGGTATTAGGGTTAGTTCTTCGTGGTATTTTTTTATGTCGCGAAAAAGAAATACACTGGTTTTATCAAGAGGGCGCTAGTCGTATTTTTCCGGATTATTGGCAAGACTTTCTAAAACCTATATCTGAAAATGAACGTAACGATTTGTTGCATGCTTATCATAGACGCTTAACCGACAACAACGAGCTAGTACGCATGCAAGCTGCTAAGGCCTGGTCAATCTGGGAAGGGCGTTGTGCGACTTTGCAGCAAAGTAAATCGGTTATTGATCATTTTTGTAATACTCACACTGCATTGAGCCTTGCGAGAATAGAGTGTCATTATTTCGTAAATGACAGTTTTTTGAAAACAAATCAGATCCTGCAAGATGCACCTGTGCTCGATGGTATTCCTGGTTTTATCATACACGGGCGATACGATGTAGTCTGCCCGATAGAGAGTGCTTGGGTACTGAATAAAGCCTGGCAGGGATCGGAGTTAGATATTATATCCAATGCAGGCCATTCTGCTTCTGAACCGGGTATCGTTGATGCTCTGGTTCGCGCCACACAAAAGATGAGCATGATGCTAAGGTGATCGCGTTGTTGCAGCGTGTTATTTCTGCGAATATTGTTGTGGAAGCTAAAACGATCGCCGAGATAAAGCAAGGATTGCTTGTTTTTCTCGGCGTAGAAAAAAATGATAACGAAGAACAGGCAGCCCGATTGCTACAGAGAGTGTTAAATTACCGGGTTTTTTCAGATGCCGATGACAAAATGAATTTATCATTGAAAGATCTAAAAGGAGAGTTATTGCTAGTGCCTCAATTTACCCTGGCGGCGGATACGCGAAAAGGTTTACGCCCTAGTTTCTCCTCTGCGGCTTCACCTATAGACGCGGAGCGTTTGTTTAATTATTTTGTCGCACAGGCAATGGGCAGTTATGGCAGCGTGTCAGCAGGTCAATTTGGCGCGGATATGGAAGTAACACTTACAAATGATGGGCCAGTGACATTCTCGCTAGCTATTTAATTAGCAACTTCAGTAGCGACACCATTAGTAGCAAGTCCATTTGCAAAATAATCAGGTACGTAACGTAGTCAGAAATCCTTAAAAAATATTTGAACTGCTGCTTGAAATTGTTTTTCTGACAGCAATTAATATTAGAGTCACTCCGAGGGCGGCAATGAACCATTGCCATGTACTAATAATTTCCAATTGTTCTGCACCCAGACCAAATAGCGCAACATAGCCCACCCAGGTAGGCCCTGCACAGTGGCCCAAAACGGTGACATAGGTGCGGGAAAAAATCAGGATTAAAAACCCGGCGATGGACCATTTGTAGATGGAACCACTGGCATATCGCGGGGTAGTCGCTGCATGACGAAATAACCAGGTACCGACACCGCAGACAAGTGCATAAGTGAGCAAGGTATTAACGTCTAATTCCAGGGTCCACAAATACAAGCCGCTTCTGTCGTCGAATTGACCAATTGATATCAGGGATTTATTAGAGAAAATGTAAACGGTTTCCCAGGCATTCTGTTCGAACATTGTTGTAAATAGTGGTAACGAATTTAAAACCGGAAAATGTACATTATTTACAAGTCCTACGTTTGCCAGCATCATCATGCACGTCAATGATATGATGCAACTAAAGAAAAACAATGTGCTCGTCGTTAGCCATTTGCCAATAGTCAGGTTTTGTGTGTTTTTGTATACGCCTAGCATGCGTCTATAACTAACAGATTTTCACATTGAAATAAACCACTGCTTCCTTATAGTGAAATAATATTAAAATAGTGGTTTAATAATAAACATATAGTAGTTGCTTAGTAATTAGTGCCTATACAAGATTATGGAGGGATGATGGCTGTGTACGCCATTGGTGATGTTCAAGGCTGTTATGCTGAACTTCAATTATTATTAGAAAAAATAAGTTATAACAATTCAGAAGATATACTGTGGTTTGCCGGTGATTTGGTAAATCGAGGTCCCGGCTCGCTCGCGGTATTACGATTTGTTAAATCGCTTGGTGCCGGGGCGGTGGTTGTTCTTGGAAATCATGATTTACATTTATTGGCGGTTGCTGCGGGGTGTGCGAAGAATAAACCATCTGATACTTTAGAAGAGATATTATCTGCGCCTGATCGCGAAGAGTTGCTGGACTGGTTACGGTTCCAGCCTTTAATTTACCATGACAAGTTATCAGGTTTTACTCTGGTTCACGCTGGATTACCACCGCAATGGGGGCTGATCGAGGCACAATCATGTGCTCAAGAAGTCGAAACGATACTGCGCAGCGCTGACTATCAAGAGTTTTTCAAACACATGTATGGTAACAAGCCGAATTTATGGTCTACGGACTTGACTGGTTGGGGGCGAAAACGTTTTATCGTTAATTGTTTTTCTCGTTTGCGATATTGTGATGCGAGCGGCAAGTTATCACTAAACGAAAAAGGGCAACCGGGATCTCAAGCGAAAGACTGCTTGCCTTGGTTCGAAGTTTCAAATCGTTTAAGTAAAGAAATGAAAATTATTTTTGGCCACTGGTCAACGTTAAGATCAAGTGCTGTTTCAGAACCAGGTATTTTTCCTACTGACACCGGATGTGTATGGGGCGGCGAACTTACTGCACTTAAGCTGCAGGGTAAACAATTACAGGAAAAGCCTGAATATATTAATGTACCATGCGAACAGATAAAATCTGTCGACTAATTGTTCCTTTATTGTTTTGAGTAAACCGATCTGAATTTCAGATTTTAATCGGCGACTAACCTTTAGGTTACAAGCGCCCTAATTTGCGTTTAGGCCCAACATTAGGATTTTCTGAATAAATTTTTCATAGGACATGCCGGCTTTTTTTGCAGAAAATATGACATCTTCATCCCTGGCGATACCTGCATTGGGATTTGCCTCAAGAACATATATTTTTCCATCGTTTGCCAATCGCAAATCTATACGTGCATAACTGCTTAGGTCGAGCGAACGATAAATGCGTTTAGCTAATCGTTCGATGTGCTCAGTAGTACCATTTGGCAAATTGCGTGCAAATTGATATTCGTTTCCCCAGCGTTTGCGGTATTGTTCATTCCATTTTACCTGATAGGTCGCGATACGTGGCTGATTTTCTTCAACTTTGTCAAATACTAATTCTCGAATAGGTAATACTTGCAGGCGTGTGTTGCCAACCACAGTTACATATAACTCTCTGCCGTCTATGTATTGTTCTGCGATTGCATGCTCTCCGGTCATCTCGTGAACTTGCGCAACACGTTCGCGAAGTTCTTTTTCGTTATTAACAAAAGAGGCTTGTGCAATCGCAATAGAACCTTGTTCTGTGAGTGATTTTACAATCATCGGGTAGGGAAGGTATTTTATTTTTTTGGGTTTAATCTGCTTGCCTATATAGAAAGCTCTGAATTCGGGGACCTTTATTCGATGAAAATGTAGAATTTTCTTTGATAATGCTTTATCTCTGGATAACAACATGCCGCGTGGATTGCAACCAGTGCAAGGTACTTTGAGCATTTGCAAATAACTTACCACATAATAACCCCAGGCGCCGTTGTCAGCAAAAGCCTCTAATAAGTTAAACGCAATGTGCGGTTTCCATTGTTCGACTGTGTCACGAATTGGCAAAACCTCGTCAGTGACGGGCACTATTATCAGTGCGAATTATTTCTGTGGGAGATGTAATGCGTTTATTTCGAAGTTTTGGTGTTTTACTTTTTATTTCCTGCATTAATGAATCAACATATTCAAGTTTATTTAATGCAGGCTAGCCTTGATAAAATTTTTTCCAGTTGGAATTCGGTTTCAACCAGACTGAAAATGTTTCTGCCCAATCTTCATGTGGGTGGCTTTGTGCGTACCAGTGTGGGAGATTATGTACATAACGCTTGCTGTAGGGTTTGGGTAAATAGGAATCAGGGTAAGTTAAATCGGGTTGCCCAAAGTATTTTTTCCAACTGCGGTTTTTATCAAGGTGGTAAGCATTCAGTAGTGCATGTGCAGTTTC
>JAADIM010000041.1 GCA_013151345.1 Gammaproteobacteria bacterium
AGTCGCAACACAGGGTTCTTCGTGCCTTACTCCAACATAATAATTTACGTGGTCAAGCGGCGGTAGATGTCAGATACTTTCAACGGTAATTTACTAACTTCATCGATAACAGTGAATCCAGCGGGGCCATACATATGTGGTAAATACGCTTTTGCTGTTTCGTCGATGGTGATGCAGTAGGGGTGTATACCGTTGTGACGTGCCTCTATGAGCGCCCTTCGCGTGTCTTCAATTCCGTATTCTCCGCGGTAGGTATCGTAATCATCTGGCTTGCCGTCGGAGAGAGTGATGAGTATTCGCGTTTTTACGTCAATTTGATTTAATACGCTAGTCAGGTGGCGAATGGCAAATCCCATGCGGGTGTAATCCTTGGGTTCAATGCCCGCTATTCTGCCTTTAACTTGATCGTTGTAGGACTCATTGAATTCTTTGATTTTATAAATCTCGCAGCGTTTTCTTGCCATGCCTGAAAACCCATAAATCGCATAACGGTCGCCCAACGACTCTAACGCTTCGGCTAATAATACCAACGATTCACGTTCGGCTTCGTTCACCCAGCCTTTGGTCGAACCGCTCATATCCACCATAAAACACACTGCGATATTACGTTCCGTTCGGTGTGACCGGGTAAACAAGCGCTCTGACATTTCGCTGCCGTCATGTGTATCAGCCAACGCTTCGACGAGTGCATCTATATCTACACCGTCACCATCGACTTGGCGTTTCAACAATCTATTTTCATCGCGCATGGCTTCAAATGTTTTACGCAAGCGTTTAATCAGGCCGCCGTATTTATACAATGTCTTTTGTATAAAATCATCAAACACAGGTGTTACGGTTTTTTCTCGTACGGCACACCAGTTCTTACGGTAATGCTGGCGGCGAAAATCCCATTCCTGATATAAATAGGCACCTTCTTCGTGGTAGGTGCCCTTCCATACTTCATCTGGATCGAGCTCTTGAGCTTGTAACAGGCTCGCATCATATTCACCTGATCCGGCGGGCACCAGGTAATCATCCGGTATTTCGCCCAGGTCTTGTATGATCGAACCGATTAAACCTTTGGCCTCTTCTGGTAAGGCGACGGGTTTGTCGTCCATGGTGATATCAATATGCAGCTCATCTGACTCTATCGACTCGGGTGGTTTTGCTTTGAAGGTGCTTGATATTGCAGCCACATCAGACTCCGTTTCTTCCTGGCTTTCTTCTTGCGGTTCCTCTGCATCAACTTCGGACGCGCTCATATTCACATCCTCTGAGATATTGCGCAAAACTGTGCGCAATTTTGCTTTTTCTTTCAGCCTACGTAGATCCATACATGTATCGACACTTTCTGGCTGAATTTCACCTTGATAAAAAAACGGCTCGGGTATAACAAGCTTTCCAATATTCTGTGTTGTTAATCGTAAAACATCTTGTACAGTACTCGAAGATGTACTCAATTGGCTCGCGAGTTTTTTCCATTGTGCGTCCTGGCTATCTTGCGCTAATTTTTTTTTAAGGGTTTGTAAATCTCGATATAAACCAGGTAATTCTCGATGTATGCATGCCTCTAGGCGTCGTGTTTCCAGCGCATGAAATAATTTTAAAAAGCTTTTGGGTTGTTTTTGTTGTTGTATAACCTCCGATAGTCGCACACGAAAAGTACCGTAACGTGTTTGCGCCCACAGATAGGCTAACGTTATTTTGTATATACGAAAATTTTCCTCAGGCTCTTTCATTCGCGCCATAACTGGCGGCAGAAATATTGTTTCAGTATCTGTATACGCCGTTGGTGCTTCTTCCAGCTTTAGCTCACGGCCGGATAACCCATGAGAAAAATGTAATAACACATTTTTTATATCCGTGAGCAAAGAACCGTGTGCTTTTTCATAACCAAGTTGTATAAATACAGAGACGTTTTGAATTATTATTAACGCAGGGTGTAGACCGACCT
This sequence comes from Gammaproteobacteria bacterium, assembly GCA_013151345.1. GTDB lineage: Bacteria > Pseudomonadota > Gammaproteobacteria > SG8-11 > SG8-11 > JAADIM01. The sequence goes on from JAADIM010000041.1 coordinate 1,937, forward strand.
GATCATATACGTCCGACGCGTGCAACGCCCAGTCTTCAATAATATTTTTATCCAGTTTAGGTAATGCGTTTATGGTTTGGTTAATAAACTGATAGGCTAACTGGACATTAGTGATTGCCAGGCGTTTTACCCAGATGAGAATAAAGTTCTGATCGCTGCGCTCTATTTTTGAGAGTTGAACTGCGGCGGGGTTGGTTTTTATGAATGAAAATTCTACATCGAGATACTCATCAAGACGGGCTTCTATTTGTTTTACGTTTAGGGGGGAGCGAGGGGGCATGGTTTAGTTAGACATCGTTTAGCTAGAGAGTTAAAGTTCGGAGATTGGGTTGAAACATGAAATGCTGACATGGGTTCCGCGCTGGGGTTTGCGTTGGAACTCGCGAGCCACCCCAACCTACAAATACAAGGAGTGATTTTTTTGATTTTGATTTTTTAAAATAGGGATGAAGATAATTCATTTATTGCGGCCAGCATTTCATCGTCATCGGTCAACGCTTGGGTTATCGCTGATCGACATGCAGTGACAGGGGTGATGCCGTCACTCATTAATTTTGCGGCATGTACTAATAACCGGGTACTGGCGCCTTCTTCCAGACCGTTGCCCTTTAGGTTGCGTGTCATGCCAGCAAACTTCACTAACTTTACTGCCTCTTTGTGTGCAATGCCTGTTTCTTTGACTACGATATTGGCTTCGAGATCAGCGCTGGGGTAATCAAATTCTAATGCAACGAATCGCTGACGGGTACTTTGTTTTAAATCTTTGAGCACACTTTGGTAACCGGGGTTGTAGGATATCGCTAAACAAAAATCGGCGGTGGCTTGCAAAAGTTCACCTAATTTTTCGATCGGTAATACGCGACGATCATCAGCTAAAGGATGGATTACAACGGTGGTATCCTTACGTGCTTCGACGATTTCATCAAGATAACAAATAGCACCATTGCGTACTGCACGTGCCAGTGGGCCATCGACCCAAACAGTTTCTCCGCCCTTGATAAGGAAACGCCCTACCAAATCGGATGCGGTGAGATCATCGTGGCATGATACGGTAATAAGCGCGCGCTTTAATCGCCAAGCCATGTGCTCCATAAAACGGGACTTACCACAACCCGTCGGCCCCTTTAACAGAATCGGTAAATTTTGTTTGTACGCTGCTTCAAATACCTCAACCTCATCACCAATAGGCTCGTAATAAGGTTCAGACTTAATGAAGTATTCTTCTGTTTTCATAACCTTGTTTCAGTCGCATTGTTTTAATAGCATAGGTTTTATGTCAGTAGGTTTTATTTAATAGCGCAGCTTTCTTAACAAATGTTTTAGCAGCAAGTGTTTTAGCAGCATAAGCGGAATAATAAATAAGCAGTTTAACCACGGTCGCCTATATGACTATGACTGTAGGCGTCCGTGGTTTATATTAATAATGTGGCGGTGGAGTTTCCTCGTCCTCGGAAGCAATATTGGAAGATACCAGATTTTTCAAATGGTCTTTTAAAACACTTAGGCTTTTTTCCATTTGATCAATCTGGCGTTGCTGTTGCGTGACCACAGCATTAAGTTCTTCGATGGTGTTGTCCTGAAAGGCGATGCGACTTTCTAGCTCCGCTATTCGTTTTTCCAACACATCCTCCTCGTGCTACAGATTTTCGCTAAAATTCACTTAGCTTTAATAGATGATTTTTCTACTAATAACGGATATTTATAGCCAAATCCAAAATCGGTATCGAGTGCAACTGTACCTGTCACAACAACTTGGTCACCCACTTTGGCGGTCTCACTGCTAGTGATGATTAAGTTATTTGTGTCTGTGCTACCTGTGCCGTCTTGTATATGTAGAAAGTTCCTTTTCATAATACCGTTATTCACTTTCACTACTTTGCCGCTGATTATTACTTCCTTGCCCACTAATTGGGTCTTTTCTTTGAACACCGCCTCGACTGATTTAGCTACCGCATCACCAGCAAACGCTTGTGTTGATAAGAATAGAAACAGGCTAAAAGCAATGATTAATTTTACTACGTTCATGACACTCTCCTTTGGTTAATCCGCATTTTTACCACAATTTCGACCCCCTTAACAGTAGACATAGCAAATTGACCACAAATAAGCCATGGTCACTCTATTAATGAGGGATTTAGCAAAAATCCTTGTATAAATAAGGGAAAGATATCGAGCGAAGCAAGATTTTTCGCAGCAAATCAACTACTATTCGCCCCCTTTATTATTTTTCAGATGTAGAGGATAGACAGTGCACGATTACACCCCCGGCCAGCGTTGGATTAGCAATACCGAACTGCAAATGGGTCTAGGCACCGTGTTGACGGTTGAACATCGCACAGTCACTGTTCTGTTTCTCGCCACTGGCGAAACACGCACCTACGCCAAACAGTCTGCACCGTTAACACGAGTCAACTTCGTATGTGGCGACAAGGTCAGCAGTTGTGATGGTTGGTCGTTAAGAATTGAATCTATTGACGAACAAGACGGCCTGCTAACCTATTATGGTACAAAAGATAATGGTGAAAAAGCGGAATTACCGGAAGGCCAACTCGATAACTTAATACAATTAAACCGCCCTACCGACCGTCTATTTAGTGGACAGATCGACAAGGATAAATGGTTCGAACTGCGTTATCAAACCCGCCTCAAGGTAAACGCACTGGCGCATTCTGATTTACGCGGTCTAACAGGTGTGCGTACCAGTCTGATACCACATCAATTGTATATCGCTCATGAAGTGGCAAACCGCTACGCACCTCGTGTTTTATTGGCTGACGAGGTAGGGCTGGGAAAAACCATCGAGGCAGGCTTGATCCTGCATCATCAATTATTAACTGAACGCGCCCATCGGGTGCTGATTATCGTACCCGAAACCCTGGTGCATCAATGGCTAGTGGAAATGTTACGACGTTTTAATTTGCATTTTAGCATTTTTGATGAAGAACGTTGTCAGGCGATCGAAGAAAGCACCGACCAGGAAAACCCATTTTACACAGAGCAATTGGTGCTCTGTAACCTGGAATTTTTAAGCAAGCAACCCGAACGTTTTAAACAGGCCTATACGGGTAATTGGGATTTGTTGGTTGTCGATGAGGCCCACCATCTTGAATGGGCGCCAGCGCAAGCCAGCCTGGAATACGAATTGATTGATCTGCTGGCGGCAGAAACCAAAGGGGTGCTGTTACTTACCGCCACACCGGAACAACTCGGTCAGGCGAGTCACTTTGCCCGTTTGCGTCTGCTTGATCCTGACCGTTTTCCAGATCTCGATACCTTTGTTAAAGAAGAAGCGTCCTATGAGCCCATCGCCCAGGCGATGGAGGAATTGCTAGGCGACCAACCTCTGTCTAAAAAAGCTTATGCCACCCTGTTAAGCACCATTGAGGAAGGGGATAATCAACGGTTGCTCGAAACCTTATCTAGACCAAAGCCAAAACCTGGATCTGACAAAGATCAAAACGTAGAAGCTGATAAAAAGGAAATCGCCGCTGCAAAAAACGACTTAATTGAACACCTACTTGATAGACATGGAACAGGTCGAGTCTTATTCCGCAATACACGCGCGGCGGTAAAAGGCTTTCCCGACAGAAAAATGACCAGCTATGCATTGCCCTTGCCCGCCGATTACATTGACCCCACGGATGTAACCGATACGCAGCTATTGTTATGCCCTGAGCTATTGCATCAATCGACTGAACAATCAGCAAAACAAGCGCAACACACGCAAAAAATACAACAAGAATACTGGACCCAAATTGATCCCAGGGTTGATTGGCTCAGTGACCAATTAAAACAACTAAGACCAAACAAGGTGCTGGTGATCACCGCTGATGCGGGTACTGTTCTAGATCTCGCTGACGCCCTGCGCAGCAGAACGGGTACACACGCAGCGGTATTTCATGAGGGCATGAGTATCGTTGAACGCGACCGCGCGGCAGCGTATTTTGCAGACCACGAAGATGGTAGCCAAATGCTAATTTGCTCTGAGATTGGCAGTGAAGGCCGCAATTTTCAATTTGCGCACCATTTAATATTGTTCGACCTGCCGCTTAATCCTGATTTACTGGAACAACGCATTGGTCGCCTTGATCGTATAGGGCAAACTGAAACCGTAAAGATACACGTACCTTATTTGGAAAACAGCGCGCAAGCTGTCATGCTACATTGGTATCACGACGGGTTGAATGCGTTTGAGCACACCTGCCCCGCCGGACATAACGTTTTTGTAGAAGTAAAACAAAGACTGATCGATGCGCTACACGATGTTGGCACTCTCAACAATACTAAAACCTGCACAGATGAGTTGATAAGCTACACAAAGAAATACCATCATGAATTAAACGAAGCGCTACATCGCGGAAGAGACCGGCTGCTGGAATACAACTCCTGCCGCACACAGATTGCCAATGAAATTAAAGGACGCGCTTTATTAGCTGATGCTAACACTGAGTTACCCGAATATTTGGACGCGGTCTTTGATTGTTATGGTATTGATATCGATGAAGGTATTAATAACAGTATCATTATTCGTCCGGGCCATCATATGCAAGCAAATAGTTTTCCCGGACTACCGGAAGACGGCATGACGCTCACCTATGACCGAACTGCCGCCCTTACCTTTGAAGACATGCACTTCATGACCTGGGAACACCCGCTGGTCAACGGTACGCTAGACATGATATTGAGCAACGAACGCGGTAATACTGCTGTTACTGCCATAAAATATAGCGGCGTAAAACCTGGCACAATGCTGGTAGAGTGCCTATATGTTCTGGAATCTGCATCAAGTGAAAAGTTGCAAAGCAACCGTTACTTACCACCGACTACAATACGCATTGTAGTGGATCAACAGAATAACGATCATGAGTCCGCGCTTTCACATGAATTTATCAGTGAGACCCGTTCGAGAATCAATGCGGAAACTGCAAACAAGATTATACGTATGCATGCGCAGGAGGTTAGACAATTAGTCGCTAGCAGCGAAAAAATGGCTCATAAGCAAGCGCCAGAGATTCTTGAGTCCGCCCACAAACAAACAAAACAAACACTGCAAAAAGAAATCAATCGTCTCAAAGCACTGCGTCAGGTCAATCCAAATGTACGCGATGAAGAAATCCAATTCTTTGAAGCGCAGTGGGTTGCATTAAATCAGGTGCTCGATTCAGCAAACCTTCGCCTTGATGCCATCCGGATACTTGTTGCAACATAGAACTTACATAAGCAAGTTGTCACTGAGCTTTATTAGTAGTAAACAGGATGCATACTACGCTACGTACCGTAACGGCTATAGCAAAGAGACCACACATGTTAAAAATCTCCCAGCAGCTCAGCATTCCTGAAAATGAGATAGAAATCAGTGCGATACGCGCTCAAGGTGCCGGCGGACAAAACGTCAACAAAGTTTCAACCGCGATACACTTGCGTTTCAACATACTGGCTTCGTCCCTGCCAGAGATTTACAAGCAACGCCTATTGGCATTACAAGATCAACGACTCAGCAAAGACGGGGTTATTATAATCAAAGCCCAACAGTCGCGCAGTCAGGAAAAAAACAAAGAAGAGGCGCTAAATCGTCTTGCTGAATTAATCAGAGGTATCACTGTTACCCCTAAAAAACGTAAAGCAACCAAACCAACGCGTAACTCACAGAAGAAGCGTCTTGATAGCAAAACCCGTCACGGCAACCGGAAAGATTTACGAAAGAAAATAACGGATTAATATGGCCCTTAAATCAACAATTTTCAAAGCCGAGCTACAAATCACTGATATGGATCGCAACTACTACCAGAACCATACACTCACCATTGCTCGCCACCCGTCGGAAACTGAACAACGTATGATGGTACGGCTATTAGCCTTCGGATTACATGCATCAGATGATCTTGTTTTCACCAAAGGGCTTAGTACAAATGATGAGCCGGATCTATGGCAAATAAGTTTAAACGGTGAAATTCAAGTCTGGATAGATCTCGGTCAACCCGATGAAAAACGCATTCGCAAAGCCTGCGGTCGTGCCAAACACGTATTTATTTACACCTATCAACAGCGCAGTGCTGTTTTATGGTGGGAGCAAATAAAAAACAAACTTGATCGTTTTGATAATTTAAGTGTTATTAATATTCCCGATGACAGCGTACAAATACTTGCAAAATTGGCGCAACGTAATATGCAACTACAAGTTTCAATTCAGGATGGCCTGTGCTGGTTTGCAAATGATGATCAGACAGTGCAGATAGATCAAACAATATGGAAATAAAGCGGTCTGTTAGTGAGCAGCATCCAGGTAAAACCAACGTCCGTTCTCTTTAATAAAACAGCTGATTTCGTGTAATTTCATCATTTTACCGTTCGCTTTATAGCGAGCGATAAATTCAACGACACCTTCACTATCGCCCGGTTTTCCATCTATGGTATTGATGATAGTCAAATCAACCCATTTTACCGGCTCCTGACCCGCAGATATATTTATAGGGCGGGTAGTGTGGTGCCATGATTCAGATAAATATTTTTCGTTATGTATCACATAAGCGGTGTAACGTGAGCGCATTAGTTTTTCTGCCGTCTGCGGCACAAGTGGCATAGAAATTGATTTATTAATATAGGGTCCACAACAAATTTGGTATTCTTTCGCTGACCCGCAGGGGCACACCGCCGCAATATCATTCATACACAGTTATTCATTCATAGTTATTCACAATTCATTAGTACATTAGAATTTTTTAATAGTTATTCTTAAAATAAATTAAAATTGCTTAAAGAATCGCTTAGCACATCTTAGCTAATATCTTTGAGAAATTAAAATTTCAAGCTTTTGTCAATTTAAAGCATCAAATCACAACAATAGATACATCTCAAATGTGTGTTTAATTTTTTCGCGTAGAGATATTTGCCTAACCTTACTTTTTTCAAATATGGTGTATACTATATAGTGTTATTGGATTATGTGGGGTGAAATATTCGCGCTGCTCATATTCGATAATTCATGTTCGATCATTAAAGTTACTAGTTGCACGTACTTTCAGGTATTCACAGAAGCTCCTTTTGGTATCTCCTGCTCACCACCTTCTAAGACATGCAATGAATACATATTTTATTTACAAATATAGGGGTTTTACATGGCTACAGGTACCGTTAAATGGTTTAACGAATCTAAAGGATTCGGGTTTATTGCACCTTCGGATGGCAGTCCAGATGTGTTTGTCCACTTCTCCGTAATTGATGGTGGTGGATTCAAAACGCTAGCGGAAGGTCAAGAAGTTAATTTTGATATGGAGAAAGGGCCAAAAGGACCACAGGCTACCAAAGTAATACCAGCATAAATAATTCGCACTAATTTATATAGCTATTTTTAATAGCTATAGTGAATTACTCGCTGTAACAGGCTTGCTGTAAAAAAAAACCCCGTATCGGCTACGGGGTTTTTTTTATTCATTTTTTACTTAAGAACGCCCTCTCATAAGCACACTCTGTAAAAACACGGCCTTATACACAATAGACATCAATTTCAGATATCAAAACGTTGCCAGGGCAGGCGTAATTGCTTCACCACAACGACGACATAAAAACGTCGCTATACCGTTTTGCATTTGCTTATGCCGGCGACTCGTCACATTATGTGCTGTACATCCACATCGATAGGCAAAGCGTTGATGCACTCTAACCGGGATCCCCTTCATATCATATCGATGACTAACTCGTTTTGAACTGACCCCGAAGGCACCCATAATTTCACCCCACTCAAAACCGTGCGGTCGCACACGCCCTACGCCGTATAATTTCTCAGTAATGTAATGGGCTACCTCATGTGGAACGGTCTCAGCAACATTATCATCAAAGTACTTGGCAAATATATACGGATTATAACGAATAACACGCTCACGTTTTTTAACGCGGTACATACCTGCTGCCCGCCCCTTTAAATCAAAGCAAACCGGTATCACTTCAAATGACCTTCTATATATCTTGTTAGCACGTTGAATATACTGTGTTGTTACATCCATTACATGCTGCTGTTGCGACAAAGTGATTGGTTCAATTATTGTCATGCTATTTTTTTTGTAATGACATAAGTTGTGCTATCAGTGCATCATCATCCCACTCTCGACCACCCACTGCCCGGTAGAACAAGCGCCCTGCTGGGTCGACAATATACGTTGTAGGAAGCGCTGTTACTGCCCATTGGCGGATAACGCTCGAGTCTTTGTCCATCAACAACGGGAAACTAACCGGATAATCTGCGGTAAATTTAAAAATATCATCCTCGTCTTCTCCAATATCAATTGCCAAAATAACCATACCTGCCTTTTTAAATTTTTTATATGCGCGATCCATTGAAGGCATTTCGTCTCGACATGGAGGGCACCACGTCGCCCAAAAATTTACAAGCACTACTTTCCCACGATAATTTGACAGGCGATGTTCATTGCCATCAATATCTTTTAATACGAAGTCCGGTGCCAATTTTTTATCAGTCATCTCATGCAAAGACTGTTTTTGAGCCGAATTTGCAACACATACCCATAGCAACAAACCTGTAAAAAAGAAAAGCTTTTTATATCGCAATCTATTCTGCATTATTTTAACTCATTTAATGGATCAAGAGCCTTCAGCTAGATAAGAGCCTTCAGCTAGATAAAAGCCTTCAGCTAGATAAAAGCCTTCAGCTGGATAAAAGCCTTCAGCTGGATAAAAGCCTTCAGCTGGACCAAGCGCGCCTTCAGCTTATTCAAGAGTCTTCAACTAAATCAAAAGTCACTAACTGGTTCAAGGCGAATATCTGGTCCACATTGCATATCCATAATATCGACTTGCGCTTGTATACCATTTTCATACCACACCAGATGCAAGTCAAAACGCGCACCAGGGGGTAATGCGTACATCGTCATTCCCCAATTATAATCACCCTGGTGATAACGCTGGATGGTCGGAAGCAAAGACCACTCAAACGCAATTTGAGCAGCCATTGGAACATTTTTTTCTTGCCATTCATTCAACCATTTTTCTTTTATCTTTAGCCCGTGCTCTTTGTTTTTATATGTCACGCGCCATTCGGATAAATCATATTTAACAACATAATTTTTATTTGGTGGCGCGGTATTTTTAAAAACAGACTGAAATACACAGCTTTGTGCGATCATTTCTGCATGTTCCGAGGTGAATTTTCGCGCCATAAAATAAGCACGAGACTGATCTGGTAAGCGTTGAACCAAACGAATCGAAACCGCATCGCTGCGCCACTCCCAAAAAGACAATTTTGTTTCGTCGTCCACACCTTTTAGTACGCTTGCATGTGCGTCGAATGCAAAAAAACTAACCAAAAACATTAATCGAAACAATTTTTATTCCTTTTTTGCAAGCAGCTAAGGTTAATTTTTCGGTTTTTCCACTAAAATATAAGTATAGCCTTCTTTTCGATACTGCGCGACAGCAACAGCAACGACACCAGGCACCGGCTTCACAAAATCGAAGACCACTCCGGTTGGTGGTTTATCCGACGCTAGAATTGCCTCAATTTTTTCAACCAGTGAAGCACCAACTAAAGGAGTAAATAATAAAAGAAATAGTGATAGCCAAAAAAATATCGACCAACGAAACATAATGTAACCCAAATGTTAGCCTATACCCTGTTTTAACTTCGAAAGGCGCATCAACTTTAACACAAGAATGATAAGCGGTGCGCCATGCCAAATTAAATCAAACACATCTAACGGCTTGATTAATGTTCCTGCAAAAAGCATTTTTAATTTTTGCCATAAATGCGGTTCCGGTGAAAAAGGAGCAAGTGCAAGAAACAATGCAACCACCAAAATAACAACTAACGGAATTTTATCTAACCATTTCATTTTTTTGGTTCCCAGCCATTTTACTGTTAAACACTTTTCGCAACATTTCGACACGTTTACGGTTTACACCAAAATCTGAACGCCCTACGCGAGAAGCCGACTTTACGTGAATCAATTTCTCGTTATCGACAAACAAGAATGTCACGTCATCAACAAATCGAAATATCATTGAAGTAAACGTTATATGTAAATAGTCTCCGTCTTGCTTAACTATCTTTGTTCTGGGCAGGTTTTTAATGATTTCTATTAATAATTGCTTCGCACTATGGGAGTCGCCCGTATAACGAAACGGTTCAATCCGAGATACAGAATCGCTACTCATTGAAGAGACACAATTTGGCTTATCTGGACAAGCTGAAAACTGGTTTTGTTCCATGCCTACACTAAACGCCTCAAGGGAAAAGACACTAATCAAAATAACTGAAAATCGCATACATTTTAACATTTTATTGTTTCTTACCTCTATTTACTAACCCCCTTCTTGAACAAAAGAGTGAACAAAATGGACAACTTATTTTATGCTAAACTCTATTCTCGAGTTGCCTACAAAGAATAAGGTAACCCGAATCTGAATGGGCGTTAAATTATACATATTACTGTAAAAAGACCCTGTAAAATACAAAGAAATACACAAATGCCCCCTGCAATGATGAATTAGTCAGAGGGTCCTTGCTGTCATTATCATGTAATATGACAATATATCTTTATTTTTACATTTAATTACAACAGGATAATCAAGATGAGTGAAACTCCCAAATGCGAGCCCCTGTTTGATTCCTCGCTCGGACAAGAGCTGGAGAAAAACGACTGCGATGTATTAATTACCATTATGGGCGTTCGTCACTTACAGGATGGCGAACTTTTGGTTCACGAAGCAGATGCTGTAAGTACATTGTTTGTGCTTATTGAAGGCCGCTTAGATGTTATAAGCAATGTTGATGAAAATGAACACGTTGTTTATACAATGAAAACGGGGGAATGTGCGGGTACCCGCGCCTTTATCGATCGTGCACCGCGAAAAGCAACCTTGCGTGCTAAAGGAAATGCTGTAGTTTACACTATGGAACCCGAAGCATTTGAATCGTTGTTAGATGAACACCCCAAGATCGTTTATAAAGTGATGCGCTCATTGTTCCGCCTCACTCACAGTAACCTGATGCGTATGAATGTGGAAAGCCAACAATTATCGAACTATATAAACAAAACAGGTGGCAGATACTAACTGCCTATCACTTTATTAAGGAGTTATTATGTCAGAAGAAATTGCGTTGCAATGGCTGCATGATGCTGCCGCAACGGCAAATGCAAAAGACCACCAGGCTCACATGGAATTAATCTCTCAAAAAGTCAACTTACTCGGCGTACCTGGCTTTGAAAGCATTGGCTACGAGCAATGGTCTACACAATGCAAACATGAATTTGAGAACAATTTATTAAAAAATGTGCGTTACGACGGTTTAAAACTCATCGTATCAAAAGATGTGCGGATTATGTTTAAAACACATGAAACTGTTGAAGGCAGCAATGGTGAAATTAATGCTCAAGGCATAGAAGTTTTGCTTGAAAAAGAAAGCGATAATAAATGGCGCCTCGTACAAGAACGTATATTACCGCCCGAAGAGTCAGTGCATGATCAGCTGCTTCACTAGCCTGGAATTTTTCTAGTTAAATTACCTTTATGCGCGACAAGCAAAAAAGCTCCCCATCGCTTTCCGACCAGGAACAATTATTACAATTAGCACAATATCGAATGCCGTTTGGTAAATACACAAACAGGTTATTGATCGATTTGCCAGAACCTTATGTTGTGTGGTTTGCTAATAAAGGCTTCCCGGAAGGGAAGCTCGGAGAAATGATGCGAATCGTCCATGAAATAAAGATAAATGGCCTAGAGTATCTTTTTGAGCCATTAAAACCTAAAAACTAAAATATTAAGTATTCTTGGAGGTTCAATCAGACTGTATCATTTATTCGTGATTTATTTATTAGCGATTGATTAGAGGCAGAAGGAGGCTAACGACGTCTTCCACCCTTACCTTTGATTCGCACTTCTTCGAATTTAACTTTCAAACTTCTTTCGCCATGCATTTTACCATCAAGCCCAGCAATAGCCGCTCTGGCCTCGTGCCCTTCCATTTCGATAAAACCGAAACCTTTGCACTTACCTGAAAAAACATCCATGACCAAATTAATAGAACGTACCGTACCAAATTCCGAAAACAAGGCCTGAACAGAAGCTTCAGTCGCATCAGTAGGTAAACTTCCAACAAATATTTTCTTCAAAATACAAATCCCAGGTTGTAAGTGTATAAAACCACGAAAGACGAATTTTTTTAATAAAAACCCCGCAATCATCTGCGGGGTTTTTATACACAAAAACTACATAAAGTCAGACTAAACGTCTGAAATAAAACAAATTTTTAAGCAGTCGTTACTTGTGTTGCTTGTGGACCTTTAGGACCATTTTCTACTTCATAATTAACCGTAGCGCCTTCTGGCAACGTACGAAAACCATCTGAAACAATCGCAGAAAAGTGAACGAACACATCTGCGCTACCATCGGAAGGAGAAATAAAACCAAAACCTTTAGATTCGTTAAACCATTTAACTGTGCCTGTAGCCATGTAGTAATACCTCAAAAATATCAATAAATTTAACCGTTTAAAAATGCAAATCATACTTGGCACACAGACAGGAGAGTACTAATAAGGAACTTCTGAAACGTGCTGAATATCATGCAATAAATAAAACACTGAATGAGTATACTTCAAAAATCGACAAATTGCCTAATTTTTCTCGTCTTTTCCTTATTTCGATAAATTAATGGCTTTTGTAGATTGAGGGGAGCGAGTGGGAAAGGACAATATTTATACATACACTTCAATCAAATTAACCACAGAACCTACAAACTCATTTTTTAAGTTGTCGCGTAAGGTGTAGCTGAGTTGTAAGTTATGAAATGCTAAAATTAGCATTCCTATTAATCCTGACTTTACAGTAAACTACATTTTTAACAGCTAAATCAAAAAATTCCATGCCCAATGACGTTAAGCGCCCAACAAATACTAAACAAAACGTTCGGATATAAGGAATTCCGTCATCATCAGTCTGACATTATCCAAACCTTACTGGATGGCCAGGATGCGATAGTTTTGATGCCAACCGGCGGTGGAAAATCCTTGTGTTACCAGATCCCCGCTATGATTCGTGATGGCGTCGGTATCGTCGTCTCACCATTAATTGCGTTAATGCAAGATCAGGTCGATGCGCTTAATCAATTAGATATCCACGCGGCTTATCTTAATTCCACGCTCGATAGTGCCAAGCAACAACAAATCGAGCAGCGATTAGTCAGAGGCGAATACGATTTACTGTATATTTCACCCGAACGCCTGTTAACCAATCGCATGTTGCATTTACTCGGCCAATCCAACATTGCGCTATTTGCTATCGATGAAGCGCATTGTGTTTCCCAATGGGGACATGACTTCCGCAAAGAATATCAACAACTCCGAATATTGCACGAACGTTTTCCAAGCGTACCGCGTATTGCACTGACTGCCACCGCGGACCAACGTACGCGCGGTGAAATTCTCGAACAATTGAATCTGCATGATGCGAAAATATTTATAAACAGCTTCGATCGCCCCAATATTTGTTACACAATCAGTGAAGGACAAAACAGTCGTGAGCGGCTTTGGCAATTCATAGAGCAGTCGCATGCAGACGACGCTGGTATCGTTTATTGTCTATCCAGAAAAAAAGTGGAGGCAACGGCAGAATGGCTGTCTGCAAAAGGACGTAAGGCACTTCCCTATCATGCCGGTTTGCCGGCAGAAACACGCCAGCAACATCAGCAACAATTCTTGCGCGAAGATGGCGTCATCATTGTTGCCACCATCGCCTTTGGAATGGGCATTGACAAACCAGATGTACGATTTGTTGCACACCTTAGCTTACCAAAAAGCATTGAAGCCTATTACCAGGAAACCGGTCGAGCTGGACGTGACGGCACGCCCGCTGACGCATGGATGGCCTACGGCCTTCAAGACGTCATTTCGCTAAGACAAATGACACAGGAAACCGATGCTAGCGAACGATTCAAACGTATCTCACATCATAAACTCGAAGCAATGCTGGGCTTATGTGAACAAACCACTTGTCGACGTCAAACAATCCTCGCTTATTTTGATGACATTCTGAAAGAACCGTGTGGCAATTGTGATATCTGTATCGTGCCGCCTAAAACCTGGGATGCAACCGAAGCATCACGAAAAGCGTTATCTTGTGTTCATCGGACTGGCCAGCGATTTGGTGTAAATTACGTTATAGATGTACTGACCGGCAAAGAGAATGAACGAATAGTGCAAAACGGGCATGACAAAATCAGCACCTACGGTATAGGTAAAGAACTAACTGGCACTGCATGGCGCAGCGTATTCCGGCAACTGATCGCATTAAATTATTTGAATATTGATATCGAAGGACATGGCGCACTTAGACTCACTGAACAAGCACGCCCACTATTAAGGGATGAAATCACATTACAACTTCGATACCAGCAAAAAGAAAAAATGAGTTCCGGGAAAAGCAAAGAAAAATCAACGTTACGCAGCATTGATGCATCCTTATTTGAGGCACTGCGCGAACATCGTCTTGCACTTGCCCAACAATTGAGTGTTCCACCGTATATTATTTTCCACGACAGCACACTCCAGGAAATGGCACGCCGTCGTCCGGCCAACCAAGAAGAGCTTCGCTATATATCCGGTGTTGGCGAACAAAAACTCGAAAAATTTGGTCGGTCTTTTCTAGATATCATTATTGCTGCGCCGCCGCTACCCGCTTTTTTAAACAACCAGCTAAGTGACACTGTTAACGAAACATTATTTTTGATATCGCAACAAAAAGATATCAATACCATCGCACAAGAACGTGGCATCAGTGGATCAACAGTGTACACGCACTTAGCAGATGCCATTGAAGCAGGACTGTTAGATCCTTGCAATGTTTTACCCCTGGATAACGAACAATACAGTGAAATTGTTAATGCGTTGGAAATGTATGGCGACGGCGATGAGAAACGTTTGAAACCTGTTTTCGAGGCGTTGGAAGCGAATTATGATTATGGAATATTAAAATGTGTTCAAGCCAGCTTATAACAACCAGACTAAATGAGATACTCAACGCCTATTCCAAGTGTTTATTCCAGCTCAACAAACGCCATGAACGTTAATTCCTCTTCATTATCGTTTTGACTTACATCGATGACTTCTTCCCAAATCCATTGATCAAGCTCGTGTTGTACTAATTCAGTATCTATTTCAGAATTAATGGGTAACGTCGACTGAAACATAAAAACAACCACCACCATAACCGCAACACCCGCCGCCATCAAACGAGTATTATTCCATAAACCATCAAACCAACGTGTATTATTAGATATCTTAACAACTTTCGGCATCGCATATTTTTTGTTGCGCTGACCTCCCTGCATAGAAAATTTCGCAGGAAGTTCCCCGGCAAGTTGTTCAGGCAGCCGCTCAATTATTTTTTGAACATCACCAGCATCACCACGTGCCTGGTACGCAAATTCGATGTTACCCAAATTGAGAAAATCATCACACTCAGTGGCTTCCCCCAAGCGTTGTTGTAACTCAGCGGAACCTTGAAGCAGTGCCATTGCTGAAACTCTTTCTTCTGCCGGCCAGGCTTCTGCATTAGCACCGTAACATTCAATCAATTTAAACATACGTTCGATACTGACTGATTTTGAATTATTAGCGCTCATAATTTTTAGTACCCATGATTGTGCTCATACTAGTTATCATAAAAGCATTCCCCGCACTGCCAATAACCGCTCCTTTAATTTACGACGTCCTCTAGAAAGTAATGACTCTAATGCATCTACACTGATATCCATAATCGCAGCCGCATCCCGATTCGACTGCCCCTGATAATGACATAACAAAATGGCGGTATGTTGTCGCTCCGGTAGTTTATTCAGCGCCATAGATAACAATTCCTTCTTTTTTCTCTCGATTAAATTATTTTCGGGTAGCGCAGAGTCAATAAAGTCGATATCGTCATCAATGGCAACTTCTAGTTTTCGTTTACGAATATCATCAATACATAAATTATAAGTAATACGATATAACCAATTAGTGGGTGGTAAATCTCTGGCTTGCCATTGAGGCGCTTTACACCACATCTTAAAAAATGCTTCCTGTACGATATCCTCCGCATCACTGGCGCGACCAATATAACGCAATGCAAAACTTTTCATGCGGTTAATATGGCGCGCAACAAATTCGCCCATCGCCGCTTTGTTTCCCTCAGTTATAGATTCCATTAGCTGAAAATCATCTTTGTCTGCCCATGGATTCATTTTAATAAACTGGGCCGATGTTTGTGCATTTTTTGCTAACTGCATCATTAGTTATCATTAATGCTAATTAAGGAATACGTTTATTGTTGCGATATTGCTGCACTTCCTCTTCTATAACAACTTGGTCGCTATTAGCATCAATGCGTTTGAACCAGTTTGACCACGCAATCACACTTTCGTCTCGTGTCACATAACCATCTCCATTACCATCAAGTCTGGAAAAAAATCGCGCTCCGCCACCATGGCGACCTGGTTTGCCAACGCCTGACTTACCAACATGACGTCCATCGTGACGCCCATCATAACGCCAAGGCGTAACAGCTGAAAACTCTTCACGACTAACTAATCCATCACTGTTCGCGTCCATTTGTTGAAATCGGCGTTCAGCTTTTTGTTTTTTATGGTTTATATATTCCTCCTTTGAAACTTGACCATCGCTGTCACTGTCGGCCATCTGAAATCCTTTTTGTCGTCGTTCCTGTCTGCGCTTGCCAACATAAATTTTGAACTCATCTGCACTCACTATATTGTCGCCATCAGCATCCATTTTTGTAAAACGCTTTTTTGAAGCGTCTTTCAATTCGTCCATCGTAACTATTTTGTCACTATTAGAATCAAAAAAGGCCATAAACTTACCGCCCTTATTTACACCAAAGTTTACACCAAAGTTTGCACTAACGTGACCCGGTCCTGCGATGGCGACTGCGGTTAAAGAAATCTGTATAAAAAAAACGGCCAAAATACGTTTTACCATTCCCAAAGATACTGTGCTCATGACGCTTGTCCTCGATAATTAATTTGAACACGTCTATATTGACGCTCTTATTACCTTTAATAACGGAAGTAACGCCGAATTCCGTCGAAGTTTGCTCTGTTTTACTTGAATAATTTACAACGAACCCCCATATTAAATGTCGTAGAATAAGAAACCTGCTTATTTCAATTTATGCATAAATATCAATACGATACATTCAACACATTCAACAAAAAATAGCGAGGTGCCTATGGCATATGTCTTCATTCTAGCAATTTTGACGATCAGCGGCATTATATGTCATATCGTTGCTAGCCGCCGGGGCAGCAACAAGATTTTTTGGGGCGCGATGGGTTTTTCGTTCGGGCCCCTTGCGATACCCTTTGTATTTATATCCAAACCCAGCATAAAACAACGTAAAGTAAATCCGATTAAATAACTCAATCAATACGGTAAAGTCACGATTCGACGTATTTTTAACTATTAAATAACAATAGGAAATACAGTGCAGAAAATTAACCACTATTGGAAAGAATGGCGCGGTACATTTGTCTTTATATTCTTGTTCTTTGCATTCCGGTCTGTGTTCGCGGACTGGTACGAAATTCCAACCGGTTCTATGAAGCCGACCATTATTGAAGGTGATCGCGTCTTCGTTAACAAACTCGCCTATGATATCAAAATACCCTTTACACTTGTTTCACTCGCTAGCTGGGACAAACCCAAACGTGGCGAGGTTATTGTGTTCGACTCACCTGCAGAAGATAAACGCTTAATCAAACGCGTCGTCGGCCTACCGGGCGATGAGATTGCAATACGGAATAATCAACTATATATAAACAATCAACCTTCCAGGTATTCGATGGCCGATCAAAGCATGGTTGCGGACTATTGGGATTTATCAAAAAACGGGTATTTATCGAAAGAAAACCCAGTACTAATAAATGAGGCGTTTGACGGTCAGGCATCTCACACTATCACGCTGCTGCCGTCTCGTGCCTCAGCCGGTGGTAATTTTGGCCCGATAAAAGTACCCGAAAAACATTATTTCATGATGGGTGACAACCGTAACAACAGTGCCGACTCGCGTTTTATCGGCTCGGTGCATGAAAAATACATTCTGGGAAAAGCCAATAAAATCGTATTATCGCTTCAGCGCACAGACCGGTTTTTGCTTGATATGAACTAACCTTAAGAGGGTTACTTGTACCATTTCTTACAATAACCTGGATGGATTCGTACATCGATATACGTAAGTACGACCTCCAGGGATGAGGGGACAGCCACCTCACCTGAATTACACTGCGTTTCATCCAGGCTACTTTGCTGTATTGATTACGAGTAATTTATCCTGCATCAATTCATCCATGGTATAGGGTATTCCACCGACACCCAATCCTGACGTTGCATAACCCGCAAATGGCATCCAGTCGACCCGAAAAGCGGTATGGTCGTTTACCATAACCGCGGCAGCCTTAAGTAATTGCGCGCTATATAGTGCCTGATCTATATCTTGAGTAAACACCGCAGCCTGAAATGAGACTGGCAAGGAATTTGCTTGCTTAATGGCTTGTGCAATATCATCATAGCCGTAAACACAAACTACCGGGCCAAAAATTTCCAGTGTCGAAACATTTGCATCTACTGGTGGATCCAACAAAATGCTTGGTTGGTAACAGGAATCACTAATGCGCTGTCCGCCAGAGACCAAAGTAGCACCTGCTGTAACTGCATCTGTAACCCAACGCTCGACTCTATCTACTTCCTTTGGGGTAATAAGCGGCCCTACTTCCGTTTCGATGTTTGTGGGGTCTCCGACGCTGAGCTTATCTACCTTGTCTTTTAATAAATCTACAAATGGTTTCAGTATCGTGTTATCCACAAACACACGCTGTACTGACACACATACTTGCCCGGCATGGTAAAAAGCGCCCTTCACAACTAACGGAATCGCTTTTTCAAAATCAGCGTCTTTAGCAACAATCACTGGCGCAACCCCACCGTGCTCTAACGCACAACGAGTGCCCGGTGAAATTTTTCGCCGTAGTTCCCATCCGACTTTGGCAGAGCCGATAAATGTTAAAAATGCCACGCGCGAATCAGAGATCAATTTTGTTGCAGTATCCCGATCACAAACACAATGTTGACACCAACCATCCGGCAAACCCGCACGGTTAACTAGCTCAACAAAACGTACGCAACTTAATGGCGTATTCGCCGCAGGTTTTACTATAACCGGGCAGCCACATGCGATGGCCGGCACCACCTGGTGTACAATCAGATTCAACGGATGATTAAACGCACTTACAGCCAATACAACACCAATCGGTTCTTTCGTCGTAAACGCCAAACGCCCTGCGCCTGCGCCGGAAAGATCCATCGGTATTTGTTCACCCTTGAGTCGACTAATCTCTTCGCGTGCTAACTCAACACCATTGATTGCACGCGCCACTTCAATTTTTGCATCGGCAAGCGGTTTACCGCCTTCACGCGCAATGAGCAAAGAAAACTCATCCGCCTTTTCCCGCATCAATTCCGCTAATTTACGCAGCACCTCCATTCGGCGATGAGCAGGTAACCACTCATCTCTATTGGCAAACACCGCCTGTGCTTTGTTTAACATCTCATTGGTGTCTTGCCAGTTTTGCAATGCCACTTCTTCTATTAATGCGCCATCGTACGCTTGAAGAACTTGCAGAGTTTTGTTAGTACTCATCAACAACACCTTTTAATTAATACATTTTTAATTACGCAACGCTAAACAAGACATATACGCTCCGCTAATTCATCGATCAACACACGCTTATTTTCTGAATAATCCACTGATGCTTCCACCAAATGAACGCCACCTTCGGAGTAACATTGTTCTAACAATGGCACAAATTCCTCAGCAGCACTGACTCGATGCCCATGCGCACCATAACTTTTCGCGTAAGTTACAAAATCCGGATTATTAAACTCCAGTCCCCAATCAGCAAAGCCAGCATCGGCCTGCTTCCATCGAATCATGCCGTATGCATCATCGCGCAATATCAACACAACAAGATTTAATTTTAACCTGACGGCTGTTTCCATCTCCTGGCTGTTCATCATAAAACCACCGTCCCCACAAATGGCCATCACACGACGTTGAGGATTCAATATCGACGCCATCATCGCAGAAGGCAAGCCAGCGCCCATGGTTGCAAGCGCATTATCCAACAGCACAGTATTCGGTTCCGGGGTACGGTAATTTCGCGCAAACCAGATTTTATATACACCATTATCCAATGCAACAATACCATCATCCGGCATCACTTTACGCACATCAGCCACCACCCGTTGGGGAATCATCGGGAAACGTGGATCATCAACACCCTCTTTCATATGTTCGGATACTTTCTCCTGGACACGCATAAAGTAACTAAAATCATGTTCAGCAACCGGTTCTATCTTTTCAGTTAAGCGTTCAAATGTCGCAGCGATATCGCCAATCAATTCCAGTTGCGGAAAATAAACCTCATCCACTTCTGCCGAACTGAAGTTAACGTGCATAACCTGTTTGCCACCGACCTGCATAAAAAAGGGTGGCTTTTCTACAACGTCGTGTCCCGCATTAATAACTAAGTCAGCGCGATCAATGGCACAATGCAAATAATCACCGCTGGATAACGCTGCAGTACCGAGATATAAACGATGATGGCCACCCACTGCACCTTTACCCATTTGGGTATTGCAAAAGGGAATACCCGTTTTTTCTATGAAGGCTTTGAGCGCAGCAATGATACGCTTTCGATTAGCACCTGCGCCAATAAGCAACAGTGGGTGTTTCGCCCCACGAATCATTTTCAACGCTTCATTAATGGAGTGCTCGTTCGCTATCGGTCGACATGGCGGGTTGACATTGAACACATGGTCCGATTCACCCATCTCCGCTGCGATGTCTTCGGGCAACTCCAAGTGTACCGCGCCCGGGCGCTCCTCTTCTGCCAACCGGAAGGCCTCTCTCACCAGCGCGGGAATCGTATTGACATTAACAATCTGTTTGGCAAACTTGGTAATAGGCCGCATCATGTCGACAACGTTTACAATTTGAAAACGCCCTTGTTTGCTTTTTTTGATAGGCTTTTGACCAGTAATCATCAACATTGGCATTGCGCCCAGTTGTGCATACGCTGCGGGTGTCACTAAATTCGTCGCGCCGGGTCCTAACGTGGCCAGACACACGCCCGCCTTGCCGGTAAGACGACCATAAGTCGCTGCCATAAAACCCGCGCCTTGTTCATGCCGCGTCAGAATTAACTTAATACTGGATGTACGTAGCGATTCCAGCAGATCAAGATTTTCTTCCCCCGGTACACCAAAAATATATTCGACACCTTCATTTTCCAGCGCTTTAACGAACAGGTCTGAGGCTTTAATCGGTTTGCTGCTATCCATAACGAATCCTTATTAATTTTCGTATTATAATTTTCTACCTCAAACTTAGATGAGCGGGCACTCTATTCGTTACACTTACTTCTAATAACATTTTTTAGCAGCATTAATTCTGCTGTTTAAATCCTGTTATTTCAAGGGAGCATCAGGTTAAGCACGCGACATAAATTCACCTGTATCTGTATTTATTTTTATTTTTTCACCGGGCGACAAATACTCAGGTACCTGTACTACCAGGCCGGTGCTTAGCGTAGCAGGCTTGGTTCGAGCAGACGCAGATGCGCCTTTCATACCAGGTGAACATTCAACGATATCCAACAACAAGCTAGTGGGCAATTCGATACCCAGCAAATTACCGTCGGCAATCAGCGCTGATACACCTTCTATACCATCGGTAAGATACAATAACTCTTCTTCAATTGCAGAGTCAGGTACAACGTACTGCTCATAGGACTCCACGTCCATGAATGTACAACCATCAGCATCCCGATAAAGCAATTGCACAGATCGCCGGGAAAAATCGACCGTCTCTATGACTTCATCTCCCTTAAAGCTGCGTTCGAATTTCTGGCGTGAAACAACATTCTGGCCCATTACTTTATACAAAGTACTACCACTTCTTGATGAAGACGTCTGAACTTGAACTTTTTTTATGAGAATATTATTGCTATCGATCTGGATTACCACCCCTTTTTTTATCTCATTTGCTTTCATTTAAACTCCTTCACCATGCAATTGCTTGTCCAGAAACAGAAAGTTGCAAGCCTATTCCTGACTGTTTTACTTTGACCTTCATTCTACTCATTTTAATTGGTGACAGAACCCTAAATATGTAAATTTTTGCAGAAAATTTGCTTCAAACCGGGTAAAATCTGGCTTCTCTTGTTTTGCAATGATTTTTTGCCAAGAGCTTGTTGTTAAGAATTGCTTCTAAGATATCGCTGAAATAGTATAGGAATTTGTTATGCTACGTATTGTTGTTGCTGCACTTTATCACTTTGTTACTCTCGATAATTACAAAGAATTACGCCAGCCGTTGCTTGATATCATGTTGGAAAATGACATTAAGGGCACATTATTACTTGCCCATGAAGGCATTAACGGCACAGTCGCAGGTAGCCAATCAGCCATCGATTCACTTTTGAAGTGGTTAAAAGCTGATAACCGCCTTGAAGCGTTAAAACATAAATTGTCCTATGACGATAGCATGCCATTCTATCGCGCCAGAGTTAAATTGAAAAAAGAAATCGTCACTATGGGCATCAGTAACATCGACCCAAACCGTGTGGTTGGCACTTATGTGAAACCCCAGGACTGGAATGCACTTATTTCTGACCCTGATGTCACGCTCATTGACACGCGCAACGAATATGAGACCAGCATAGGTACATTTAAAAATGCTATTGACCCTAAAATAGACACCTTTCGCGAATTTCCCGACTATATTAAAAAGGATATCGACCCAGGGAAACATAAAAAAGTCGCCATGTTTTGCACTGGCGGGATACGTTGTGAAAAATCCACCGCCTATTTAAAAGAATTAGGTTTCGAAAATGTCTATCATTTACAAGGCGGCATTTTAAAATACCTTGAAGAAATACCACAAGAAAGATCTCTGTGGCAAGGCGAATGTTTTGTCTTTGATAACCGTGTCAGCGTGAATCATAGCCTGCAAAAGGGCGAATATGACCAGTGCCATGCGTGCAGAATACCCATTTCTGACGAAGACAAAAAAAGCGAGCATTATATCCACGGCGTAAGCTGCCCACATTGTTTTAACAAGAAAACGGAAAATCAACGCCAAAGATTCATGGAACGTGAAAAACAAATGCAACTATCTAAACAGCGCAGGGAGACTCATATCGGTTCTGAAGTAGTAGAAATAAACAAGCGTCGCAAACAAATGAAACTGGATCGACAACGCCCCAGATAACGAGCTGATAACTGGGAAACCTCCTACTCTGACGTTTCTGTTTATTTCTTTTTTACTTTTTTGGGGAGAGTGTTAGTAAAATTCACTCCCCTTTCAATCCATTTAGTAAGTTCCGCTTTAGTCTTGTAACCATCAGGATCTACAAAAATTAACCCTTTCATGGGAACACCTGTTAGGTCCATTTTTCTAGCATGTTTGAGTTTTATAACTTCCTCGTACTGCTCAGGACCCACCCTCACCATTAACCCGTGCTTTTGATCCGCTCCGCACAACATGTTGCCGTTGTGCATAAAGCAAAGTCCACCAAACATATTTTGTTCCTTGACACCCTTTTTAACGTTAAGGATCTCTCTTATTCTCTGGTTTAGTTTTTCGTCATGAGCCATATTCTCTTCCTCACCATACCCAGAGATAAATGTTTTTTTGTGATACATCGAAATTTTTCTATAATTTAGTTTGGACTATGAAGGGCGACAATGTTTCCGTCTACATCCTTGAAACGTGCGGAAAAACCATGTTCACCGATACTTGTTTTTTCCATCACCACGGTTCCCCCTGCTGCTTTTACACGACCCAATGGAACTGAAACATCACTTCCGCCATTAAGGTAAATCATTACCCCTGTTTCACTTGGTTTTGATTCCGGTCCTTCAATTAAAGCGCCAGACGCAACGCCTGGAGCAAATGGAAAAAAAGCGACTTTAGTGGGACCCTGCTCCATTTCTTGCATTTCGATATCTAGAACCTCCTTGTAGAATTTCATTGCGTGTTGAATATCTTTAACGGGAAGATCAAACCATACGACTATGTTTTCCATTTTTTTCTCCTTTATATATCTGTAATGATTCGTGAGCCCCAGAATAATTTATTTACTTGTTAAAAGCAAGTAACATTCAAAAAACCTAAAACATGTCGGTACATACAATTATATAATAGTTAACTAAGCGGACCTGATAGGTAACCAGCAATCAGTTTTACTTGCAAATCGTGAGCAAAATAAAATATTGTGTTAAGATTAGCCATGATGTATAAAAAAAACACGGGCTGCCCTTTTTCATTTTCTATGGCCTCTTTCGGCGACAAATGGACCATATTAATCCTTCGTGAAATCATTGCCATACACCATCGGTATTATGATGAATTTATGCAAATGGCCGAAGGTATTTCGACAAATATCCTAGCCGACAGGCTGAAGGATATGGAAAAACAAAAACTGATTACGCGACGAAGGGACACGAAAAACAAGAGAAGATGGATCTATGAACCAACCGATAAAGCACTCGATTTAATTCCCGTGCTTTTGGAACTGGCAATATGGTCGGGCAAATATGACCCCGATACAGGAGTAACTCAGGCGCATATCGAAGCCTACACTCAGAGACGTGCAAAAACGCTAAAAGAATGGCGTAAACCATTTGAATCCAGGAAGCCATAATAGGTCAGCGCTTCGATTTCAACGGCGCTATGCAATAGGATAGTTTCCAGACAGCCCTATCTAATACCCAAAAATTCTACGACAACTTCGCCAACTCATCTTCAATACGCCTCAATTCACTCTCCGTCGCTTTGCCAATGCCCTCCAGGACTTCAACATTCTCAAGTTCGATGGCACGCTCGCTGGAATTCGCATCAAGCTTATGTCGTAAATCTTTATCAATAGCGGCAAGGCGCGCACGCAACTCATCACGTTTTTCAATTAAACTCACTTTTTTTTCGTCATTCACTTTGCACCAACCCATTGGATTTGAATTAGCCATAATATGCCTCCTTCTTACTAATATAGCTGAACGAGGTCGCGATTTAAATTGGCGAAAACCCTTATATATCAGCAGTAATTTAGTTAGTTTTAACTATGCAATAAAGACTATCAGTCACGCCTAAACCCTATACAAAAACAAAACTACTTGAGAAACCACTTTATCGATATAACAACTAGAAAGTAGTTTAATTATCCAAAGCAACTACACAAAAGAAATCTAACTCGTCTATTTATGCGTAAAAGTTAAAGTCTGCGCGCAATGCTTCAAAGAAGCTAATTTCACGTGGCACCCT
Organism: Gammaproteobacteria bacterium; assembly: GCA_013151345.1. GTDB lineage: Bacteria > Pseudomonadota > Gammaproteobacteria > SG8-11 > SG8-11 > JAADIM01. The sequence goes on from JAADIM010000041.1 coordinate 27,322, forward strand.
TAATAAACTGGGTAATATGCGCTCGTATTCCGAACGATATGATTTTTTCATTTGTTTAACAAAAAAATCATCGTGATCAGCCCATGTTTCATAAAGCATAAAGCGAGTTGGATCTTCCGCGTCTTGGTGTAGAATAGTATTTACAAACGTTATCTCGTGGCGCATTGCATCAAGAACAGGTTCAACACAACGTCGATATTCAGCTTCGCAACCAGGCTTAACCCAGTTGATGACGATCATTGTGATGGGGTTCATTTTTTTCTCCTAGCGAGTTATAAAACCGCCGTCTATATTTAAAACCTGACCATTAATATGCTTTGCCCTGTCTGAGCAAAGCCATATTGCGGCTTCTGCGATATCTTCTGGAGTAGATAAGCGACCTGTCGGGCTGCAAGCGCGGTTAGCTTGCTGCTGTTCTTCTGTCCATAAACGTGACGTCATCGCAGTATTCTCAACACTGCCAGGCGCCACCGCGTTAATACGAATATTATGACGTGCATAGTCCATCGCACCACAGCGAGTGAGGCCATCAACGCCTGCTTTACTCGCGGTATAAAGACTGGTACCGGGCATACCAACAATTGAAATGTTTGACGACATATTAACGATTGCACCACCACCGCTCTCAAGTAATGCAGGGATTTGATACTTCATTGAAAGCCAGACACCTTTGAGATTTATCGAAAGGGTGTTTTCATAAACAGATTCATCAAGTGTTGCTAAAGGTGCAAACTGGCCCTCGACACCTGCATTATTAAAAGTACAGTTGAGTTGTCCGAATGTGTCTACGACTGTGGATACTGCACGTTTAGTATCTTCGGTATTTGTGACATCACCAACGATTACCACAACATCACCGCCATTATCCCTAATCATGTCGGCCGTCTCCTCTACCGCTTCTTTGGTGCGGCTGAAGAGCGCGATTTTTGCACCTTCTCGAGAAAAAAGCAGTGCGGATACGCGACCAATTCCTGCACCTGCACCGGTAATTAACGCAATTTTGTTCTCTAAAAGACTCATATTTTTTGCTCCAGCATTGTATTTATGAAAACATATAAGAACCTGTATAACCGGTTCTTAGTATATTTCATTGGATTAATATTATCAACCAGTTAAACTGGTTCTATTAACAGGAGAAGGCATATGCAGACACGCCGAACTAAAAAAGACTTTAGATTTCAATATGTAAGGCTCTGTTTTACACTCCCGGCGACCCTAGGAGATCGCGGCAAAACACCTTATGAAAGACTTAATGTGCCAGAAGATTTAGCGCGATGGTTAATTGAATTAGGGATATCAGATTTCGCTCTACAGTTCTGTGAGGACGACTTGGTGATGACTAAACGTGTTAGGGAGGCAATTCAGCGCGCAGGTGAAGCGCTGGCGACTGCTCATCCGCTTGATGGAAAAGACCTTAAGGAAATTAACGCTATCGCGATGGTGCCGCCACCAGTACCACAACTCACCGAAGATGGGCGTAGCGTCATTTGGAAAACAACAGAACTTCGATCAGTACTTTCAATGATCTCCCGTGACTTAATCGATTTAGCAACAGGCCCCCTCTCTGCCCACGTGAAGATGTGTGCAAATGCATCTTGCAGGGGCATCTTTGTTGACGAATCTCGCCCCAAAAACCGGCGATGGTGCTCCATGCAAACTTGTGGCAATCAAATGAAAAAATTCAGAGCACGAAAAGGGGTTAAAGCTTAAGGTATCAAACTGAAACAGACAACCCGTTAGTGAAACTGGCTATCAATGCTTTCTTAGCTATATTCTTCTAGCTCCTCGACTAACCAATCTTGAAACACGGCAACTTTACGCAGGTCTTTGCTAAAAGGAGAGGGTAATAAATAGTATGTAAGACCAGGCAAACAACAATCATCTTTGTATGGCTGTAGCCAACTTTGTTGCAGCGCGGCTTGAACTAACACCGAACTAATAAGCGCTATCCCCTGCCCAGCCAATGCTGCCTGAATAACATGATGCTCCTGATCAAAATAACGAATTTGTGGGCTGCCTGCGTTTACGCCATATTTCTGCAACCAGTGCTTCCAAGTAACTGGAGGTAACCTTTTATTTTGCCACTGAGTTTCTATGAGCGTTGCATTTTTTAAACTTTTACAATCTTTGAGATATTTTCGTGTCGCATACACTCCAAAATACTCGGTGATTAATTTGATGGCATTTTCATTCTGCTCATCGTTCTGTCCGTACCGTATAGCCAAATCGATACGTCGATCTTTCTGCAAATCATCGAGTTGCTCTCCGGTTTTTATCTCCACTTGAATTTCAGGATGACGTTTTTGAAAACGCGCTAGCCTTGGCACTAACCACATGGCAGCAAAAGATGAAGTTGTAGCAACAGTCACTACGGTTTGAATTCCAGATATATCCTCAAGGATAGATGCTATCTGTTGTAATGCTTGATAAGAGACCTGTGCAAGTTGCAGACCCTCCGGCGTCAACGCTATTGCTCGCGTTTTTCGCTCAAATAACAGCGTTCCCAACTTTTCCTCCAAGTTACGAATCTGATGTGAAATAGCAGTCGGTGTAACATTTAATTCTTCTGCCGCGGCCTTAAAGCTGCTTAATCTTGCCGCAGCCTCAAATACTCTGATGCTATTTAGTTGAGGTAGATGAGAAAACATTTTTCAGCTCATAGATGATTATTTTTCACTTATGGCTGAAATATTAGCTTTTGTCAAGCACCTGATTAAATGCATAATTGTTTTCACACAGCGAAGTTATTCTTTCTAATAATGAGGATTTTATGACGACTTTTCTCCACGTCAGTTCAAGTGCACGTAAACATAACTCTATTTCCAGAGCTTTAGCCAAAGAGTTTACAAACCAATGGCATGCTAAATTCCCCACAGATAAATTCATCCATCGCGATATTGGCAGCGCACCGCCAAACTTCATTTCAGAAGAATGGATTGCAGCCGTTTTTACCCTTGAAGAAAAAAGAACAGATAAACAAAATTCATTGTTAACCTTATCTGACATGTTAATTAAAGAGATAACTGAATCAGACATTATTTTAATATCAACGCCGATGTATAACTATGGCATGCCTGCGTCGCTAAAAGCATGGTTTGACCAAGTAATCAGAGTCAACAAAACCTTTACCCTTGATTTAGATCGTGGAGATTTTCCACTGGAGCCAACTCTGTCGGGCAAGACACTGGTACTCCTAAGCGCTTGTGGTGAATTTGGCTTTGATGTGGGAGGAGTGAGAGAAGAAATGAACCATTTAGGCCCACATATTCGTACTGCCAGCAAATACCTTGGAGTAGATGAGTATTACGAAGTACGGATCGAATACCAAGAATTTGGTGACCAACGGCATGCTCGGTCAATTGAGAATGCCTACTCGACCATATCAAAAGTTATAAAACAGATAGCGGGAAAAAAATAGCTTTGAAGAAGAGCATTGGGTATCGATGACTTAAAAAAAGTATATAGAAAAATCACTCTCTCCGATTCGTTAAGTCCTTAAGTCCTCGGTATCCCCTTACGTAGGGAGTTGGTCTCGATAATTTATGACCACCATGGTGTTTTGGTTCTAGTCATAAAGAAAATGGAGATAATTCCAGGAGAGAAGCTCGCTGGGAACAGCTTGACCTTTTCACTCAAAGACTCATCATCGATCCTTGGGACGAAGATGCCGCAAGACACTACGGTTCTATTAGAGCTTTACTAAATGCTCCAATAGATAATAATGATCTTTTAATTGCCTCTCATGCACGAAGCTTGAATGCTGTATTGGTTACAAATAATATTCGAGAATTTAACAGAGTCCCTGACCTTTCTTTAGAAAATTGGGTATCAGAATAAACCATCAAAAAACAGTAACGTTTTCTACCCTATTTCTTTCAATGATAAACGAAACTTAGCGACCAAGCCCTTTTCGCGTGTTGGCTGACGCTGGGCTTTGCATGCACTTGTGCTTAAGTGGGCAATCGCGACATTTTGTCAGCCGTCCTTCAAAAAATAATTTTTAATTTCCGCGTTGATCGATACCTTATTTTCCTAACTACAGTGCTTCACCTGCGGGGCAGACACAACGTTTAGTTTCTGCATCAAACGTGAATTCGCTGGCAGCTAGGACCGAGGCCTCCTTTTTTGTTTATGCGTTGCCAGACATTGGCTATATTTTTTTTGATCGACAAGCTTTGGGGCTCGGCTACGAAATTGATTACCGGGGATATAGTCAATGATCTTATTCTCGCGCAGGTATTACATATTCGCTTCATTGGCAAAGTCGGTGTCGTCAGCGACGATGATATCCTCTTCATAGATATCAGTACTGAAGCCTAAACACGTGTAACGGTCTTTAATGGTTTCAAGCACGGGCTGTAATGCAGATTTCAGGGGACACTGATAACTTAATGCTTTTATCCTTACAAGCATCATTTTAGGGGATGGAAAGACTCGATTAAAGCCAAATATTCTCGTCTTTTTAGGGCATTTTTCTGCTGTCTCAATGACTTGGCTTGGTCCGAACCTCAATGCCCAATGGTTTTAGTTTGGTATCTAAACTTATCGTTATGAGCTTTTCTTTTGCCTTTTTTTGACAGAGTGCAA
>JAADIM010000026.1:0-8110 GCA_013151345.1 Gammaproteobacteria bacterium
GGCTGATCAGTTTTGGGAAAAATATATAGAAAAAACAAAGCTCTATAAAATTGCTCCGGGATCAATACGCTGGTATGTCAAACGAGCGGAGGATTATATTAAGGCCCATCCCGATTTGCCACTGGCGCAGCATTCAGATGAGAATGTGAAAAAATACCTCAACGGTTTGGGAAGAAATAGTCGTCTTTCCGATTGGCAGTTTAAACAAGCGGTGGATGCACTCAGGATATTGTTTGTGGATCTCATTCGTTCACAATGGGCTGCTAAATTTTCATGGCGTTACTGGATTGAATCCAGTACGCACTTGCCGCACACTCATGCGACGGTGGCGCGAGAGTATGGAACACTTCCTTCCGAGAAACCAGTGGCGTCGCGCCGACCGGAAGGGACAGTGCTTCATAAAGATAGCAATTCTGACGACAGTGTTATCGCCAAGGCAAGCACTCAGTTTCCCGAACATTTTTCCAGATTGATCACTCACATAAGGAGTAAACAATATTCCATTCGAACAGAACAGGCGTACGTGAATTGGCTGGCTCGGTATATTGTATTTCACAAAATGCAGGATCCAGGTAAGCTTGATGGATTCTCGATTAACACCTACCTGGAATTTCTTGTGGTGAAACGACATGTTTCTGCTAGTACGCAGAGTCAGGCACTCTGTGGGTTGGTGTTTTTTTATAAGCAGGTATTGAGTGTTGATCTTGGGGATTTCGGTCAATTCTCTCATTCAAAAAAACCACGGCGTTTGCCTGTGGTGCTTACAACGTCTGAAGTCGCGAGCTTATTATCTCATCTACCTACCAATTGATGGCTAATCTATTATATGGATGTGGATTACGCTTACTGGAATGCATCCGGCTACGGATTTTTGACATTGATTTTAATTATTATCAAATTGTTGTACGCAACGCAAAAGGTAATAAAGATCGTGTTGCTCCCCTACCAAAACGCTTGATTGACGCTATGTGCGAACAAATTGATTACCTCAAGGCGCTGCATCAAGAGGATCTGGCCGAGGGGTTCGGTGAAGTGTTTTTGCCCGGTGCACTAGCACGAAAACTTCCTAATGCCGCCAAAGAAACAGGTTGGCAGTATTTATTTCCAGCGTCGAAGTTGTCTGTTGATCCACGCTCTAATAAAACCCGACGACATCATATACACGAATCTGTATTACAAAAGAAAATTAAAAAAGCAGCAAAGGCGGCGGGACTCTACAAACGAGTGAGTTGCCATTCGTTGCGGCATTCTTTCGCGACTCATTTACTTGAGGCAGGTTACGACATCCGCACAGTGCAGGAACTCTTGGGTCATGCAGATGTGTCAACAACGATGATTTACACGCATGTATTGAACAGGCCTGGTGTGGCTGTATTAAGCCCTTTAGATCAATTGCCTATCCATAATTGATGATTTGGCTAGCATAAAATATGAATACCATGATTAATTATCGTTAATAATTGTACTGTATCTGGAATTATTACTTTGATGGATTTCTAATTAAATTACCAGATTTGTCACGTAATAAAATATCGTCAAGTCAGCTATTAGATGGCAAAGTAAGGGTGTCACAAGTCCGTTAGTCCATATTCTCATGTACCCCAGCGCACCCCCGTATAATAATGTCAGCGCATAACCGGACATTCCATTAGGAAATCCGACTGCAAAATGAAAGCTTGCAAACGCACTCGCCTGAAGCAATACAACAATATGATTATTCATGAAAACATCTGACAGTGCCTGTTGTAACACGCCACGATAGACGACCTCTTCTATCAACGCATTAAGAAATGCAAAAGCAGGTATAAGTAATGTTATAACAATGAAGGTCGGATAATACTGAATTGATTCAGCCATTTTTACGGCAATACCAAGGTTATCAGACCAATTCGCCCAGGTGATCAATACTAGTGATGAGATGATCCCAAGCCCGACTATAGACACATGGTTATGGGTCTGATCTCCCCGACTTTTAACCATGAAGTCCAAGTCCGTGCTGTTTCAAACGGATAAATAATGATTAAACTCGTGACGACCATTAACAACATGCCTAAAGCCGGTATCTGAGAAAGTATTGGTATAGATATCAGATAAGGCGCGAAACTTAATATAGAGAATAGTACGCCGCAGAAAGCAAGTCGCCATTGCCGATTAACGCAAATATAAGTGAGAAATATTACAGTGGATATGTTTTCGATTAACGCAATACCGCTTATTTTGCTGACGTTAATTGTTACGATTAAAAATAAAAACAAGACTTGGGTCATCTTCTTTCCAAAACTAATTCAATTAATCACTGGATAAACTGCCTGTGCAAATGACATTTCGAAAATTGACCGTGAATTGTTATTCAGCGTTTTTTAGCATCAGGTCAGAAACCCAATATACCGCCCGAGCGATGTTTCACAAAAAGCGTCCTTTCATCCAGTCGGTATCTAATACCGATTGTCTGCTTGTCGAAAAGGTTTTCTTCATAAAAAATTGAAAAATTAGAAAATTTCTTGTTCTCAGGTTGCCATTCGATGTGCAAGTCCAGATTCACAGTGCCACTATCAAAATCCCCTTGAAAACTGTCATAGACGCTGGTACCGGATTGGAACATCAGATTATGCAATGGATACAAGCGCAAGTAGAGAGAACCATAAGCGAAATTATCGTCGATATTTTTATCTTCATAACCTACGGTAGTCACGACAGTAAGAAAATCATCCTGATAACTTTGGTATTGTATTATCGCGTGACCTGATTTAAACGCAGCCAAACCCGTACGTCTGTAACCAAGGGCCAGCAAGCCATTTTCTTTTCGATGAATACAATATGCCGTAAAGTCTTTCAGTTCCGCACCTTTAAATTTTGTATAATTAACTTCACCGATATATTTATCCTCCGAGTCCCCGCCTCCGATTTCCATTTGATTGAGCGTCCAGTCCCCCATTGCCAAAGCCATAGTGGAGTAATATAAGCAGATACTCAGGCTAAACAGCAAGATTAATATTTTTTTCATAACAAACTCGCGTTTTAAAATTACCTCTCAATCCCGAGATAAACACCTTGCCCGTCATAGCTGGGGTTATCATCAACAAGGCCCCTGCCGTTAGAAATATAAATCGCCCTGACACCGAACTGAAGTTTGATGGATTGGTTTACCCGCGCTGTCATCCCGAAACCATACTGTAATAAAGCATTTAACGTTGTTCCTCCAGGAGGAAAGTCATCATTGAATGTCACCCAGCCAATACCGTGATTAAAAAAAGCACTCCAGTTATTGGAACGCAAGAAGTGCCAGCGCAAAGCAAAAAAACCACCTAGGCCTTCGGTATCTGCATCTAGCCCGTTTAGCTTGCCACGGCTGGTTAGGACCATTAATTCTGCGTATAATCCCAAGCCATCCGTCATGTAATAACTTGCGCCTACGCTGATGTTTTTAATGTCAATACCTTTTCTATCATCGGTACCCGAATAAGCCCCGGCATAGGTATATATATTTGTATAGTCTTTGGAAGTAAGGGGTGAATATCTGAAGGGCTTCTTTTGATGTTTGGTCGGGAAAGGCATGCGCAACAGGAACCAACAAAATGCTGATCAAGGATAGAACAATACGAAGAAAAGAAAACCAATTATCCAAAAGTTGATTTCCTATTTTCAAGTCCAAATTCTGAGAACCGGACGTAAATTTTCAATAATCTCGAAATAAATCAGGGTATAAATTAAATATCCGGGATATTTCATCTCTTGGATTTATCCTTATACTATAAATATAGTATTTCTTAACAACATATGACAGGCTCACACGCATGAATATGAAAGCTCTGGTAAAAAGCCGCGCCGAACCCGGAATCTGGCTGGAATCCGTTCCTGTCCCCAGCGCAGGTACCAATGAAGTTTTGATAAAAATTCATAAAACAGGTATTTGTGGCACTGATTTGCATATATATAATTGGGATGATTGGGCACAGCGTAATATTCAGGTGCCACGCGTCATTGGCCATGAATTTGTTGGTGAAATAGTCGACATTGGCGCAGGTGTTTACGGTTACGATGTGGGTGATCGCGTGACGGCGGAAGGACACATTAATTGCGGTATCTGCCGCAACTGCCGGGCGGGTAAAAGACACTTATGTAATAACGCCATCGGTATTGGTGGTGGTCGCGACGGTGCGTTCGCGAATTATCTCGCCATGCCTGCAGCTAATTTATGGAAAGTGCATCCAGAAATATCATCCGAAGTCGCCGCCATTATGGACCCTTTTGGTAATGCGGTACACACAGCACTTTCTTTTGATTTAATTGGAGAAGATGTATTGATTACCGGGGCCGGCCCGATTGGTATATTGGCCGCCGCAGTCTGCCGATTTGTGGGAGCCCGTCACGTGGTTATCACAGATATCAATGCGTACCGCTTGAAACTGGCTGGTAACATGGGTGTAGCGCGCCCAGTCGATGTTAGCCAAGAATCTATAGATGGTATTGTTAAAGAGTTAAACATGTCGAACGGTTTTGACGTAGGGCTGGAAATGTCGGGCAACCCAACTGCCTTTAACGACATGATCAACCATATGTACCATGGCGGACACATCGCCATTTTAGGCTTCCTGCCACCAACAACACAAATTAGTTGGGATGAAGTTCTTTTCAAGGGACTCAATTTAAAAGGCGTCTATGGTCGTGAAATGTTTGAGACCTGGTACAAAATGACCCAACTGTTGCGCAGCGGTCTGGATATTTCGAAAATTATAACGCATACCTTCCCGGTTGAAAACTATCAAAGCGCATTCCACGTCGTCCAGTCAGGGGAATGCGGTAAGGTTATTCTTGAGTGGGATTAAAAGATCAAATACGCATGATCATTAATCTTAATGAATAGCAAGCAGAGAAAGCATTATGGTAAACACTTCAAGTAGATTTCTATCGGAACTAGACACGATCGAGCAACAAGGTCTTTATAAGCACGAGCGTATCATCAACTCACCGCAGGGTGTAGAAATTTCGACACAGGCGGCGGGCGATGTTATTAATTTTTGCGCTAATAATTATCTGGGGCTCGCTAACCATCCAGAGTTGGTTGACGCAGCGATTGATGCCCTGAAAACGCACGGTTTCGGTATGGCCTCCGTGCGATTTATTTGCGGTACACAAGATCTGCACAAACAACTCGAACAATCAATTGCCAACTTTCTGCACACCGACGACGCTATTCTGTATACCTCATGTTTCGATGCTAACACGGGTTTGTTTGAAACGTTGTTGCACGAAGAAGACGCAATCATCACTGATCAGTTGAACCATGCATCCGTTATCGATGGCATACGTTTATGTAAAGCGGCGCGTTTTCGCTATATACACAGCGACATGAACGACCTGGAAACAAAGTTAAAACAAGCAAGCCAATACCGCACGCGTTTGATCGCGACCGATGGCGTATTCAGCATGGATGGCGACATGGCCAAACTGGACCAAATTACGCAGCTTGCACAACAATATGACGCCCTGGTGATGGTGGACGATTCCCATGCGACTGGTTTTGTCGGCCCCAACGGTAAAGGTTCAGCGGAATATCATGGCGTGATGGATAAAATTGACATCTATACGTCCACACTAGGCAAAGCACTGGGTGGTGGCTCGGGCGGATTTACCGCAAGTAATCAACAAATTGTGGATTTACTGCGACAACGATCAAGGCCCTATTTGTTTTCCAATACGCTCCCCCCTGCCCTGGCCGCCGCCGGAATCAAAGCCATCGAACTGTTAATCCGGTACGCCGAACTGCGTGAACGCTTATGGGCTAATACAACCTATTTTCGTGAACAAATAACAGCCGCTGGCTTTGACATTAAACATGGCGATCACCCCATCGTTCCCATCATGCTCTACGATGCTCCGTTAGCCCAGCAGATGGCAAAACGCTTATTGGAAAAAGGCATCTATGTTATCGGTTTTTTCTACCCGGTTGTTGCAGAAAACCAGGCACGTATTCGTACACAGGTCTCTGCCGCACATACTAAGCAACATTTGGACACAGCTATTAATGCCTTCAGGCAAGTAGGCATTGAGTTGGGGATAATAACTTAAGTTGCAAATAGGTCGCATAATGTTTTATTTGTTAAAAACAGAACTATGTAAAAACAGAACTATGTAAAAACAGAGCTACGTAAGAATAGGAATATGTAAAAGCAGGGTTGTATATGTATAAAGGAGAAAAGCTTAACGGTATAACGCACTTGCTTGGCGCAATAGCGGCTCTCGCGGGTACTGTCGTGTTAGTCGTTCTTGCTTCCATGCAAGGCGACCCTTGGAAAATTGTTAGTTTTAGTCTCTATGGAGCCACGTTATTTGTTCTGTATTTATTTTCTACCCTCTATCACAGCTTAAGAGGACGAGCGAAACAGTTTTTTCAAAAACTAGACCATATTGCTATCTATCTACTCATCGCCGGAACCTACACTCCTTTCACGTTGGTTACCTTGCGGGGTACGTTGGGTTGGTCATTGTTCGGCGTAATCTGGGGGCTTGCAGCTGTCGGTATTGTATTGGATGTCATACCTAAAAAAAATGCGAATAAAGGCCCGAGAATTTTAGCGGTAATCATTTACATCATCATGGGTTGGCTGGTGTTAATAGCCCTTGACCCATTGATGGATAATTTAACTGACATGGGAATGACCTTGCTGGCAGCAGGAGGCTTGTTCTACACCATAGGAATTGTTTTTTATGCATTGGGTGGTAAGATGAGTCATGCACACGGTATTTGGCATTTGTTTGTCCTGGCAGGGAGTGTGAGCCACTACTTTACGATACTCTTATATGTTGCATAATTTTTCATTGTAGTACTAAACCAGCACATAAAAAGTGGAAAATTTAAAAGGGCAAAATGGGTTGCAGGCCAGCTATTAACGCTGGGCCCCAAGTTCAATATCTGCACAATGGAATGGGACGTGTAGTGTCGCAACAAGCAGCAGATTTTAGATGTTTAAAGCTTGCGGGACTACCAAAACAATAAAACCAATAATCTAAATGGATTTGATATGTCTGAAATAAATTCGCTCGAAAATATATTAGTTAATATACCGCTGTTTTCAAATTTAAAAGAGATAGATGATATATCGAAACTCACCCATATTAAAACCTACGTTAAAAACACCACTGTTATAAACGAAGGTGATATCAGTGACTCGTTATATATCATTATATCGGGACGTGCCAAAGTCTTCATAAGTGATGAACAAGGCAAAGAACTCATGTTGAAAAGCCTAGGCAAAGGGGATTATTTCGGCGAAATGTCTCTACTGGATGAATCACCCCGCTCCGCATCAATTACAACATTAGAAGATTCACTACTGGCTACTATTTCAAAAAGCAATTTCATACAGTGCATGCTAAAACATCCTGATATTGCTATAAGTTTAAGCACCGAATTATGTAAGCGCTTGCGATTAACAACAGAAAACCTAAAAGATATTGCACTAACAGATGGCTATAGCCGCATCGCTAAAACATTGTTACAAATGGCAGAAGTACAAAATGATAAAAAAATCATTGCCCGTAAACTCACCCATCAAAATATAGCCAATATGGCCGGTACTTCCCGCGAGATGGTTACACGCATCCTGAATGATTTAACACAAGGTGGTTACCTTAGTATCGAAGACAAGAAAATCATCATTCATAAAAGCCTGCCTGGAGGCTGGTGATGGGCCTCAACTTATCGCCTTTATATAATATTATAGGTGGGGCTAATTTTCTTTTAACCGGGGGATAAGCTTCACAAAATTACAAAGCTGTGTGCGATTATCCCGTTGCGCCTGAATAATACAACCTAGGCAGGTTTGCAAACATTTGTGGAGCCTGGCAAACAAAAAATATAAGCTCCAATCGCTAAACCAGATATTACAGGCGATAGTACGCTGTAGATGTTTTACTTTGCAGAGATTTTTTTGCAGAAACTTTTTGCGAAAATTGCGAGATTAGAACATTGTTTAAATCTCCACTCCCAGAAAGTATTCATTAAACCTAAATAAATCAGTTGAAGCTTCCGCTCCTGCTCACGCCCCTTGCCTACGTCCTGTAGGCAAATCGTAGCGAGGGTGCCTAAGGTGCTGAAGATAGCGTGTTT
>JAADIM010000026.1:8146-8357 GCA_013151345.1 Gammaproteobacteria bacterium
CTCTACGGGTGAGTCTTAAAAAATGGAAAAACGCGTTAGATTCAGTGCGTTAGGCGTCCGCAGTAGATTCAACTGATTTATTTAGGTTAAAGCATTTATTATAGTTATCCTCCTGCTATGGGTGGGAAAAAAACTATTTCACCGCCGTCTTTTATAATCCCGCACGCATTGCACAAAACGTTCAATCTTTTGTTTACATTGGAACAAAATA
>JAADIM010000021.1 GCA_013151345.1 Gammaproteobacteria bacterium
CACCTCCCATTTCTCACATTAATAATTCATGAATTAGAATTGATGCTTAAGTTATTAAGTTATCCCCAAGTATTCTGTTCAAAAAATAATACATGTGGGAAGTGGGAGGCCTGACCCTCGAGATTTAGATCATGTGTAAAACTCGGTTACCTTTTTGGATCGTCGCCTGAGACAACAAGAGAAACCAACAACGACAGAACTCGATACGCGAACACCTTCTCAGGACCAAAGCAGACAATTTTTATTGACTTCCACCATAAAATGCCTAATATGTCTTATATATAAGTCATATATGTCCGATATGACTTATATATAAGTCATTGTGGAGGCTAGGAATGCCAAAAAAGTCAGTTACCCGTACATATTCACGCTATACCCGTGAAGCACTAAAGCTTCTTGGGCAGATCATTAAGCTTGGGCGGGTTGAGCGTAAACTTACTGCTCAAGACCTAGCCGACCGAGCCGGTATATCACGCGACATGCTCCAGCGCATTGAAAAAGGCGATCCCAAATGTGAGATCGGCGTGGCGTTTGAGCTTGCTGCGCTTGTCGGCTTTAAGCTGTTTGATGCCGATGCTTCGTCACTGACTGGACATATCAGTCAAACAGAAGGGAAGCTGGCCCTTTTACCCAAACATGTACGTAAACCAAAGGCAGTAGATGATGAGTTCTAAGCCCCCATATACCCAAGCCTTTGCCTGGATTTGGCTCCCAGGCGAGACGCAGCCTGTTGTTGCGGGCAAATTGAACCTTGATGGCGACAATTTGCTTTTTAACTACGGCAAGAGCTATCTGGAACGGGATAATGCCATAGCGATTTATGATGTTGAGCTGCCTCTCAAGCCGGGCGCACAAGGGCTATTGGCTGGCTTAAGTATGCCGAACTGTATTCGGGACGCCGCACCCGATGCTTGGGGTCGGCGCGTATTAATCAACCGCCTTTTGGGCTTATTAAAAGGTGCTGATGCAAATAATACCACTCAACTAGATGAGCTAACGTACTTACTGGAATCTGGCTCTGACCGTATTGGAGCACTGGATTTTCAGCACTCAGCGACTGAATACGTGCCACGCTCCCCGGTCAATGCCTCGCTGGAGGAGTTACTGGATGCTGCTGCCCTCGTTGAAAAGGGCATCCCACTCACGCCAGAGCTAGACCAAGCCCTTCACCATGGTAGTTCCATCGGTGGGGCGCGGCCCAAGGCGCTTATTGAGAACGACGATAAGAAATACATCGCCAAGTTTTCATCTTCGACCGATCTATACAGCGTGGTAAAGGCTGAGTTTATCGCCATGCGCCTGGCCACACTGATGGGGCTAGATGTTGCGTGCGTGTCAATGGAACAGGCCGCTAATAAGGATGTATTGCTGATCGAACGTTTTGACCGTGTTTATGCGCATGACGGTTGGCAACGCAAGGCCATGGTCTCCGGCCTAACCTTACTTGGTCTAGATGAGATGATGGCCCGCTATGCCAGTTATGAAGACCTGGCCGAGATCATTCGTCACCACTTTAGAGATGCGCCCGGAACACTGAAAGAACTGTTTTCTCGTCTTGTGTTTAATATTTTGTGCGGCAATACAGACGACCATGCCCGCAATCATGCGGCCTTTTGGGATGGGACAATGCTCTCGCTAACACCTGCCTATGACATTTGCCCGCAAGGAAGGACCGGCAATGAGGCCACGCAAGCGATGCTGATTTCCGGTGAAAACCGGATGAGTCAGTTCACAGTTTGTTTGGATGCGGCGCAGCATTTCCTGCTATCTCGTGAAGAGGCCAGCACCATTATCAAGCATCAAATTGCGGTGATTGAGAGCAACTGGGATGCTGTTTGCGATGAGGCAAACCTAAGTGAAACGGATCGCACCCTGTTCTGGCGGCGGCAATTCTTGAATCCGTTTGCGCTGGAAGGGTTTGCTAAAGCCAAAGAATAATACCACATCCAAGGATGCCCCTTGGTCGTCATCCACTGGCGAAACAGTGGTCGTGTTTGAGCGGCGGTACGGTCACGGCATCCAACTCGGCGTACGGTTGGTCTTAATGAAATTATCGATGGGATTCCAAAGGGAGATATGAAATTCTCCCTTGCCCATGGGGGTTTTGGGGGTAGCCTGGAAGCTCCCCCGAATGGTGATTAAACGGCCAGACGTTTTGGGCATGGTTCGGTGCAGGTGGAAAAGGCCACTCTCCCAGTCCTGCGAGTGGTGAAACGGCGATACGTTTTAAGCCGGAGGGATGCAACGGGGACGCGCAGCGGGCCCCCTTGCCAAGATGGTTTTGTACGAAAATGACCACATTTGTAGTACAAAACACATCTTGCGGTCATCCTTAATCGCACCAATAGCATGGCTATGCTGCAACCGCTCACTTCACTACCAAAGTAGATCGTGAGATTACAGAGCGGATGACGGTGACTTTGATTTGCAATGCACTAGAGAAAATAAATCATAACGTCCAAAACACCATATTTTCCACGGGCTACTCACTGGGCTACTCAGAAGTAAAAAAATACGGACGAAAAAATATTTCTAAACCGGAAGCCCCAACCGTTTGAATCCGCGGATTAATGTGTCGTGGGAGACGCTGAGTTGGGTTGCTACGTGAGAGATGGGAATGTTGTTTTGTGTTACTTTTTTATGGGCGGCGTGTACGTGGTCGTCTGATAATAAGTACGGTCGTCCGAGATGTTGTCCGCGGCGTTTGGCGCTGGCCATTTTTTCTTTTGTCCGTCGGGAAATTATGGCGCGTTCGTACTCGGCCCAACTTGCGGTATCGATGAACCATTTTCGGCCTTCGGGTGTTGTTGTATCGATACATTGCGTTATTGATCTGAATTCGATGCCGTCTTTCATAAGTTCATCGAGGAATAAAATCGCTTCAATGGTTGAACGGAACGCCCGGTCGATAGCCCAGACCATAAAGACATCGCCGGTTCGTAATTTCTTGCGGGCCTTTTCCAGCCCCGGCCTGTTCTTCGCTACGGCAATGCCTTCATCCATGAAAATCCTTACGCACCCTGCGGCTTCAAGGGCATCGGTTTGAGGATCGACACTTTGCTCATCTGTAGACACACGGGCATAGCCGATTTTTTGCGATTTTCTTGACGACACTAGGCACTGACTCTTCAAAAATGAACTCCGCATAAGGGAACCCTTTTGCGTACCCACCAATAAGCAGGTTTTCGCACAGATTCGCTTCCATAGTGATCATTTTTGCCGTCTTTTCAATAGATTTTGCCCTTTTTTCACCCTTATGACAATATCCGCATAACGGTTCCCTTATCCATAGGTCATTGAATATTTTGATTTTAATGGAGATTTGGGAATGACAATGTTCGTGAAACAGAGCCTTATGGCTTGTGTGACCGCCACTATATGGCGGCGGTGTTAAGCGGATTAAGAATATTGAAGAAATCCTGAATGAAAACAGTTCGAACCGCGATGGACTTTCTCGTAAGCCCTTGTAATTTATGGTATTCTGACCGGTTAGAGGACAAACATGCAATACTGAAACTCGCTTTTACCGACCGTCTTGAGTATGTCCGAAATGAAGGACTTCGAACCGCAAATACCACCCTACCTTTCAAGGTGTTAGGAGGTCTTGCAACCTCCCAAAACAAAATGGCGCGCCCGGAGAGATTCGAACTCCCGACCGCCCGGTTCGTAGCCGGGTACTCTATCCAGCTGAGCTACGGGCGCGCTGTTTTTAACTCTTTATCTATCCATGGCATTACTTTGGAGGTTCTATTTAACCCCGGCTCAAGCATCCCAGGTTGAGCGTTCGCGGTATTTTACCGCTACGCAAATAAATATGGCGGAGAGAGAGAGAGGCCGTGTTTTGCCCACTTTCATCCACTCTCAGGGCCTCTTATATTCTGTCACAACCCCTTGTATTGCTAACTCTTTTTTCCAATTAGGGCTGTTAGCTGCTATCATAAATTATCAGCGATTCTCAGACTTAAACGTACCCCCACGCGTGCTCTCAAAATGCCCTAAAAAGCAGGTTTTGGGGTTTTTCGCCAAGTTCGCGATCATACACTATCAGGTAGATTTATGGTAACACTGAGTAACAAACCGAATTCCAGCAACAAGTCTATTAAAACAGATATGCAAATAAGGCACCTATCCAAAGTGGGCCAATTTCGCATTGACCACGGTGTCTATATTTGCATCAAAAAAAAACCGAACCGGCACCCTCTCCAAATCGTTTAAATTTCGATACGGCTTCCAAGGCGTTGATCGTTGGGAATGGCTTGGCACGTATCCCGGTTTGAGGCTTGCCGAGGCGTTGGCAGATGGGCAAGCCCGGCGCATAAAGTATAAAAAATGGACACGTGACGGACTGGACCCTAAGCGACAAAACGAGATGACCATTGAGGCCAAGCAAAAAGCGGAACGGCTCAATGGAGAGGGAAACAAAACATTCGCAGAATGCGCAGTAATATACCGCTGGCGCAATCGTCGCCGCTGGACCAATTGGAAAAATAAAGCACAGTGGCGAACAACACTTGCAACGTATGCCAATCCCGTTATCGGTGACATGCCTGTTAGAAACATCTCTACTAAAGACATTATCGAAGTGTTGACTCCGATCTGGAATAAAATTCCAGAAACCGCCGATCGAGTGCGCGGCAGAGTTGAGAGCGTGTTGGCGTTGGCTGGAATTCTAGGATACCGTGATGTGGACATACCGAACCCAGCTAGAAAAAGAAAACATTTAGATCAACTTTTTGCGTCTAAAGAAACGATACAGCCAACTAAAGGCCACCATGCCATTGACGGCGACGACATCCCAAAATTTTATCAAGCAGTCCGGTCAACGCAAAGCATGCCCGTTAAGGTTCTTGCATTTGTCACAGCAGCAAATCTCCACTTAAGCGAGGCCCGATTGGCAACGTGGAACGAATTTGATTTTGAACAAGATGTTTGGGTAGTGTCAGCCAGTAGACATAAAGCAAGAAAAAATTTTGTTATACCCCTTACCGTTGAACTGAAAAATATTTTGAATGAAGCACGACAATTGAAATACTCAGGAGCCTATATTTTCCCAGGGGAAAAACGAAACCGGCCGGTAAGCGACAGCGCTGTGTTGAGTTTAGCAAAGGAGATCAACGACGCCGAAACAACAGTCCACGGCCTGCGTAGCAGTTTTCGAGATTGGGCCGCTGACCAGACGAGCATGCCCGACAGTTTGGCGGAATTGTTGTTGTCGCACCGTGCAAAAGATAAAGTTATTCGAGCCTATTTTCGCAGCAGCATGATGGCAAAGCGTCGACTTGCATTGGAAACGTGGCAAGCCTTTTGCCGAGGTGAATCATTCGATAGTGATTTTCTAAGTAGTAAAAATGTGATATCAATTGAAGCAGTTCGCGGGACGAGCCCACAATCAGGCTAACAATAATTAACACTTCCAAATTATTTTCAATATTTTTTTTGTGCAAAGTGGTATCAAAAACTGAAAATAATCACACGTTATGTACTCTTGTTTAATCCCTTGTATTACTTCGTAAAGTAAGCGGTCAAACTAGGACGTTAATATTAGCTAGGCAGTTGCAAGTCAGATCGAAGTGGATTATCAGCAAATTTCTGTTTCCAAACTCTCGGTGTTAATTCAATGACTTTTTTTGCAGGATGTTGGCTGACCCGCTGCAATACATCCACTAGATACGTGTAAGGGTCGACGCCCTGCAACTTGCAAGTCACCAGTAAGCTTTGAATAATGCCGACTTGCTTCGCGCCGATCTCCGTCCAACAAAATAACCAGTTGCGCCGCCCCATTGTTGTGCGTGCGTGACGCCCGCATGCTGGGCAGCATAACGCTCATACGCCGCGTAACCATCCGATAGCAATGTACCGGTATAGTCGCCAATGATCTCCTTCACACAACCATGGCGGCGATTCGATGTATAGGCGATTAGTTTGTGTGATGATCGTGCTTTCATTACTGTTTCCTCGTCTGGGTGCGAGAAAATAGCTTAGAGGATTCTTCCAGGAAGGAAATAACGGTCTAGTTTAACCGCTTACCCTTCTAGCGCCTTTGAGTCTGGAACACAAAAAGAATCACTATTCTCTACTAACTCTTTATTAATGGCCCCACTCGACAACCGAAACAAACTTATATAATACCCTCGCCACAAGAAACCTTGATAATGATTAGTTCTGTATGTCAGAAACAAGGCTGGAAACAATATAGCGCCAAACAACGTGCCATATACAGTAGTAGATAATTTATATCGACACGGCCGTACGCGGCAAGGAACGCCGCTTCATTAATACACGGAACCACCGGGAGACAACGCAATGCGGAATCCAGAAACAAAGCAAGCCCGCTATAAGACTAAAACGATCGAACTCGGTTTTATAATCCACCCTGAAGACAGGCCTGCCATTCAAAAGCTGACCGTTAAACTAAAGAAGAAGCGGAGGTTATGACGGACAACCAAAACGCGCTATACGAACAGCCACAGGCTTACACATATCAATTCATCCACGTCTCGACCGAGGCGTTGAGCTGTTTGTAATTTAAGTGGGGTTGGTACTTTTTAGGTGACAATGTTTACCCTTTTGGCAGCAATGTCAGTGCGTATTCTAGGCGTTTGATAAGTTTTTATTCGTGATGCAGTTGAGGACACGTTTTGAGCACTGATTTCCAGGTCTCTGTTTTTCAAGCACTTTCAAAAACGTACCCTTGAACCGTGCCTTCAGCTATATCTCGCCATATAAGCCACTGATTAATAACGAGAAACACCATTAATATGGCGGAGAGAGAGGGATTCGAACCCTCGATGGGGGTTAACCCATACTCCCTTAGCAGGGGAGCGCCTTCAGCCGCTCGGCCATCTCTCCAATTTATTGCTATGCAAACCTTTCTACATTTGTTCCGGTCGTAATCTTGCTAAATTCTATCAGTCGCTTGTAGCAATCCTGCATTTGCTAATACTTAACTTATTACTTGCCATCCATGGCGCAACACTAAGGATTCTCAATAACCCCAGCTCAACCATCCTTGGTTGAGCGCTCATCGCGCTGCTCAGTGACATTAGGTCACTGAGCTCGTAACTCACTCTACGGGGTCGGTATTCTCCCAAATATGCAATCTAATTAAAACAATTAATAATAAAAATCAGTATTTAGATAGCCAGGGAAAATTACTAGTATATTTATTAGCCAAAGGGCTTCTTCTATGAAACCCTTGATTTACATTGAAATATAATATAAATCCGATGGGAGATGTATAAAAAATGGCTGTGTTAGGTATTTTTTATTTTTTATAAATAGTTATATTTTTTATAAACAGTTCATTGTTCATAATGTTCATTGTTAAGAGAATATCAAAACACTGTAATGAATGAAGGTTTGATCAATCAAAAACACAATATTATTAATCTTTATGAACCGGCATTTTCTATAATAGTTGGAGATTTAGGGGCATCACCGCCTGCTGCTGCTGCTGCTTGCTTTTCACGCTGAATACGTTCATATATTTCTTCTCGGTGTACCGAAACACTTTTTGGTGCATCCACCCCTATGCGCACCTGATTTCCTTTTACACCAAGTACGGTAACGGTCACATCATCACCGATTATCAGGGTTTCACCAACTCGCCTAGTCAAAATTAGCATTCTACTTATCTCCTTAAATATCTATAAGCTCCTGATCTGAAACAGCTCAAAGTGAGAACTTCACTATAACTATATCGACCAGATCTATAAAAACTGCAACTTACATCAAAAAGTCGCAAAAATGACACCACCCAACTTTGATATGACGCCCCAAAAATAGATACCAAAGACCTTAATATTATTATAATAATACTGCTTAGTGTTTTGTTTTTTCTACATTTTCTGAACTTTTTTCCAACTCAAATGCAGTATGCAATGCCCTGACCGCCAATTCCAGATATTTTTCATCGACAACCACCGAAATTTTTATTTCGGATGTCGAAATCATCCTGATGTTAATGCCTTCTCCAGCCAACGTTTTAAACATTGTGCTGGCGATCCCGGCATGCGATCGCATACCTACACCCACGATTGACACTTTGACTATTTTATCGTCGCCCAATATTTCGCGTGCGCCCAGCTCCTTAGCCGTGCTTTGTAATAGAGATAACGCTTTTTGATAATCATTCCGGTGCACTGTGAAAGTAAAATCAGTGGTCGCATCAGCACCTACATTCTGAATAATCATATCTACCTCAATATTTGCTTCGCCGATCGGGCCCAGGATACGATAAGCAACACCGGGTTGATCTGGAACACCGAGTATAGTGAGTTTAGCCTCATCTCGGTTAAATGCTATGCCAGATATCAGCGCTTGTTCCATACCATCTTCCTCGTAGGTAATTAATGTACCCTCACTCTCTTCGAAACTGGATACAACCCTTAACGGTACATTGTATTTTCCAGCAAATTCAACTGCCCTAATTTGTAACACCTTAGAGCCTAAACTCGCCATTTCCAGCATTTCCTCAAATGTGATCCGCTCTAACCGGCGTGCGTCGGACACCACACGCGGATCAGTTGTATAAACACCATCTACATCAGTAAAAATTTGACACTCATCGGCTTTCAATGCCGCTGCAAGCGCCACCGCAGTGGTATCAGAACCACCTCTACCTAATGTAGTAATATTTCCTAATTTGTCTACGCCCTGAAATCCAGCAACAACAACAATGAAACCATCTGCCAGATCCCGTTTAGCCCGTTCACCGTCAATATCCAGGATTCGCGCTTTACTGTGTGCAGCATCAGTTAAAATATGTACTTGCGCCCCAGTGTAAGATCTTGCCTTAGCGCCTAGCTTTTGCAGCGCCATTGTCAGTAATGCGATAGTTATTTGTTCCCCAGTCGATAGCAATACATCAAGCTCCCTTTCACTCGGGTCCGGTGTAATACCATTTGCCAGCCCAATCAAGCGGTTTGTTTCACCACTCATGGCCGAGACAACGACAATCAAGTCATGACCGCTCTTTTTATAATTCAAGACCTTGTTCGCAACAGCATTTATGCGTTCCAGGCTACCGACAGATGTGCCTCCATATTTCTGTACATAAAAAGCCATTATTTAGAATCTGTCCAAAAAAGGTAAATTTAACACTATTCTTATTCTTAATGTAAAATTAATTGCGGTAAGTTTAAGTTAAGCGAAATGATGTTACTAGCGGATAAAGTACTTGAATTGAAAAATATTTTTTACAATGACGGAAAATCGATTAAAACGATATTAGTCTCCCAATTGACTTTCGACCCAAATAGACACTGATTTTAGCGCTGCATCGAGTTCAGCAGGATTATCACCACCTGCCTGAGCCATATCCGGCCTGCCCCCCCCTTTTCCACCCACATGTTGGGCAACCACATTGACTAGATCACCGGCTTTAATTTTTGACGTGAAATCTTTAGTTACACCGGCAACCAAACTCACTTTCGACCCTTTTACGGTTGCCAGAACCACTGCTGCAGAACCAAGTTTATTCTTTAATTGATCGACTGTATCACGTAGCGATTTGGGGTCCGCCCCTTCCAGGTGTGCAGCTAACACCTTTATTCCCTTAATATCGATAGCCTGATTCACAAGATCACTGCCTTGATGACTCGCAAGTTTCGCTTTTAATTGATCGAGCTCTTTTTCAAGTTTTCGATTGCGTTCTACGAGAGCGCCTACTTTTTCATCTACGTTATCCCGGACA
The DNA here is from genome assembly GCA_013151345.1 of Gammaproteobacteria bacterium. Lineage (GTDB taxonomy): Bacteria > Pseudomonadota > Gammaproteobacteria > SG8-11 > SG8-11 > JAADIM01. The sequence continues at coordinate 9,695 of JAADIM010000021.1, forward strand.
CCCTTAACCAGTTCAACCACATTAGAAAGTTGTAGCTCATTTTTCGCTACCCAATCCAAAGCGAGCTGACTGGAGACTGCCTCGATTCTTCGCACCCCAGCCGCTATACCTGTTTCCGACACGATTTTAAATAAACCGATATCACCTGTTCTTGTAACGTGGGTGCCGCCGCATAGTTCAACAGAAAAATCTCCCATGCCAAGCACACGTACGGTATCGCCATACTTTTCGCCAAACAACGCCATTGCACCACTTTTCCTGGCGTCTTCTAACGACATAAGCTGAGTAACAACTTCATTATTTGCACGTATTTGTTTGTTTACAATATTTTCTATTTGCTTTAATTGGTCTTCGGTAACCGGTTCAAAATGTGAAAAATCGAACCGCGCCCGCTGCGAATCGACTAAAGAACCTTTTTGTGAAATATGCTCACCAAGCACCTCACGTAACGCGGCGTGCAACAAGTGGGTAGCGGAATGGTTATAGGCTGTTTTCTGCCTCGCTTCTACATTAATTCTCGCTTCTACAACACTTTCCAGTTTTAGTTCACCTCTTTTAACAACCCCATAATGCGCGATAACATCTGTTCCTTGTTTGCGCGTATCTTGTACTTCGAACTCAAATTTATTGCTGTCGCTATCTTTGCTTAAAATAATTCCCGTATCACCGACCTGCCCACCCGACTCTGCATAAAAAGGCGAACGATCCAGAACAACAATGCCACTGTCACCCACACTCAAGCGCTCAACGGGTTTACTATCGACAAACATATTTAAAATGACGGCCTGATCTATCATGTGATCATAGCCGGTAAACTCCGAATGGCCTTTTATCTCCAGCGCTTGATCATACTCGCTACCAAACTGACTCGCCGAGCGCGCGCGCGCGCGTTGATCTTCCATAGCGTTTTCATAGCCGGCCATATCTATTTTCAAATTGCGCTCACGTGCAATGTCTGCCGTTAAATCAACTGGAAAACCGTATGTATCATACAACTTGAAAGCAACCTCGCCTGGAATAATCGATCCATCAAGGCACTGAATGGATTCTTCAAGTATTTTCATACCCTGTTCCAACGTCTCTGCAAAGCGCTCTTCTTCCTGTAATAATATTTTTTCGACCTGCAACTTTGCATGTACTAATTCAGGATAAGCTTCGCCCATTTCATCTACTAATGGCTTAACAAGCTGATTAAAAAACACTCCAGCTACGCCTAAACGATCTCCATGCCGGGCTGCACGACGAATTATGCGCCTCAAAACATAGCCCCTTCCCTCATTGGAAGGCACAACACCATCGACAATTAAAAATGCACATGCACGAATATGGTCGGCAATAACTTTAAGTGAGTTATCAGATAGATCTTTGGCTTTTGTTAATTTTGCAGTGGCCTTAATCAAGTTCTGAAACAAATCAATATCATAGTTACTGTGTACACCCTGTAGCGCGGCTGCCAATCGCTCCAGCCCCATACCTGTGTCAACTGACGGTTTAGGTAACGGTGTTAACTTACCTTTTGCTGATCGATCGTATTGCATAAATACCAGGTTCCATATTTCCACATAACGATCACCGTCTTCTTCGGGCGTGCCTGGGGGGCCACCGGCTATATCTGGTCCATGGTCATAAAATATTTCGCTGCACGGGCCACACGGCCCCGTTTCTCCCATAGACCAAAAATTATCTTTATCACCTATGCGCGAAAATTGTTTTGGGTTAACATTGACTTCCTTTAGCCAGATATCCGCCGCTTCATCATCCTTATCATAAACAGTCACCCACAAACGATCTGCGGGCAGCTTTAATACAACCGTCAAAAAATCCCACGCAAAGTTGATTGCTTCACGTTTAAAGTAATCACCAAAACTAAAATTGCCCAACATTTCAAAAAAGGTATGGTGACGAGCGGTGTAACCTACGTTTTCCAGGTCGTTATGCTTGCCACCAGCACGCACACAACGTTGGCTTGACGCAGCACGTGAATAAGAGCGTTTTTCTAGTCCAAGAAAAAGGTCTTTAAATTGCACCATGCCCGCGTTGGTGAATAAAAGGGTAGGATCATTTGCAGGCACAAGCGGGCTACTGGGAACCACTTCGTGTCCGCGTTCCTGGAAATACTGTAAAAAAAGGCGTCGAAGATCAGCGCTACTGGTCATGCGTGGTTAATAATTAATAATACGAGAAAAGTAAACAATGTTGAATTCTGAATCGACAAACAATAAGAAACCTGAGAACAGCAAACAATAATAACTAGGTAACTAAACTATTCCCCATCTCCGATTAAGTGCCATATTTGGTCGCTGGTAAACCCTCGACTTTGTAGAAAACGGGCTTGTTTTGCCCGTTCTTCAATATTTTCCGGCAGTAGATCACCAAATCGCTTTTTTTGTACCGCTTTTACGAGTACTTTCCAGACATCATCACTCGCATCAACGTACTTATTTATTAATCCTTCGCTTACGCCACGCTCTCGTAGTTCTTTTTGTATATGCAGCGAACCAAACCCTTTGCCTTTGCGATAACGTACGTAATTTTCTGTAAAGCGCTCATCACTCAATAGACTCTGAGACTTAAGATCATTTAAAACATTACTGATAGCAACCTCATCGAACTGTTTATCCAGCAGTTTACGCGTCAATTCAAGGGTAGAATGCTCACGTATTGCCAAATATTTCGTCGCAGCTTGTCGTATATCACGTGCTTCAGTCACTGCACTCTCTTCAGACATTCTCATAATAAACAGTCATCACTCAAAAAGTCACGAGTTCTATACTTCGACAGCTTCTTCTGCTTCTTTTTCAGGAAGTGCGTCAAATTTTGGAAGTAATTGTGCACGTATGTTACTTTCGATTTCTGCAGCAATTTCCGGGTTTTCCTTTAGAAAATTTCGGCAATTATCTTTGCCTTGCCCAATCCTGTCACCATTATAGCTATACCAGGCGCCGGATTTATCCACAAGTCCTTGTTCCACACCGATATCAAGAATTTCACCTTCACGGGAGATACCTTCGCCATACAATATATCGAATTCGGCTTTTTTGAACGGTGGTGCAACCTTGTTCTTAACCACTTTAACGCGTGTATCGTTCCCGATTACTTCTTCACCTTTCTTTATACTGCCAATTCGACGGATATCAAGGCGAACCGAAGAGTAAAATTTTAATGCATTTCCACCTGTCGTTGTTTCCGGATTACCAAACATAACACCAATTTTCATACGAATCTGATTAATAAAAACCACCATTGTATTTGAGCGCTTAATGTTCGCCGTTAATTTACGTAGCGCCTGAGACATGAGACGAGCCTGCAAACCCATATGATGGTCACCCATATCGCCTTCTATTTCTGCCTTTGGCGTAAGTGCCGCAACAGAGTCGATCACAACAACATCTACAGCGCTGGATCGAACTAACATATCGACGATTTCCAGTGCTTGTTCACCCGTATCTGGTTGCGACATTAATAATTCTTCGGTGTTAACACCCAATTTTTCAGCATAGCCTAAATCAAGCGCGTGCTCTGCGTCTATGAATGCTGCAGTCCCACCTAGCTTTTGTGCCTCGGCGATCACTTGCAAGGTTAATGTAGTTTTACCGGAAGATTCAGGACCATAAATTTCAATAACGCGGCCTCTAGGCAAACCACCAATACCCAAAGCAATATCAAGCCCTAATGAGCCGGTCGAAACAGACTCGAGGGGAACTATTTCCTTGTCGCCCATTCGCATTATAGAACCTTTACCGAATTGACGTTCAATTTGAGTTAATGCCGCAGATAACGCTTTGCTTTTGTTCTGATCCACTATGAGATCTCCCATTTTTTAGTCTTGACTACTATTTGGACTAGATTGTACTAGAAATATACGTACTAGAAACTAGAAAAAAGTTACTTGTAAAAATGGCCTACTGTCCCGTTTCCCAGAACACCACATAAGCGGCCATTATTCCACAGATCACATCGCCTGGACTACCCTTATTTTATTCATAAATTCAATATTTAACGGGCAAAATTTGCCAATGGAAGATGGCGCCTGTGTCTGACTATTCATGAAGTCTGAATCCATGAAAAACACACTAGCCCACGATGATAATATCTTTCTCATCATTGTCTTGCAATTTGTTGTTAATCTTCTTTCTATATTTATTATCAAATCAAAATACACGTCTTTCTGAAACAAAAGCGTCGGCATTCAAAAGAACAAAAAACAAGCGGCGCATTTTGACGAGCATTTTAACGAATAAAGTGTTTGATGAATCGAGTATAAAAAAATAGAATTTTACATATCTCCTCAACGTTTCGCTGCCTTAATAACACCCAGAAGCCCTGTTAATGCATGTTCGACCGCTTGTCGTCTGATTTGTTCTCGATCACCATCAAGAAATTGCGTATTGCTTAGCAAACCAAAAAAAGACCCACTCCAGGCAAAGCACACCATACCGACCGGTTTCTCGTCCGTCCCCCCGCTCGGTCCAGCCACACCACTCACAGCAAGGCTAACTTGTGCGTTACTTAGCGCAAGCGCGCCCTCGGCCATTTCTTGAACAGTTTGTTCACTAACAGCACCGAATGACAACAATGTTTCTGGTTTAACAGCAAGCATTTCCTGTTTGGCTTGATTGGTATAAGTGACAAATCCCCGATCAAACCAACCTGAACTTCCTGGAACATCTGTAACCACTTTGGCAATCCAACCACCTGTGCACGATTCCGCGGTTGATAATACCAACGCATTTTTTTTCAACACTGCGCCAGCTTCTTCTGCCAATTTTTTTAGCTCCATGTATTTAGCCCCATGGTAAGTACACTCCCAGATCCAGTGTTATATATTGGAGTATTGTAAGTTGGACTGCGGAACGAAGTCCAACAGCAATGATGACACAGCCCCGCTCGACTCGGATAACTGCTCCTGCGTTATTCTCGATTGCTGTTCCAGACGCAATTCTACCTCCGCCATGGAGTCGTACCTCCCCACATCCGTGTGGGTCGCAGTGCCAGTCTGCCCAATCTACGTCAACGTGACTGAATCGCTGCTTACATTTGACATTGTTTTGTTATTTGAGAAACTAACGATTCATCAAGACACAGTAATTTAAAGCACCTATCGTAATCAAAAGGTATCGTAGAAGTAAATAAATACTCCGAACCCACGATTTGCGATTCAAGATGGTGTGCAAGTGACAAAATATATATCATTCTGTCTACATCAGTTTTCACATGCTCCTTACTTTCAAAACCGATTTCAGGATCGGTTTCCGGATTAATGTCGAAATCAATTCCTGCATGATAACTGTCAATGACAAACCCTACTTGTTCCACAAAGCGAAAATGATCACACACCCTGACAGTGACAACATCATGAGAAATACCGAATGCCTGCTCTTCAAGTAAGTCGAGCTTTTTACCTCGCATGTCACCCTGTTTTTCACTTAGCGTGCTTAGCTGAGCCTCTTTAATCAGACCTTCATATTTCTTGGCATCATAGTGATTTAACACTAACATGCCAATATCGTGTATTAACCCAATAAACTGCATGTCGTCCGCAAGTTTCGGTGCACATACTTTTGCGATGTGCCGGCATAACATGGAAATAGATTCACAATGTTTCCAAATTAATTCATCAGTATTATTTTGCTTTGTCTTATCCGAACGCATTATGGCCATCACTACGGCACTTCGAATATTTTTAATTCCAAGCAACCCAAGCGCTGTTTGCACATTGCTTATCTTTGAATGTCGGTGATAGAGCGGTGAGTTCGCATATTTTATTATGGAACTTGCTAGCGTAGGGTCTTTGCTTATAATGACTTCCAAATCTTTAAAATCGATGTCATCTGTCGACAATGCTTCTAACAATTGCACACCCGAGGGTGAAACTTGAGGCAATGGCAATTGTAAAATATCGATCCCCATACTCAACCTTTAATACTGTCATTAATAATGGTCGTTTCTGTCATACCGGCAAGCTCTAAAAGTTTTTCCATTTAGAGCCACCCTATGTGATAGTCGGTCGTTATTCAATCATTCTTTAAATTACTTTTTGACATGTAGAATTGACATGCAGAATTAATTGCACATAATAGGCTGTCGTTGACATTCCTTTATATAAGGCTTCTGGCAAAACTAAAGAATACCACAAGAAAAGCCAGTTAGAATCCTTTGCTGCTCTAAAGAATTTCTCGTACAATTATGAAGCTTTTGCATTTATTATTTGCTTTGAATTGTTAAATTTCTGTAAACATTTAATTCTTAACTGAGGGTTTGCTTACGTGTTTGTCGCTGTTTTAGAGGATGATGAATATCAAGCCAAAGTTATTTCGCTTTTCCTTGAATCGGCACAACATACTTTTGAAATATTTGGAAGTGGTGAAGCGTATATTGACAGTATTCAAAAAAAGAACTTTGATTTGCTCATTCTAGACTGGGAACTACCGGATACAACTGGAATTGAAATACTAAAATGGATACGCACCTATTTGGGATGGAATAAACCGGTTCTATTTATGACGGTACGTGATAGCAAAGAAGATATCGTTACCGCACTTGAACATGGCGCTGACGACTATATGGTGAAACCGGTAGATCGACATGAGTTTTTAGCACGTATAAATACCTTGGTGAGGCGCGTTACCTCCAACAGAAAGCACGTCGATAAAATTGAATATGGTGGCTTTATTATCTACAAAAGCGAACGGAAAATTTCGCATAGTGGGTCAGTACTCAATTTGACGCCAAAAGAATATGAACTTGCCACGTTATTGTTTGAAAGCGAAGGGCGACTGCTGCCTAGACTAGAAATCCTTAAAACGGTCTGGGGCATCCAAGCTGAAATAAATACGCGCACGGTAGATACCCATATTAGCCGAATTCGAAAAAAGCTTGCACTTGAACCGAAAAATGGCTGGAAATTATCCTCCATTTACCATCATGGTTACCGCTTGGAACGCGTGTGAAAATAGCCTAGGAGCGCTTCTGATGAGGATAATTCTATATTTACCGCTACTGGTACTTATTATAAGTGCTTCCATTGCCGGATGCTCTGATAACACCCCTCTTCTCGAAAAAGTCAAAAAAGAAGGCGAACTGATTATTGTCACGCGCAATAGTCCTACTACTTACTACCTTAACGCTGACGGTCCTGCGGGCTTTGAATACGACCTGGCGAAATTATTTGCAGATGAACTAGGTGTTACGCTGAAAGTAACAACACCAGATAGCCTTACTGATATTTTCCCAATTATTACCTCCGGAGAGGCACATTTTGCTGCCGCCGGATTAACGGTCACAGAAAAAAGAAAGGAATGGGTACGATTTGGTCCTGTGTATCAAAATATTCATGAACAGGTCATCTATCATAAAGAAAATCCGCGGCCAAAAGATATAAATGAACTTGGTGACGGCTTGCTTGAGGTTGTATCGGGTAGCAGCCATGTTGAACAACTTGAAAAATTAAAAACCAGTTTTAAAAATCTCACCTGGTATGAAAATGATGAACTAGAAAGTGAAGAATTACTGGCACTCGTTTGGGAACAAGTAATCGACTACACCATTGCTGATTCCAACGAAGTCGCATTAAACCAGCGATTTTATCCTGAACTAAAAATAGCATTCGATTTGTCTAAACCACAATCACTTGCTTGGGCTTTCCCGCTTAGTAACGACACCTCGCTTTATGACGCTGCCACAGCTTTTTTTGAAAAAATCCAACAAAATGGCGAATTAAAAAATATCACCGCTCGATATTATGGAAGTGTCAAAACACTGAGCACCGGCAGCCGTCGATCGTTTGCGATACATTTTAACGAACGCTTTCCACGCTACCGTAAAATGTATGAAGCAGTCGCCGAAGAAAACGATTTAGACTGGCGCTTACTCGCAGCCATTGGCTATCAGGAATCGCACTGGAACCCCCTCGCAGTATCGCCAACAGGTGTCCGTGGAATTATGATGCTTACACGCGATACTGCAAAATACCTGGGTGTAAAAGATCGCGTCGACCCGATGCAAAGTATTGAAGGCGGTGCACGTTATTTTGCACAATTAAGAAATTCAATCGCCACGCATATCCAAGAACCGGCACGCACCTGGTTCGCTATTGCGTCCTACAACATTGGCCCTGGACACGTTATAGATGCTCAAATTATTACAGAAAAACGCGGCCTTGATCCTGATAAATGGCTTGACGTAAAACAAAGTTTGCCGCTTTTGCAAAAAGAGAAATGGTATAAAAATACTAAATATGGATATGCCCGTGGAAACGAGGCCATGCGATATGTCGCAAATGTGCGAACATACTACGATTTCCTCACTTGGATAATAAGTCAGGAAGAAACTGACGAAGAAAAAAACAACGAAGCAATCAACCTCGATTCTCTGGCTTTATAGACACACTGACTGAAAAATTAATTATACCCTTCGTTTTATCATCGTTTTCTAATGATAGTCGTAGCCTAGAAGGAACACAGCGCATTCCAGGACAAAGTTCACCCCCCCTCCCCTGATTTCGTAAACTGCATCCGTGCTACTTGTCTACGTTTCTCAAAGAAAGCTTTTAGCAGATCGCCACAATCTTTGGCAAGAATGCCGTTAGTAATGTCTACTTTGTGATTAAATTTGTTACCATTTAATAAATCAAATGCCGAGCCTGCAGCACCCGATTTTGGATCAGCGGCACCAATGACAACACGGGCAACACGAGCATGTATAATTGCCCCCACACACATCACACAGGGTTCGAGTGTCACATAAAGTGTCGAATCCACCAGGCGATAATTTTTGACTGCTTGCGCCCCAGAACGTAATGCCATAATTTCTGCATGTGCAGACGGATCATTTAATCCTATGGGCTGATTCCAACCTTCACCGATAACTTGATTCTCTAATACGAGCAACGCACCAACAGGGACTTCGCCTTGTGACTCTGCCTGTAAAGCAAATGTCATCGCCAGGCGCATCCAGTGTTCGTCTGCAAATTTTGAAGAAGAGGTGTTAGACATGGTGATGAATAATTCGGCCTTATGCTGTGTTGCTGCTTTACTCCCACTCGATTGTCGCAGGCGGCTTTCCGGATATATCATACGTGACCCTTGATATCCCGTCGATTTCGTTGATTATTCTGTTCGAAATTGTTTCTAACACCTCGTATGGCAAGCGCGCCCAATGCGCGGTCATAAAATCCAGCGTTTCAACAGCGCGTATCGCAATAACATAATCGTAACGTCGCCCATCACCCATGACACCCACTGAGCGTACTGGTAAAAAAACAGCAAAAGCCTGGCTGACCTTATCATACAAATTATTTTTTCTTAATTCATCGATAAAAATTGCATCTGCTAGGCGCAATAAATCTGCGTATTCTTTTTTCACTTCCCCGAGAATACGTACACCCAGCCCAGGACCAGGGAACGGATGACGATATACCATGTCATAGGGCAAACCCAACTCGACACCCAATTTCCTTACTTCGTCTTTAAATAATTCACGCAATGGTTCCAGCAGCTTCAAGTTCATATGTTCTGGCAAACCACCCACATTGTGGTGCGATTTGATAACATGTGCCTTGCCTGTTTTACCTCCTGCGGACTCAATCACATCCGGATAAATGGTACCCTGAGCCAACCACTTAGCATTAATTAATTTTCCGGCTTCTTCTTCAAAAATCTGAATAAACAAATTGCCAATAATTTTTCGTTTCTTTTCTGGATCATCAACGCCTTTCAACGCATTCAAAAAACGACTTTCTGCGTCTATCCGAACCACCTTTACACCCATGTGTTCAGCAAAGGTTGCCATCACCTGATCCCCTTCATTTAACCGTAATAATCCATTATCAACAAACACACAGGTGAGCTGTGTTCCGATCGCTTTGTGTAATAGCGCCGCCACAACGGATGAGTCAACACCACCTGACAGACCAAGCAACACGTTGTCTTTGCCTACTTTTTTACGAATATCCTTTACGCTGTCTTCGATAATATTTCCCGGTGTCCATAACGGCTCGCTATGGCAAATATCATATATAAATCGCTTTAGTATACGTTCTCCTTGTTTGGTATGAGTCACTTCAGGATGAAATTGCAATCCGTAGAACGATCGACTTTCATCAGCAATACCGGCCAACGGCGCATTGTCGGTACTGGCAATCACTGTAAACCCGTCAGGAAGTTTACTCACCCGGTCGCCATGACTCATCCACACATCTAGCAAACCAAACCCTTCTGCATTAGTATGATCTTCGATATTCCGTAACAATACAGAATGCCCGCGTGCGCGTACCTGTGCATAGCCATATTCACGATGTGTCGCTTGCTCTACCTCACCGCCCAATTGTGCGGCCAGGGTTTGCATACCATAACAAATCCCTAACACTGGAATACCCATCTCAAAGATAACTTGAGGTGCTCTAGGGGGCGTTTCAGTCGTCACTGACTCAGGACCACCAGAAAGAATTACCCCTGTAGGTTTAAATGCGACTACTGCTTCAGTATCAATATCAAACGGGTATATTTCGCAATACACATTCGCTTCGCGTACGCGACGAGCGATTAACTGAACATATTGAGCACCAAAATCGATAATTAATATTCGATGAGCATGTACATTCTGTTGATTTTTTTCTTCCAACAACCATGTCCTTTTATTTGGGATTCTTGTCTGAATACTTGATATGAGTACTTGGTATGAGTAGCTCTATGAATTATATTTCTCCGGTTAACTGTTAACCGGAGAATAATTTTAAAAAACTGCTTTAACTAGCTCGATAATTTGGCGCTTCTTTGACGATGGTGACATCATGAACGTGACTTTCGCGCATACCCGCATTAGATATTCTTATAAACTCTGGTTTAATACGCATCTCATCAATTGTATGACAACCGGTGTAACCCATACTTGCGCGTAAACCACCCATTAACTGATGAATAATTGCTGACAGATGCCCTTTATATGGCACCCGGCCTTCTATACCTTCTGGCACCAGTTTATCGGCACCACGTCCTTCCTGAAAATACCGGTCACTGGAACCATTTTGCATCGACATCGCGCCCAGAGATCCCATACCGCGATAAGATTTATAAGATCGCCCCTGAAACAATTCAACTTCACCGGGCGCTTCTTCTGTTCCCGCGAACATGCTACCTATCATCACCGAATACGCGCCGGCTGCGATCGCCTTGGCGACATCACCCGAGTAACGAATTCCACCATCAGCAATGATGGGAATGTTCTTTGATTTTAATTCCGTTGCAACGTTTGATATTGCGGAAATTTGTGGCACACCGACACCTGCCACAATACGTGTTGTACAAATCGAACCCGGGCCAATACCTACTTTTACAGCATCAACACCTGCCGCTGCTAAATCTTTTGCAGCAGCGCCGGTCGCAATATTGCCACCAATAATTTGTAAATCAGGGTAATTTTTCTTAATCCATTTAACACAATCAAGCACGCCTTTTGAATGTCCGTGCGCGGTATCCACCACAATCACATCTACGCCCGCTTCCACCAAAGCACTAACACGTTCTTCAGTACCCGCGCCCGTCCCAACGGCAGCACCCACCCTTAAGCTGCCATGGTCATCTTTACATGCGTTTGGATACTCTTCCGCTTTTTGTATGTCTTTAACCGTAATTAAGCCGCGTAATTGAAATTCGTTGTTCACAACCAGCACTTTCTCAATACGATGCTCATGTAATAGCTTTAATACTTCGTTTGATTCCGCACCTTCTTTCACGGTAATTAACCGGTCTTTAGGCGTCATAATGCTGGAGACTGGATTATCCAACCGGGTTTCAAAGCGCAAATCCCGATGCGTTACAATCCCGACTAATGCCTCTTTATCAACGACAGGAACACCTGAAATATTATGTGCATGTGTCAGATCGAGTACATCTTTGATACTGGTGTCAGGCGCGACTGTGATTGGGTCCTTGATGACACCACTTTCATATATCTTAACTATATGGACTTCTTTAGCCTGTTGTTCGGAATTAATGTTCTTATGAATAATACCAATTCCCCCCTCCTGCGCTAAGCTTATTGCCAATCTCGCTTCGGTGACTGTATCCATTGCTGCAGACAACAATGGGAGACTTAACTTAATTTCTCTGGTCAGCTGTGTTGCTAAGCTGACATCTTTCGGTAATACCGTGGAATGTGCCGGAAGCAGCAAAACATCATCAAATGTAAGGGATTCCTGGAAAATGCGCATAATGTAGAAATATCCGTTTGTTATAAAAGACTTTAAAAATCATCGATAGCGGATTATAGGTATTGACGTTAATGGGGTAAACTGCTTAGCTACATATAGTGAAAATAAATACTTCATCGGGAGTGACTCCTTATCAGACCAACACCTAATTATGTCGAGATAAGTCGAATTAGCTGAATAAATAGTTTAAACACTTGAAATCACTGTAAATACAATATTAATTGGAGGGCTTTTATATGAGAAAGATTGCCATACTAACCGTACTACTTATGGCGAGCACCGCATGTACTACAATGAGCGAAGACGCCAGTATGGACGGAGATGTGGACTTAAGCGCACTTATTAAACAAGCCACAGAGGAAAATAAGAAAGCAGCAGCTGCCGGTGGGTTATGGCGAGATGCAAATAAAATAATCAAATCAGCCAAAAAAGCCTTGGAAAAAGGTGATGCCAAAAAAGCAGTTAAACTAGCCAAAATGGCATTAGCTCAAGGAAAACTGGGTCAAGTACAAGCCAAGGCAGAAAAAAACGCTGGACCCTGGTTATTCTAAGTATTTATTTCCAAAAATACTGACTATTTTTAATATTTCGATTTAAAACAGGTTACCACTGGCAACCTGTTTTTTTTTGCCAAATTTAAACACTGTATACACAATGTCAACGCAATCTGACCATATTGGTACATCGACGCCGGAAAGAGAAATATATAGTGTTTCCGGGCTCACTCAAATTGTTCGAGAAATACTTGAAGACAATTTTCCGCTTATTTGGCTTGAGGGCGAGATATCAAATCTCGCCAAACCTTCTTCAGGTCATATCTACTTTTCCCTGAAAGACGAATCATCGCAAGTCCGCTGTGCCATGTTTCGAATGCGTAATCGAATACTGAATTTTACACCTGAGAATGGCATGCAGGTCTTGGTGCGCGCACGCGTAAGTTTGTACGAAGCTCGAGGCGAGTTTCAGCTCATTATTGAGCATATGGAGGAATCAGGTGATGGTGCGTTAAGACGCGCCTTTGAAAAACTAAAACTAAAATTAGCAAATGAAGGCTTGTTTGACGAGGAAAATAAACAAGCGCTCCCGCAATTACCAAAGTCACTTGGTGTTATCACCTCACCTAGCGGCGCCGCTATACAGGATATTCTGAGCATCTTAGAAAGGCGTTTCCCATCTATTCCGGTTAAAATTTACCCTGTTCCAGTCCAGGGAAAGGAGGCCGCTAAAAACATTTCGTCAATGATCCAATATGCCTGCCAACAAAAGCAGTGCGATGTTTTGATACTTTCTCGAGGAGGTGGTTCACTGGAAGATTTATGGGCATTTAATGATGAGTCAGTCGCCCGTGCCATTTACAAATGCACCATACCGGTTGTTACCGGTATTGGACATGAAATTGATTTTACTATCGCCGATTTTGTAGCAGATCAACGTGCGGCAACACCTTCGGCTGCTGCCGAACTTGTCAGCCCCGATCGCTTGGAATGGTTACAAGGTCTTAATCATCTTGAAAAACAGTTACATAAAATAATACTACAATTGTTAAATCAAAAATCTCAAATACTTGACTATTTGCAAAAACGCTTGCAGCATCCCGGGCGTCGATTGCAGATGCAAGCCCAACGTATTGATGAATTGGAACAACGCTTAAGTAATGCACAGTTTGTGCAATTAAGACATATCAATTCACATTTAAATACCGTTTTTGCTCGTTTAAATCAACACACACCGATTCACAAATTAAGGCACTATAAATCTCAACACGATAATATTAGCCATCGTCTGAAAATTGCAATAAAACAATCAATATATGCAAAAAAACAACTTATAGCGAACACCAGCCGCGCACTGGATGCAGTTAGTCCACTTGCGACCCTGGGTCGTGGTTACGCCATTGTCAGAAAATGGCCAGATCAAACTTTAATTCAAACTTCTCGTAACGTCTCTCTAGGGGACAAAATCGAGGCCCGCCTGAAAAATGGCCGGTTAATATGTAATGTAGAAAAAACACTAGATGACTGAGTAAGATGACTAAGCAAACTGAACACACACTAAGTAGCAAACATCTTTTTATACAAAAAATTATACAAAAAAAGTGTATGCGTATTTTTTGTATGCACGTTTTCTCCATGAGTTGCCTGGCAATATTGCTGTTCGCCGCAACTAGCCATAATGCACTAGCGACAACAGATCCTCCACGGGAAAATCTCGTGCCTGGAGGTATTGCCGTTGTCCCTATCAGTAAAGTACATACGATCTTGACACCCCACGTCACCTATAATAACCGACGCGTTATGGTACTCGATGGCAAGTTTATCTGGTATGCCGTTGTTGGTATTTCACTTGCCGCCAAACCGGGCCAACACGAATTACGTATTGATCGTGCTGATGGTAAAATAAAAATAAAAACATTTACTGTGAAACCAAAAAAATATGAAGCTCAACATATTACATTAAAAGACAAACGAAAAGTGAACCCGTATAAAAAGGATTTAACACGCATTAAAAAAGAAAAAAAACTCATCTCAAGCGCTTTTCAAAGCTGGCGCAACGATGTACCAAGCGAAACACTTTTCACACTGCCAGTAGAAGGAAGATTAAGCAGTCCCTTCGGCTTACGACGATTCTTCAATAAACAAGCACGCAAACCTCATAGCGGTATTGATATTGCTGCACCCAAAGGTGCGCCCATCAAGGCTCCTGCTGGCGGCGAAATACTCAGAACAGGTAATTATTTCTTCAATGGTAATTCTGTTTTTATCGATCATGGCCAGGGCTTGGTTACCATGTACTGCCACATGGATAAAATTGACGTTAAGGTCGGCCAACAAGTAAAGCAGGGCGAAGCCATCGGCAAAGTGGGCATGACCGGGCGCGTCACTGGACCGCATGTTCATTGGAGTGTTAGCATCAACGATACTCGAGTTGATCCTAATTTGTTCTTTCCTGAAACGATCGAAACCGCACTAGCAAAAAAAGCTAAACTGAATTAGTACCTGGACCTGTCTCTTAAGCCTGGGCAAAGGCAATGTTCTACGTAAGAACTCTTACATAAGCTACGTACTTTTTTCCACAAGATGACGCAACGGGGTCGCCAGCGAGATATTCATCTGTTTTGAGGTTTTTAATATCTCCTCCCTGAAGTATTGCCGTGTTGCGATTATGCCCTTAACATTTTTTGTATAATAATAAACGCACCATTCAACCGCATGATCACCGGTTTCAACGATGCCGATCTCGATTGGGTATTGAGATTCAATATCGGTATTTTCTATTTTTGTCGCAATTTCAAAAGCCGCCTGAAACATCTTCCTGACGTTCGTCTCATCTTCAGCATAATCTATTTTAAAATGTAACTGCTCACGCAAGCCTTTTGCTGATGCAAATTTTGAAAGATTATGAATTGTTTGTTCGCGCAAACGCGCATTTTTGATCATTATTCGATGATTATTTATCAAATTCAGGATTTCGGTATGAAACACTTTAGTTTTATATACCACACCGAGCGTTCTATCTCCGTCGTTAAATTCGATTACATCGCCCACTTCCACCATGCTGCTATTGAGAATAATAAGCCCACTAAACATATCCGGCGCCCAGGTATTTTGTGTTAACGCCAGAAAAACGCCCACAATACCCACTGCACCACCCACCTCAAGCAAACTATCAAACCCAAGGAATCGAATAATTGAAACAAACGCAATTATGAATACAAACGCAGAGGCAAAAATACTGAACAAACGCGAATTATACGTCTCGATCGGTTGACTTACGCCTTCGATCTCACGCGTTTTTCCATAACGCCGTCGAATGAAATACTGTAACAAGTGCAATCCGGCATAACTGAGATACAGAACCACAATGATTGCCATAACCGTGTAGCCCAAGCCTTTACTACTTTCCACCGTGTACATGTGGTAATACGTAAACGCCACAATAATAAGCAGGTTAAAAGCACGAAATACACTTACACGAAATTTGGACTCGTCTCAGGTTCATGATAAATGACACGCATAATTCGACGGGCAAATATCATTAATAAGACATTGACCGAAATAACTATTCCTTCAGCTATGTCAAATAGCCCAATAAATGACAAAATATTGTTATAGAGTTTTGTAGCATTATTTCATTTAGCTGCTTGTATTAACTGTTCTTTGTACTGCCGAGGCTCTATTTGCTTCCAGATCCTTTGTGGCAAGATATTTGTTGCAAGATAATTTTTGCGTGCCGTATTATATATGACCCACAGCGACGATACGACTATATCCTTACCCTTATTTCGTCTAAAATATGCAACTTGCTTGAATCAAGACCGATGGTCTTAATTTGGAAATACCAGACTTGAAAATACCGAACTTAGTACCAAACATATCACCAAACAGATCACCAAACATAGAGTTGGGCACGTTGCCCCCCTGCCCGGTCGCACCCGATGCGCTGCAGGGAATTCCCCGACAACAAACAAATCCGGCTCGCTGGCAGGGTGAGAATTGGAATGAATTCGTATCTACATTGCAAGCAGATAATATTGACGTCATAGAAGACCGCGGAACACGAGGAATATATAGCACAGATGCAGGTGGGCTCGCTTATGGCATGCCTAATGGTGTCATCATAGCCCGGGATGCCCAACAAATATCAACTCTGTTGCGAAATGCCCAGCGATACCATATCCCCGTCACAGTGCGCGGTGGTGGCTTAACAACAGAAGGCGAATCAGTCGCATTTGGCGGTGTTCTGTTAGACATGACTGGCATGAGTCGAGTTCTACATATCGATAAAGATACGTTGACTGTGCGCACTGAAGCTGGCATTTTTTGGCACAGCCTGGCAGAAGAACTTCGGCGACATAATTTCGACTATCTATCTGCGCCACTCAACCTGACGTCATCCGTTGGCGGCACGCTGGGCGTCGGTGGTATCGATGTCAATTCAGCAAAACTGGGTTGCAGCGCTGACCAGGCGCTTTGCTTACAAGTCGTTACCCCAACGGGGGACATTATTGAATGTTCGGATGAACAAAATGCTGAATTATTTCAACGCGTCATTCTAGGGTACGGTCAATTCGGCATTATTACCGAAGCAACACTAAAGATACGTCCCTTTACGCCTATGCGTATGCATTATTTTTATTATCGTTCACTGCGTAGCGCAATCAATGACTTGATCCTGCTTGATCAAAATGGTGTACCTGATTACAGCGGCATTCTCACTATGATGGACAAAGCTGTCACATTACTCATCGCTTTTGATTCAGCGGAACGTGAAAAAACATTCTTTGAACAGTGGCACAAACAATTACATGGTTATGGTGAACTGGGTTTTGGAATCCGGCTGGCAAGCTACTATGCTTTGCATCCCTGGCGCTTGAATGAATTGTTTTTCTTATTACGACGCAAACACACTCTCTTTCCTGACTTGCAGCCTGCTCAACATATGCGTAACGGTGAAATCATTGACCGTACTGTAGTATTTTCCCGTGCCGTGTGGAAACACTGGGGACACAAAAATATGGTCATCCCGGATCTTGCTACCAGCGTTGACAAATTTATCGATGCCGTCGAAAAAGGCAACGCAGTTTGCAAACATTATTTCCCGCGCTACACGTTATATTGCGTTGGCATCAAGCTGCGCGCTGAACACAAGGCACATTATGAATTATCCAGTATACCTCATGATGCCAAAGACTTTAGCTACGGTTGTGAATTTGAGCCGATACTCGAGGAAAATAATTATAGCCGCGATTATCTGCAGTCATTTAAAAATGCGATCTACGACATTGGTGTTGACATGGATACCAGTTATTATCGTTTTGGGGGCATGATGAAAGCTTACATTCGCCGTGCGCTGGGCGACGAAGTAGTGGAAAAGCATTTAGCGTTGAAACGTATCGCAGACCCTGCCATGATATTAAATCGAAATGTCATATTCTGATAATATTAATAATTCGAATAAAAACTTCAATTATTGCCACGGTTGTGGTTTGTGTACTCTGGTCTGCCCCGCATGGCAACAACAAAAAGACGTCCGTGTTTCCCCCCAGGGTCATGCAAAAGCACTACAATACGGTGGCAAAATCAAAGCTGAAGCATTATTTAGTTGTATTCTCTGCGGCGCCTGTTCAGCAATTTGTCCGGAAAATATTGATTTAACAACGATGTTGCTTGACTTGAGACAACAATCAGAAAAAACGCCTGCTCAACAAACAATTGAAAACGATTTGCTGCAATTAATAAAATTAAAACACGAACAGAAATTCAGCCAACCTCCTATCAACAAAACCGTATTTCTGCCAGGCCCAGAGTTACGTAGCAACCAGTCTTACCTGTCTCACATCATGCAACTTTTAAACAATCGCTACGATATCGCTATCGCAGGCGATGATGGCTACGATATAAGTATGGCACTGGAAGCCGGTGTTGAAATACCTGCGCACAGACTTGATAGTTTTTTGCAACCAATACGATTTAGTATCAAACTTATTGTTAGCGATGGTTTATTAATACAAAAACTGCATCACTGGTTACCGTATACCAAGATCAACTCGACAGGATACGAACTCAGTCAATTGCCGCAGATACGTGAGCACATTAAAGATTCTGATTTTTATGTAATTGAAAGCCGCGCATACCATTGCAACTTTGAGAAAAATGTTTCTCACTACGACAAGCTGCAACGAGAACAATTTTGCCAATTCAATCTAGATTTAAATCGATTGGCTATTCCCACAGGGGCTGTCAGCAATGAAAAATTACGTACAGCCGAATGTTTCAACACAACTAAACAGGCCGAATGGATGTTGTCAAATAAACAGTTCGCTCGTATCATTGTAGAAGATATGAAAGATCTCGCCTTATTATCCAAAATAAGTGACAAACCGGTCTTGCACCTCGCGGAACTAAATTAATGCGATCAGTCGATGTTATCATTGTTGGCGCCAGCCTTGCTGCAGCCGCTGCTGCAAAACGCCTAGTCGATGCTGGGCTTGAAACCGTCATACTTGAAAGACAGGAATTACCTCGCCATAAAATTTGCAGCGGTATTTTATCGCCGCGCGGTTATCGTTTTTTAATTGAAAACTTTGGCCCGCTTCCGAAAAAAGCACTACACGATCCAACTTGGTGTCGCGGCGTCACATTTCATTTTCCATGTTTGATTCCCATGCCGATGGATTTTTTTGGTGGCACCACACCCCATTTACACCGTAAATATTCCGACTATTGGGCGATTAAACGTAGCGCAGCGGAAGTAATGGATAAAACGTCACTGGTAGGATTGGATGACCAGGGAACACGCGTGGTCGTAACAGCACGCCAACAAAGCGGTGAAACAATAAAAATGGCGGCACGCTACGTTATTGGTGCAGATGGGCCCAGTTCTGCAGTACGCAAGGCAATCTACCCGGAATACACCAAGCAAATTCCTTGGTTTTTCGTTGGGCAAAAATTTCATGAAATCATTGATTGCCCGCTTGATGAAGAATATTTTCATTTCTGGTTTCATCCAGAGTTAGGACATTACACATGGAGCCATGCGCGTGATGGACGACAAATAGTCGGTGTGGGCTTCAAACAGGGTGATAATTTTAATCAACGCCATCTTCATGTGACCGCTTACCTTGAAGAAAAACATGGCGTTAAACTCAAACCGGCTGACCCGGACCATGAAGGCTGCGCAGAAAATTTTGGGCCATCGTTAATAAACAAATATATTTTTGGAAAAGATAATGTATTACTCACCGGCCAAAGCACTGGATTTCTCAACATGATCGGTGAGGGCATGAGTTGCGCACTACACTCCGGTGCGATCGCAGGTGAATCCATCGTTGAATCAATTTGCCGAAACCAGCCAGTACAAACTGTTTATCGACAAATGATTTCATCCGAAGTTCGCCGTACTACGGATCAATGGAACCCGCTAATGATTGCATTTGGACGCCCGCACGAAGCCGATTTTCCCAAAGCACTTATGGCACTATCAAGACAAGACCGCATAAAAGTATTAAAAGATATCTGGCGATTTTTACTACTCTACAAAGAATTTCGCTGGGGAAGACAACTCGCTTATAGTAGTCTACAACGTATTCTCCGTGGAAAATACCTGAGCCAGCGCTGGTTGTAATTACACATCAAAGTAGCCTGGATGCGGCGCAGCGAAATTCGGGGCTAGTTGTGGCACTGTTCTCCTTGATGTCGCTGCGCTGCATACAGGCAACTTCTGATTCAAAACCCTAGCGACGCTTTCCTTGTCCGGATGGGCTTCCTGGTTTTTGAATTTGCACAGATTTAGCTGCTATTTTCTTTGACGATTTCTTTTTTGTATCGTCACTTGCTACGGATTTAAATTGATGTGTACGTTGCGTTCTAAAAATGCGCTTTTTAGCTGTGGCGTCTCCTTTTGCATATTTACCCGTGTCTGCTGGCTGCCATGCCGGAATCAGGTGTTTTTTACCATTGCCGATTAAATCTTCTCGCCCCATGCGTTTTAACGCCTCTCGCAATAGTGGCCAGTTTTCTGCATCGTGGTATCGTAAAAATGCCTTGTGCAAACGTCTCACTTTAATACCTTTCGGTATTGTAACATTTTCACTTTCGCGTGTTACTTTTCGTAATGGATTTTTTCCGCTGTGATACATCGCCGTTGCGGTCGCCATAGGTGATGGTAAAAAAGCCTGTACCTGGTCAGCACGAAAGCCATTTTTCTTTAACCACAATGCAAGTTCCAACATATCTTCATCCGTGGTGCCCGGGTGCGCCGCGATAAAATAGGGGATCAAATACTGTTCTTTCCCTGCTTCTTTTGAATACTTTTCAAATAACTCTTTGAATTTATCGTAAACACCAATGCCTGGCTTCATCATTTTACCCAGAACACCAGGTTGCACATGTTCCGGTGCAATTTTAAGATAACCACCTACATGATGGGTCACCAACTCTTTTACATAGCTTGGCGACGTAACGGCTAAATCATAACGTAACCCTGACGCGACCAGCACTTTCTTAACGCCTTTAAGTTCTCGCGCCCGGCGATAAAGTTTAATGAGTGATGAATGGTCGGTATTGAGATTCTTACAAATACCTGGATATACGCATGACAAAAGACGACACGCACTTTCTATTTCAGGGCTCTTACAGGCTAGCCGGTACATATTCGCCGTTGGCCCACCTAAGTCGGATATGATGCCGGTAAAACCGGGAACTTCATCGCGAATAGTTTCTATTTCACGAATAATCGAATCTTCAGAACGGTTTTGTATAACCCGCCCTTCATGTTCGGTAATAGAGCAAAACGTGCAGCCACCAAAACAACCCCGCATTATCGTTATTGAAAAACGAATCATTTCATACGCTGGAATGTTCGCACCACCATAAACCGGATGTGGTACACGCGTATAAGGTAATTCATAAACGCCATCCATTTCTTTTGTGGTTAATGGAATGGGTGGCGGATTAATCCATATATCACGCTTTCCATGGCGCTGTCTTAACGCTCTTGCATTACCCGGGTTAGACTCTACATGCAGTATCCGTGAAGCATGCGCATACAGCACTTCGTCAGATTTTATTTGTTCGTATGAAGGTAGTCGAATAACTGTTCGAGTTCGATCTAACTTTGCTGCTCGTTGATTTTTTCCGCGAAAAAAAGGCACAACTACTTCACCTGCCTTTGAATTTATTTCTTTATTGCATGACTGACTTTTATCGCTGTTAGTACTTTCATCACCCATAGAATAGGGGTCAACTTTCGGCTCAATATGTCCGGGAGAATCTACATCGGTCGAATCAATTTCACTCCAGCCTTCAGGCAAACCTTCTCTGAAAAAAGCAGTTCCGCGCACGTCCGTGATATCCGTCGGTTTTTCACCCGCTGCCAAGCGATGTGCAATTTCTACGATTTGGCGCTCCGCATTTCCGTAAACCAACATATCCGCTTTGCTATCAATCAATATCGACCGACGAACTTTATCGGACCAATAGTCGTAATGTGCGATGCGACGTAAACTTGCTTCGATACCGCCTACAATAATTGGTACGTCTTTAAATGCTTCTCTAGCACGTTGCACATAAACAATAACGGAACGATCAGGTCGCTGCCCCCCGGCTCCGTCTGCCGTATACGCATCATTACTACGAATTCGTCGATCTGCCGTGTAACGATTCACCATTGAATCCATGTTACCCGCAGTCACACCCATAAATAAATTCGGCCTGCCCAAAACAGTAAAAGCCTCAGCGCTTTGCCAGTCTGGTTGGGAAATAATTCCAACACGAAAACCTTGTGCCTCAAGTAATCGACCGACCAACGCCATACCAAAACTTGGGTGATCCACGTAGGCATCGCCTGTGACCAGAATGATGTCACAGCTATCCCACCCCAGATCATCCATTTCTGCACGAGACATGGGTAATACTGGGGTAGTACCAAAACGCTTGGCCCAGTAAGGCTTATAAGAGAAAAGTGTTTGCATGTTTAATCTATGAAATAAAATTAGAATTCACTGAGCAACTTAATTGAAATAAAAAAATACTGTCGTCAAAAAGTACGTATGATCGTCGCTATCGAGGAAATTGTCCATTTAGCTTGCGGCATGAGAAAACGTCGTTGATCAACAACAACTGCGCATTTACAAATAACACACTATTAAATTAGGGTTTGTTAATTTACCTTGGTTAATTCGCTAAAAGTATACATAGCTTAATTTATTGTAGTATAAACAATATTTCGGCGATTATCCCATAATGCCGAAGCCAGTAATACCAGCGATCTGTTACACTGGCCAATAAATACTTGATTTTCTACCAATTAGGCAAATATATGAGTAATAATAAACTATCCAATGAAGAGCGTATTCTGCGCATCATGCGTAAAGTGCTGACTGACGTAGCCAAAGACACTTATACTAAACCAGGACTTAAACATCCTTTGACGGAAGATACAATTATAAGCATTCGGGATTGCTTATCGCTAATTAGTGCCCGTGAACAGGAAATATTAAAAGAGACGGGAAGAAGTCCCGATAAACGCCCTCGTTTTGTGGATGAACCACAAACTTCCGTGGTCGTTCCATTACATAGAACAGATTTAGGTAAAAAACCAACGGATAGATAATGAATCACCCAATTAAATGAAAGTGTAAGTGACAGAAACTCCTTAATCGTTTTTGTGAACTCTTATAATTAGTTGAAGTTTAATTATCCAAAAAACGCTATATTTTATAGAAAATTGTATTAGGAGCACTGTGTATTATTTGGACGCGACTTTCAATCGCGATTAAACAACCTATGGACTTTCAGTCCATAGTCGTTGAGTTAGAGTCAAGTTTTTCTATATCCATCTCTGCCCTTATATTTTTATGATCTTCGCAATATTTTCGATCCATATCTGGCGCCGCCATTTTACGAAAGTGCTGGGCGCGAGAATATTTCGTTCACAAAATAACTTTTGACTCAGGCCGATGGCATCATAGGTAGCCATGAAGTGACGCCCAAGAATGGCAGGTTACGTCCCAAAAACCCTTAAACCTAAATAAATCAGTTGGATCTACTGCGGGTGCCTAATGTGCTGAAGATAGCGTGTTTTTCCATTTTTTAAGACTCACCCGTAGAGTGACTACGCGATCGCCTTAAAAAATGAAAAAACACGCTATCTTCAGCACATTAGACCCCCTCGTGACGATCCAACTGATTTATTTAGGTTAAACGGGCTGTCAACATAGCAATAAGAAACGTCAATAAAGACAATAGGTCAAGCATTCCACCACCACCAACCTGACTTGAGTCGTTAACAATAATTCTATCGACGTCTCCAATCGATGATTCAGGTGGCGTAGACGCTGGGTAATCCTGTGATAGACCAATAGCCGCTTCCGCGTCAATTAAGCCATATCCACTATCAAAATCGAAGTCGGTACCGGTGTCAGTTTTTGCATCATCGTTACGCTGCAAAATATCAATGGATGTACGATGCAGTATCTGCTGGATATCAACTGCTTGTAATTCAGGGTTGATTTCTAATAATAGAGCCACCACGCCCGCAGCATGTGGGGCGGCAGCTGAAGTACCTGAAATATTAGGCATACCGTCATCGTCTGTATCCACTCCAAAAAATGTCGTATTGACATCGTCAGGAGCAACAACATCAGGTTTTTTTGCAACAAATGGATTGCTTAGAACGGCTCCATTCAAATCGAACACCAAGGGGGTCCCACCTGCGGAGGAGAAAATTTCTAGCAAGGGTGGGGACGTGCCAAATACAGGTGTTTCAACATAATTTGCCGCACCTACCGTCAAAGCAGATTCTGAATTCGCATGCCCAAATAGCGCGCTGCTGTCTGTCTGAAATTCCTGAATAATGCCCTCGAAACTGTTAAGGATGATGTATTTCAACAAATCAGGTGATTTTCCACTTGATTTTGTAATCATAAGGTCAAATTTGGTTTGGCCTGAGTTTTCCGGATTGAAAAATAAAAGAACTTCAACCGGGTCTCTGCCAATATTTCCAAATGTGGATGATGCCAGAATTTTCGTATGCGTTTCATTAAAAATAAAAATATCAAGGTCAGTTTGTGTTCCTGGCGGCCCGCTTATTGAATAGGCCGGGGAATCCCATTGAAGTAGCAGTTGAAACCCGAGTCCTTCCGGGACAGCAATACGCTGGTAAATATCAATACCGGGACCACGATCAAAATCATGCGCACTAAGTTGGAAAGCTGTATTGATATATTCGCTATAGGGGCTTTGGTATGAATCTCGCCCACTGTTACCCGCTGCGGTCACGTAGACAACACCTGCACGAACAACTCTGTCTACAGCTTGTGAAATAGCATCTTTTTGAAAAAAATTTGCAGAGAGGAATTTAACATCGTCAACGATAATATCGACTTTATATTTAAATGGCAGTTCCAAGATGGCATTTGCTGCATTCGCAAGACAGGGCAATCGGGCTTAGATTTAACCACTTATGACGAGTATGATTTTTAACAGGTGACAATTATTGATATTTTGAGATGATTGATGTTTTA
>JAADIM010000077.1 GCA_013151345.1 Gammaproteobacteria bacterium
TAATTTCTTTTCGTGATGATGTAAAAAAACAACTCTTTTTGTATTAAAAACACAGCGTCAAAAATAAGTCTAATCCGAAAAATAATCACTTTCAAAAACATTTAATCAACCAAGTTGTGAACTAGGTCTTATTATTAGATCCGTACTTTAGTCAATAATCGCACAAGCCAGATCCGAAATGTAAGGATACATTCCAGTGCAGAAAATTAAGCCGAATTAGATATTTGTTTGAAGGCAATTGTTTATTCAGGTGTTTTTAATAGACCATAATTTATTAGATCATAAATAGCAATAAAATTGTGTAGAAGATTAGGAAGGAGCGTCAGGATGATTAGTATATTTCGTTTACCTCTCTGGCTGGGGTTAATAGTTATTTTAAGCGCGTGCGGCGGCGGTGGATCACCAGGTAGCGGTAATGGACCAGACCCCGATCCCGACCAAAAGGTAACTCAGATTAGCGTCGACCAGGAAGCATTTTCCGAAACCATTTTTCCTATTGTTATCAAGTATTGCGTTGGTTGTCATAGTGAAACCAGCAACACGACAATAGATCTAGCTAAATTCGCACATACCGATTCAGTGATTGCGCATGCTGTTGTCACGAATCGAGATTTAGTTGATATGTCGACACCTAACAACTCTGTCATTGTTAACAGGCTCATTGAAGATAAACATTTTTGCTGGACTGATTGTGATAATGATGCAAACACGGTTGTCGCTGCAATCATCCGATGGAACGAACTTGTTGCCAATAATCCTGGTTTAGGTGGTGATGGCGGTGATGACGGTGGCACTGGTGGTGGATCGGGTGGCACGCCTGATGAAATTAAAAGCAGCGTTGATGCATTTTCAGAAAGCGTTCTCCCTCTTGTACAACAATATTGTGCTGCATGTCACGATGGTGATCTTGGCTACGCGGCCTTTGCACAGACTGATGCGCAATCGTCGCATGATGTAACGCTTAATAAAGACTTGGCAAGCCTGTTAGCCCCTGATGACTCTCCACTAGTAGGATACCTCGAAGACAGGGAACATCATTGCTGGTCGGATTGCGATGCCAATGCCAGCCGCATGGAAGGCGCTATTGCCCAATGGCAGCAACTTATTGCGGATAACTCGAGTGGTGGAGATGGCAGTAACCGCAACCCGGTCGCCGTCGCAGACAACTATCAAACACAAATCAATGTGACGGTAACAACTGACAATGTTTTTTTAAATGACAGTGACCCGGATAATGACACTCTGGCAATCAGCACATTTGGTGCTGTATCTGTAGAAGGTGGACAGGTCCAAGACAATGTCAATGGTACTTTCACATATACACCACCTCTGAACTTTATTGGTACAGACGCATTTAGCTACTCTATTACGGATGGAAATGGTGGTACTGCCAGCACAACTGTCAGGATAGCAGTCAATGCCAACATCATACCCGTTGCTAATGATGATTTGGTACAGTCAAATCCGAACACATCAATTACAATTACAACCCTGTTACAAAATGATATCGTACCTCCGGGAAAAACTCTCAGTGTAATTTCAGTCAATGGCAATACCGAATTTGGCGGAACAGCCATATTAAATGCAAATAACACTGTTACCTACACACCACCATCTGGGTTCACCGGAATCGATAGTTTTGCCTATTCCATTTCTGATGGAACAGCTGTATCAAACGCGCTAGTGCGAGTGGATATAAACGAGCAACCTGTTGCAGTCAGTGATTCTGTGTACACCTATGTTGACATCACTGGCGACACGGGAAACGTGCTGATCAATGATATTGATACAAATGATGATGCTTTAACAATCTCCAGCTTTGACGTTGCCAGTGCTCAGGCTGGTAGTGTTTCGTATAATGGGGACGGTACATTCACCTATGTACCACCCGATCAGTTTGAAGGCAGTGATAGCTTTGATTATATCATCCAGGATGGACGAGGCGGATCTGGGGCTGCTACTGTCTTCATCAATGTTATCCAACCTAGTCTACGCGATAGTAACCGTTTCCTTGCGTTCCTGAACCAAACATCGCCCCTGTTTCAGGAAAATGCGGATTCTGCAACGGCATATTATCGTGCAGTGGATCCGGTAGGCCAACGTACAAGCCTGGAGGCATGGCGTAATCTTAACGGCTTTGACATAGGTGCCGATGCATTTACGGTTTATATAAATAACAATGATCTTGGTTTTTCGCGTCGCATGTTTGTTCGCACTGATCCGACTACCGGTATCGTTTCCGCTTATGTGGAAAATTACGCGAACCTACAGGATGCATTAAGCGAAACCAACGTGATTGCCACGGTTGCGATGGAACACAATGTCGCTCCAGGTAAAAATCCTCTCGATTTGGAGGCAGAAAGATACACGTCTTTTTATGTTTTTGATGGGAACGACAATCGTGCACTGGGTGCTGACCTGGATGGCCGCGGTTTTAAATTCGTACCCGGACTATGCAACACCTGTCACGGCGGTAGACCCAAATCAATAGTTAATGGCGTCTATCCTGATGATGGTAATACCAATGCGGGGTTTATACCTTGGGATTTGGATACCTATTTATTTGATGACAACACCGCAAGTGTCAGCCGCAGCGAGCAAGAAGCTCAATTCAAAGTGTTAAACCGTTCAGTATTGAATACGAATCCATTACCCGCTGTAAAAGAAGCCGTTGAAGGCTGGTATGGTGGTGCCGGGCTCCCCGCCAATTCGTTTAACGGCCAGTATGTCCCACCAGGCTGGTTACCACCTGAGGCACCAGCATCAGCAACACAACTTTATTTACAAGTGGTTGCCCCCTATTGCCGCGCTTGTCACATGATGCAGGGTAACGTTTTACAAAGTGATATTGACTTATCCAGCTATAACAAATTTATCTCATATAAATCTCGCATTGAGCATTTGGTATTCGACGAAGGCACCATGCCTATTGCACTTCGAACCTGGGATCGTTTTTGGGAAAATAATCTGGTACCGGAAATACTTGCCGAGTCTATCAACTCGGCAAGGATATTGGAAAACGACACTATATTATCACCAGGCAGGCCAATTGCTAATGCTGGGCCTTTTCGTGAAGCAGCGCTTGGACGAGTTGACCTCAATGGTAATGCCAGTTTGTATTTCGGTGGTGATACGCCCTTTAACTGGACCCTGGTGTCACGCCCGGCAAACAGTAATGCAGTGTTAGAAAATCCCAACAATGCTAATACATTTTTTATAGGCGATGTACCTGGAGACTATACTGCGCAACTGGTAGTTAATGATGGCATAGGTGGAACGCCTGCAAGCCCACCCAGTGAAGTTGTCATTCGTGTTTCACCTTCAGTACGTGGCATATCATTTACTACCGATATTTCACCTATATTCGAGCGATGTGCAGTTTGTCACCTGGGATTTGACAACCCGCGTTTCAACAACGCAAGCACGTTGCATGATAACGTCATTGATTTTGTCAGTCTTGATGATGCGATAAATAGCCCAATATTGACCAAGCCTTCTGGCAATCATCATGGTGGAGGCACAATACCTGGCTTTAATACAACGACAGCAAAAAATTACCGCTTAATGCTCAGGTGGATACTCGAAGGCGCAGCTGATAATTAGGAAACTTATAACCTGGCCTTGCTAAACAAAATGCAAGGCCGGTATAAATGGCACTTCCAGTTAAGCATATGTTACGCATATTCACCGCGAGGCGTTCCAATAAACATCAGTATATTTTTCGACTGACATATAATGTATGTCGGGGGAGGGGGGATGAATAAATTACCTGCTTATTTAATATTAGCTGTCCTCAGCTCATCTTCAATTGAAGCATATGCCGACAGCCTAAGATGTAAGAAAGGGTTAATACAAATCGGGGATTATAAAGCAGACATATTACTTAAATGTGGTGAACCTTTTTTAAAGGATAAAGTATTTGTCGATAATGATGAAGTTCTGATATCTAAAAATTCAACAGTGATCAGGCACAGAAATGAAATTGATCAGTGGACCTATAAACTAAGGCGCGGAATGTTCTTGACAATTTTAGATTTTAAAGGAGGCAAGCTTGAAAGTATCCATTACGGAAATAGAATCAACGAGTGATACTTTAGTCAGTTGGTCATTCCCTGGGTTAAATTAATAGCGTATATCGGCAGCGAACCGGACATTTAAAAAATATTGAAGTATTTTTTTCCGACTTGCTGCAGTTTCTTTTTAATTCACCGCTTCAGTTTCGAAAACGTTATGTCTCGTCTAATGCAGTTTACCCTTCGGGTACTTCCCATGTCAAAATGGCGACTAACGCGTACTTAACTTTTTGCTCACACTATCTATTCTTATTCGTTAGGTTATAGTGCTTCTGTTTTGAGCAAGAGTTGTTAATTTTTTTCTGTATATACTTATGGAGTGATCACCTAGAAAGGTTTGCCACGGCAATTTTTTTACTATAAGTCCTTTGATACGATATAGGATACTGACTGAATACAGCAATTTCACTTTATTATAATCACCGTTTGAGCAATTTGACAGGTAGCGCATATTACCGCAGTGAAGGTAACCTCCAAAGTTTGATAATAATAGCGACCTAAGTGATTTACCGAACCCTGGAATAAATTGTAATATCCAGCTAACTACAGTAATAGTTTCTGAGCTAGGTGGCAGCATTGTAACGCAATCGGCTGCATTTACTAATCTATAAATCGGCGTTTTAATATTCATGATCCATTCTTCATCACCCACTCTAGGTGACCCGAAGGTATAGCATGCCGCGAGACCGCCTTTGTGAGCTAGTTTTTTTGCAGCAACAGTTGCTAAAGCACCACCCAAGCTGTGGCCTGTAATAAATAGAGGTTTTTTTTGAAATTCGTCTTCGTTTAATTTTTTGTCGATAGCAAACCTTACAAGCTCAAATGCTTCTTTAAATCCTGTATGGATTTTCCCGCCCGTTTCACATATTGTAGTTTTTGCCTTTGCATCTGCTTTGATGTCCTTAATACTTGTTGATTCTGTGCCTCTAAAGGCGAGAACTATGAAATTATTAAATGAGACTAGAATTGCTTGTGTTCCACTTATATCAAAAGTCTCAATAAGCCCCATTTTTAATGTGCTTAGTTCTGTTTTTAATGTTTCCTTCTCCTTGTTATGATCATATCCAACTATATCAAGTAATTTAAGCAGCGATGATTTTTTATTTTTATTCACAAGTTTGGATATGCTTTCAAGAAAATACTCTTTTTGTTTATCACTAGAAAATAGCGGATTGAACCTTATATAAGCTAATTCTGCCATACATGACATTAACCAGGCGCTCCTGTCACTATATGCTTGCCTGTAAGATGGGATATCTTTATCGAGTAAGTCATTAATTTGATTTAACTCGGACTCGGAATTTACAAGAATATTGGCCATTATATATTATCCTTATTATGTGTTTATATGGATTGTAATGTAGGACGACCTGCTATTGCTGCGGTAAAAACTGCGGCAGAAATGAAGCATGGGCAGGGATGTCTCCAGAAGCCAAATTTGCTTGCAAACGCAATAAGCAAGCAAATATTAAATGGCGAGTTAAAAACAATCTTAATCGGGTAGCCGGGGGCTCGGAGAGAAAAACGCCCGGCTACCGCAGATTTAGATTTATTTATTAATGTTTGACCATCGCTCCCTTCTCTAGAGTGTTTTGATGTACTCAATCAATTCCATTTTTTCAGTATCATTCAGATCGGTGCCATAGTCATGGCCTTGGTTTGAGTTACCTGGTATGGCAGTATCGAATTTGCTGGTGAGTGGCCCATCGTTAATACTGAATCCGACGTGAACGGGGTCTAATTCGTCGTTCCCAACGTAAAACTGACGCATACGATCATTGGGTTTTTTCAATAGTTCCCAGAGGCTGGGTACAGAACCGTTATGCAGAAACGGAGCGGAGGCCCAAATACCATTCAGGGGCCGTGCTTTGTAGCCAAGCGGAACTTTCCCGTTTATCGTTTTTGCCTGAAGAAACTCACCTGCACCTTTTTTAAATTCATCCGGTCCCAACAGTTTGGGTAATTCCTGAAACAAGATGTTAACAATCGCATTGCCGACCAGCAAGCCCGTGGGAGCTTGGGGCCCAAACGCAGGCATGTCGGGTAAAGGCAGTATCGGCTGGCCTTCGAGAATTCCCGTTTTTGATATACCCTTAGCGCTGTTGTCCGCCATGAGTGGGTCCGTACCAATGTCTTTCAATGCAACAACCTTCGCTGTGATTTGACGATTGGGATCCTTGCGGTTAATGGTTTCGTGACAGCTCAAACACTGCTTGTCGTAATGAGCTTTGCCTAGTCCAGCCTTCGCTTGATCGATGCTGGGCAACAGCGTTTCAGGCCACACCGGTGACCAGAGAGTGATCAGTATATCCTCCAAACGTTTAAGGTTTTCAAAATTGATATGGTGGCGGTACAGTAATTCCCCTGGCGAACCGCTACTCGGTTTCTCGATAAGAACACCGCCAAATACACCAACCACCTCACCGGCGTTACGCACATAAGGCCCAATGCCTGCGTTTACTGCCGATGCGTTCCACTGCACGACATCGTGTTGTGGCGTATCCCACAACACAGGATAGGACACCGGCGCATTGACCGGATTAACGTTACCTGGTTCATTGATCGCGGTTACCACTACCTCATTGAAGATGTTACCGAAGGCATCGAGGCGACCGTAGCCGTTGGCATGAGGAGGGCGATTGCGTTCAACTCTGGCGTTGAGGTTTGTTGATACATTTGTCATCTGCTTCTTTAGTTTCGTTGCCTCATCAGGATCGTAATCATCGCTGAAGTAATTATCCACCAAACGCCCGAACTTATTCTTATCGTTCAAGGTTGCTTGCAGCGCTTCTGCGATTTCGGAGATGAAATGATCAAAATCGGCACGGGCCGGTCCGCCCTCTACAATAAGTCGTTTTCCCTGGTACTCGACCTGACCCGTGTGGCAGGCCGCGCAGGTGACACCGAGATACGCATCCTTCGATTTAGGATCCTTATCCTTGACGAATCCAATAGGCAGGCCATCCGGATTCCACTTACTCTCTTTCGAACGAGGAATATAGCCCAGGCGTTCCATATTTTTGTCGGAACTCAAACGTTCCTCACTATTGGCTTTTTCTAACACGAGAAACCAATCGTAGGGGATGATCCAAGAGCCTTGTGGGGTGAACCACCATTCATTGCGGGTCTCTTTGTCCCAATTTTGATCCAGATAAATTGTGTCATACGCAACCGGGGTATCACTTTTGTTTGTGCCGTTTATGATGAATGTGATGAATATACCCAGAGCAATTGCTGCACCAAACAGCATAATTATTTTTTTCATAACTTTAGCCTTTGTCCTTTATTATTAATGTATTCAGATTCTATTATTATTTCTATTATTATGTAGTGTCCTACGTTACTGAAGGCTTTGATCAATACCTTGCTCTTTCCCTGTTAATCATGATTTATAAAAAGCGCAGTATAGGGAGTATATAAACTATAAACAACTTTTAAAACCGCTATTGCGTTACTGTAGTGCACACGAACGGAAATACGATAAAGTAAATATTTTGAACCTTGCGAAATATGTGCGTACTCATACATCTAGGGTTACATCAGAATCATTCAACAAATAATCCACATGGATATAGTCTCTAATTCGAAAAACTTTCCCATGATCCCATTCCAACTGGACAGCGGCATGAGGCTTCCAACTACCATTTTCCAGTTGTATAAAATTAACGATCATTTCTTCACCATCAACAGTGACAAAATCCAATCGCCAGTTCCATTTCCAATTTACGTAGTTTACGAAATAATTACTTTTGATATGATCTCGACCTCTGCTATCACCCATACCCACAATTTCAAGCCTTGCATCAGCCTTTAAAAGTTTTTGAACGCCAATCCAGTCTTGTTTATTAAAAAGTTCCAAATAATTATTGATAAGTTTTCTTTCATTTCCCTCTGCGGCAG
>JAADIM010000132.1:0-1710 GCA_013151345.1 Gammaproteobacteria bacterium
AATTGCTTTTGTTAGGTTTCGTTTTCACCAAACCTTCTACCTAAAAACTCTAATATGCAATCATTTACGATTTTTGGCTGGGCCATAGCTAAATCATGCCCCGCATTTTTAATTAGTCTGGTCTCAAACTCTGGCGCAACCCTATTAAGACGTTCGATCACTTTGCTGGGAGAACATATTTTTTCATTCTCACCGACCATGAAGAGAACAGGAACCTCGATATTCTTCAATTCTTCATCGCTCAATACCGTCGGATTTACCATTCGCTTTCCCTTAAAGCTTCTTACCGCCATAAACGTTTCATCGATGTGCTCTTCGATTAATGACAGCCCATCTTTTCTGGACTTGAGTGTATCTTCGGTAAGCCAATAAACAAACTTTCTTGAAAAGTACTTAAATGGGAGTGCCACAAAAACAGCGCGAGCAACCCATCCCAGTGACAACTGAGCGACAGTACCTACAGGAGCTAATAAAACCAACTTATTGAGACGATTGGGAAACTTCAATGCATATTGGCTAGCTATCCACCCACCATAGGATAAACTTACGATATTGATTTCTTCTTTAAGCATAAGTTCATCAAACAACTCATCCAACCAAGTCACATAATCATTAGCGCTGGCAATATTTTTAATAGGAATGCTTCGACCGTTGTCATTGATATTATCTATTGCGAAGACTTTATATTGTTTTGATAATGACTCGATATTAGATATCCATTGCAATGAATTCCCTCCAACCCCGTGCATTAGTACAAGTGGTTTCCCACTATCCGGGCCACTGTTTCTTACAAATGTTTTTCCATATGATGTGTTTACCATCGCTGTAGTTGATGGAACAGGCCATTTTCTTGCCCGATTATCGTAGAGTTTCAAATACTCTTCTTTCGCTTTTGGAGTTTTAAATGGGTGACATGATGAGTCAATAACTTCATTCATTTTAGTGCTATTCCTTCACTCACATGTACGATGACTCATACTCTTTCGCGACAGAGAGACCTAACGCCTGCATCAGCAGCAGCCACCCAGACATCTTTAGAAAAGCTATTGGTTCCAAGAATTTTTAAGTCTTCCAACGAGTTGGAAGAACAACCGAATGTTGCAAAGATAAACACGAATCCTACAATTAAAATATTTTTCACGGTAGCACTCCTACTTGTTGATAACTTTGAGTTGACCGTTAAGCAAGGTGGCCATGCAACGACCACTAAGATAATTGTTATTGCCTCCGTTCCTGCCAATAGACAATCCAATGGAATTATTATGTAGATCCATTGCCTTTTCTTCGGAAGGATTTCTTGGATCGGATTCATGGGCGTTGGTAAATTGCAGGGCATTATGGTAGCCAAGTTCCTGCGCCAAAATAGCGGACCAGAAACAATGATGAAATGCATCTGATTTGTCGTTGCGTCCGTTGATCCCAAAGTATTTTATGGTTTCTTCAAAAGCTTTTTCCTTTGATCGTTTTATTGACAAAGCAATAACAACTAGTGACATACAAGAAACTACCCTGTTCCGAATGAGTGAACGCTCTTACAGTCCAGAGCAGATCCTTATTATTACTCACCCATACTTACTTCTGACTTTCTTGTATTCTATATTTTTAACTTTATTACGTTTATCCTAAATTAATCAGTTGAAGCTTCCGCTCCTGCTCACGCCCCTCGCCTACTTCCCTGTAGGCGAATTGTAGCGAGGGTGTCTAAGGTGC
>JAADIM010000132.1:1761-9721 GCA_013151345.1 Gammaproteobacteria bacterium
TCATTCTACGGGTGAGTCTTAAAAAATGAAAAAAAACGTTAGATTCAGTGCATTAGCCACCCGCAGTAGATTCTACTGATTAATTTAGGTTTATCTACTGTTAACTACCCTTCTCTAACTCAGATACTTTCTTTTCCAACACTTCCAGCTTTTCACGCGTTCTTTGCAAAACAGCGCACTGTATATCAAACTCTTCACGCGTCACTAAATCGAGTTTTGAAAATTTGTTTTGTAACAGCGCTTTTATATTTTTTTCCACATCATGTTGTACATCCCGCGCGCCCTGAGGAATCAGTCCAGCAAGCTTGTTTGCCATGTCATCAAATATTTTTGGATCGATCACGTCACCACCTTCTTAGCTTCTTAATACATTATTTAATTAATAAACAACCTAAATCTGAGCAATCTATCGTTCAGAGTATACAAGCTTAGGCAAAAAATCAGCATCCCGACGTGGCAACATCAAACAGCACTATTTTGGTGCAACGTTATTTCGGTGTTCCCAATATAGTGCAAACACCCTAAGGAGATATCAGAGCAAACTACCTAAGACATTATTCCTATTGAATAAAAAAATAATGGCACAGGGCATGCTATATGCCAATTGATAAAACAACAATCCCGGTAAGTAACAAAACCAGATCACTTTGCCTGTCATTTTGTTCGTCTTTCTTGTAGGTTTTTTTGTTCGAAAATGCAGCACTGAATACTGGCTTTGTTTTGGGATTAATTAAGGGTCTTAGATTTAGAGGTTTTATATTTAAAGGTTCACAAGGCTTTTTTACTACCCGATCTGAGTTGATCTTTATGATGGAGGTGAGAACGAAATGAAACTGGTAACAGCTATTATTAAACCATTTAAGTTAGATGATGTACGCGAAGCACTTTCTGAAATTGGCGTCCAAGGGATAACCGTCACCGAAGTCAAAGGATTCGGTCGTCAAAAGGGACACACGGAACTCTACCGTGGTGCTGAATATGTTGTCGATTTTCTACCAAAGGTAAAACTGGAAATTGCTATCAATGACGATTTAAAGGATCAAGTGATAGAGGCCATTTCCAGTGCAGCCAAAACCGGCAAAATTGGTGACGGAAAGTTATTCGTTTCCACAATTGATGAAGTAGTACGAATTCGAACAGGTGAAACCGGTCCGGATGCGATTTAAGCAAATGTTATATTTAACAATGAAAATTGTGGAGGAAAAAACGTGGAAGCTATAGCAGAGTTGGGGTACGCCCTTGATACATTTTATTTTTTGGTGTGCGGGGCGTTAGTAATGTGGATGGCAGCCGGTTTTGCTATGCTGGAAGCTGGTCTGGTCCGCAGCAAAAACACCGCAGAAATACTCACCAAGAACATTGCCTTGTTCGCTATTGCATGTGTAATGTACATGTTAATGGGATATTCGATTATGTATCCAGGGGATACCGCTGTAAATGCCTGGTGGCCAGGATTCGGTGGGATACTGGGCAAAAGTGATAACGCAGCCGCTGCTGTCATTGCCGGTGGAGATGGTGCGCCTTATTATTCAAAATTGTCAGACTTCTTTTTTCAAGTCGTATTCGTTGCGACCGCCATGTCAATTGTCTCTGGTGCAGTGGCGGAACGCATGAAACTTTGGTCTTTTCTGGCATTTTGTGTGGTCATGACCGGTTTTATCTATCCAATACAAGGCTACTGGAAATGGGGTGGCGGCTTTTTGGATGGATTGGGCTTTAATGATTTCGCAGGTTCTGGTGTGGTGCATCTGTGTGGTGCTACAGCTGCGTTAGCCGGTGTATTGTTGCTGGGAGCTCGAAAAGGTAAATACGGAAAAAATGGTGAGATCAATCCCATTCCCGGTTCAAATATGCCACTTGCCACACTAGGCACGTTTATTTTGTGGTTAGGGTGGTTTGGTTTCAACGGCGGTTCCGAACTTAAACTGTCTAATGTTGGTGAAGCAAACTCAGTCGCATTGGTTTTCGTCAATACGAATATGGCCGCAGCGGGTGGCGTTATTGCCGCACTTATAACGGCACGTCTAATGTTCGGCAAGGCGGATTTGACTATGGCACTCAACGGCGCCCTGGCGGGTTTGGTGGCGATTACGGCAGAACCACTCGCGGGTAGCCCTGGGGCCTCCACTATCATCGGTGCTATTGGCGGTATAATCGTCGTATTTTCGATTATTGGGCTCGACAAAATCAAAATTGATGACCCGGTTGGCGCCATTTCTGTACACGGCACAGTCGGTATATGGGGGCTTCTTGCCGTTGCAATCACTAATCCGGAAGCCAGCTTAAGCGCTCAGTTAATTGGCCTATTCACTATTTTCTCATGGGTGTTTGCCACCAGCTTTATTGCCTGGTTTGCCCTGAAAATGATCCTGGGTATTCGGGTTAGCGAAGAAGAAGAATACGGTGGGGTTGATTTAGCGGAATGCGGCCTGGAAGCCTACCCGGAATTCACTGGCACACATGGCTCCGGCAAATAACACAATTATTAACTAATAACCAGTTAATAATCACATGGGTAACATTACTTTTGTACTTATGTAAATTAGTTAAGGGGCATCCAATTGAATGCCCCTTTTTTTAAAAAAAGAGTCTAAGCATATAGAGTTGAAACATAAGAACTTAAGCCAAGAGATAAACTAACCAAGAGATAAACTAATTATTCAGTACGGAAAATCACAGCTGAGTATGTGTCCCATCACAACGAGGTGCGTTGTTTGTCTTTTTACATCCGCAAAATCCGATTTTGGTTTTCTCACTCACTTCGATCTCAACCGGATTAAATTCTGAACCCTGATGCGAACCATCACAAAATGGCTGCTTGGCTGATTTGCCGCAACTGCACCACCAATATTTCCCAGGTTCCAGCTCAACGACATACGGTAATTTTTGCACACAGACAGGTTCTGCCATACTCTTAGCCTCTTATATTTTGACGACTCTATTTAACCGCCCATTATTTAACCACTTATGATTTAGGTTTAACTACTAATTTATTATGGAAATAACTGATTATTTTAGTAGGAGACTAACATACAATTAAAAATCGGTAAAAATTATAATGGATCTAAGTTGCTTTACTTAAAAAATATTCTGGTCACCAAAAAATCACTGCTTGAAGCAGTTTCCTTCGTGCTTGCAAAAGATGAATGTATTTGCCTGTCTGGCCCATCGGGCAGCGGCAAGACACTGCTATTGCGCGCGATATCTGACCTGGATGAACATGAAGGAAACGTTTACCTGGAGGAAAAAGAATGCCGCCAGTATACAGCGCCAAATTGGCGCAAACAGGTAGGCTTATTAACCGCAGAAAATTATTGGTGGCACGATAGAATCGGCAGCCATTTTCATGATGAATCAGACACCCAGTTGATAGCAAATTTGTCGCAGCTCGGATTAGACAAATCTATTTTAACAGCGGATGTAAACCATTGCTCAACGGGCGAAAAACAACGCCTGGCATTATTACGCCTGTTGCAAAACAACCCTAAAGTACTCTTACTCGATGAGCCTACATCCAGCATGGACCCTGATAGCGTAAGACGCGTGGAAAAATTTCTTACAGAATTTCGCCACCAACATCAAACTTCAATCTTGTGGATCAGTCATGACCCGCAACAAATCAAACGCATCGCTGATAAACATTTACAAATACAAAACGGCAAGTTAATTGAAGGTCCAGTAGCATGAATATCATTACACTTGGTTATATTGATTTGATAATAGCTGCACTGCTGGTAGCCGTTTTGGCACTGGTCTCTATTTTTTTGCAATTAAATTTGGGCACTAAAATTGTAATTGCCGCAGTGCGTACCACCATCCAACTTTTGCTTATTGGTTTTGTTCTTAAAATTCTTTTCGAGAACAGCCAGATAAGTTGGGTATTATTACTTTCGCTGGTTATGCTTTTAATCGCAGGTTACGAAATAATGGCCCGCCAAACCCATCGTTTTAAGGGTGGCTGGGCATATGGTATAGGCAGTTTGTCGATGTTCATCTCCTCGTTCACTATTACGCTTTTTTCATTAATAGTCATCGTCCAGCCTGACCCCTGGTATCAACCACAATATGCGATACCTTTATTGGGCATGCTCCTGGGTAATACTATGACCGGTATATCGCTGGGTATCAATCACTTAACACAAACAACGGTGCAAATACAAAACACCATCGAAGCAAAATTATTGCTCGGCCAAAGCTGGAAACAAGCGATTAGTGACACTCAAAAGCACAGTGTCCGTGTAGGTTTGATACCCATGATTAACGCCATGGCAGCGGCAGGCATAGTGAGCATACCCGGTATGATGACCGGCCAGATTCTGTCAGGCACGGCGCCGATTGAAGCGGTAAAATACCAGATCCTGATCATGTTCTTGATATCGGCTGGCACCGGCTTTGGTACCCTCGCCGCAGTGTATATGAGTGCCCAACATCTGTTCGACAAACGTCACCGATTGCGTACAGACAGATTACAATACCCGAATAAATAGCTAAAATTAAAGGTACTTTTAGGCTTGATATTTAGCTAAATACTAAGCTAAATATATCCTTAGTATTACCGATAGATTATATATGCCATTTAATATGAAACAGTATTGGAGCTAGTTATGCGGCTGATTACAATAGGTTTTTTTGCTATGCTTTTTTTTGCCCTGTTAACGTTAACAGTAGGGAATGCCCAGGCACGAGAGGTACAGAAATGGACCGATGAAAACGGTCAGGTGCACTATGGTGATTACACTGAAGAATATAAAGCAAAAACACTCAATGTAACAACAAGTAACACGAGCCCATCTGCAACCGCAGCCGCTCAAGCAAACCGAAATGAAACCAGAAAAAAAATTATCAAGTCTATGCAGGATAAAAGAATAAAGAAAAAAGAAGCCAAGGATACTGCGGAGAAGGAATTAGCTTTAAAGAAATCAAACTGCAGTATTGCAAAACGTCAAATGGCAACATATAAAAATGCAGGTCGATTGGCCACCTATGACGAAAATGGTGAACGTCGCTATATAGATGATAAGGAACGAACGCAAAAAAGCGCTGCCGCCCAGATACAAATAAATAAATGGTGCAAATAGTTTATTGCTACCGCTAGGGATAAGCACTGCTAGGGGCAGCTAAATATATTCAGAAAAAAATTCAGGATAATTTAGCGCACCTTGGTGGACATCCTTATTATAGTAATGCGTTTTAAACACTTTTTTCTTGGCATCCACTTCCCGGAACTCGGTTAATAATTCATTTTTACTCGCCATGGTCGCTGACCACCAACCGGAAGGGTAAACGGATTGAGGAAACAACACACTTTGAACATTGTCGAATCCAGCTTCACGCATAGCCACATACATGGATTTTATTATATGACCATGAATAAGCGGTGACTCGCTTTGTTGCACTATTATTCCATCCGGGCGAAGAACACGAATACATTCACTAAAAAAAGCAGTGGTAAACAAGCCTTCTGCTGGACCAACCGGATCAGTACTATCAACAATAATTATATCGTAACGAGCATCCTTTGAGCCCTTAACCCACTTAATAGCATCTTCAAATATAAACTCTGCCCGCACATCATTGTTCGCAATGCATAACTCAGGAAAATACTGCTCAGCAAGACGAGTCACCCGCTCATCTATTTCGACCTGTTGTACTTTACAGACACTCTGATGCTTTAGAACTTCTAATAAAGTACCGCAATCCCCTCCCCCCACAATCAACACATCCTTTGGATCACTGTGTGTAAATAAAACGGGATGAGACAGCATTTCATGGTAGATAAAATTATCACGCGATGAGAGCATCACCAGCCCATCGATGGTCATTAATTTACCGTATTTCTGCGTTTCGTATATCTCTATGCGCTGGTAGGGTGTCTGCTCATCATGCAGTTTGCTAGTAATTTTTAGCGAAAACGCTGAGCCTGCATCTTCGCAAATCTCCGTAAACCATGTATCATCCAGCTTCATTTACACCTCTATATTTTAAGCAGCAGCAAGTGCGCGTATTTTATAGTAAATTGATGAATAATCACAACATAAGACTTCCAGCCAGACAATAAATCAAACATGAACCATTGGAACATAGAACAAGCAAGAAAAACCTACAATGTATTGCACTGGAGTAATGGATATTTTGATATCAATGATAAAGGCCATCTAGTTGCGCGACCCACGCGCCAACAAGCATCAGCAGAAATTGATATTTACACGCTCTCCGACGAAATCAAACAAAGCGGCCTTTCTTTACCTGTACTGGTTCGATTCACGGATATTCTGCATGACCGTGTAACTGTGCTCGGTAACGCATTTCGTCAGGCAATGATAAAAAATAATTACCAGGGAGAATATACCAGCGTTTATCCTATCAAAGTAAACCAACAGCGCAGTGTTGTAGATGAAATTCTAAACGTTACCGATGAACACGTGGGGCTTGAAGCAGGTAGTAAACCGGAATTAATGGTGGTACTGGCACTTTCACAAAAAAAAGACAGTATCATAATTTGCAATGGGTACAAAGATCGCGAATACATTCGCTTAGCCCTTATTGGCAAACAACTCGACAACAAAGTTTATATTGTAATTGAAAAAATCTCCGAACTCGAATTAATCATCAAAGAAGCAAAAGACTTAAATATCCAGCCATTGATTGGCATTCGTATCCGACTGGCGTCCATCGGTACAGGGTTGTGGCAAAACACCGGAGGTGAAAAATCCAAATTTGGCTTATCCGCAACTCAGGTTTTGTCAGTCATAGAACGCCTTAAAAAAGTGAACTTACTTAATTCACTCGAGTTACTTCATTTTCATATGGGTTCGCAACTGCCAAACATTCGCGACATACAAAATGGCCTGAATGAATGCGCACGTTATTATGCGGAATTTCACCGGCTCGGTGCTCATATTCGCTGTATTGATGTGGGTGGTGGCCTTGGTATCAACTATGATGGAACACGATCACGCAATTTTTGCTCCATGAATTATGACATTAATGAATATGCGACAAGTATAATTAATACTTTTTCGAATATATGCTCAGAAAATGCCTTACCACATCCGGATATTATCACTGAATCCGGTAGAGCTTTAACTGCCCACCACGCAGTCTTAATAACAAATGTAGTCGAGGCAGAAACAGTTAATCAACATGTCCCTGAAAAAATATCTGATGACATATTTGACGACATAGCTGAAAAAAACATCCCCCCTGCGATTCAAGACCTGATTGAAAAATTCAACTACTTGTCAGAACACCAGCAGGACAAGCCCAAGCCCGGTGAAAACAACTCAAACTACGCGCCGATCGAGATATACCATGACACGACGCACAGTTTATCGGATATACACACTCTGTACGTCCAGGGAAAAATAACACTAAAGCAGCGCGCATGCGCAGAACAATATTACTTTGCACTGTGCTGGAAGATACGCACGTTGTTACAAGCGAGCACAAAAACACATCGGGACGCACTGGACGAGCTGAATGAAAAACTCGCAGACAAATATTTTTGCAATTTCTCAATCTTTCAATCTATTCCCGATGTATGGGCCATATCGCAAATCTTCCCCATCGTTCCACTGCATCGTCTGGATGAGGCGCCTGAACGACGCGGACGTATACATGACATAACCTGCGACTCAGACGGCAGAATAGATAACTACGTTGACGGTGAAGGTGTCGAGTCCAGTTTACCGTTGCATTCTGTTAAAGCAAACGAACCTTATTTACTTGGCATATTTCTGGTTGGCGCTTACCAGGAAATACTCGGCGACATGCATAACTTGTTCGGTGATACGGATTCTGTAAATGTGGTTGTTCATAGTGATGGAAAATATAATCTTGAACAAGCACTACCCGGCGATACGGTAAAGTCAGTACTTCAGTATGTGAGGTACGATACCGATGATATGGTAAATGCTTATTTAAAGAAAATAAACGCAGCCGAGTTAAGCAATGTTCAAAA
>JAADIM010000100.1 GCA_013151345.1 Gammaproteobacteria bacterium
GGTAACGAAGATTCTAGCCAAACAAGTAAAGTGGAATCGACAAGTGTCTCAACACAAAACCAATCGGAACCTGTCAACGCGGTAAAAAAGTCCATCGAAACAGAAGATTATTATTCGGAAACCGAACTGAGCGATCTAGGCTTTAGAACCGTTAAACTTGATGAACAACGGTCATTGCTTTGCAGCAACGATAGCGACCTTGATTGCGTCTGTTTAGAACCATTACCATGCACTACTGCTGGCAATTGCATTAGTTTCAAAGAAAACGTCGGCGCCTTTCGCACGGCATTAAATCAAAAACAACAGGGACTCACAGTCCAATGTGGTCGAGGAGAAACTGGCCAATGTGGTAACTTTAAGTACGTCCTTTTCAACGGTGACATACACCGTCGTGAGTTACGCTGGTTCAATAATTCGGGTGAACTGGTTGCCCAACGAAATTCCACCGACTACAAAGCATATTGTGATGGTAAAGCTAGAACACAATTTATGGGTAAAATCTCAAAATGCGCATCATCGGTTCGTAAAGAACTTATTTGTGGAAAAGCAGAAACAGAATTACCAAATGCTATAGAAGGTCTCCGTAGATTAGATCCTGAAAAATATCGTTAGTTACACGCAAGTTGCCCGCTTACTTGCCGCCATCCAAAAACATATCCCCATGCAAATGCTGGCTGCTGCCTTGTATACACTGATTACAATAAAGACAAACACTGCCCAGTTCCACGCTTTGAACACCTGGCAAAAGGCTAATTTCTTGGGCGCAACCGACCTTGAATAGCTCACGGGTTAGCTGCTGAATTCCCGGCCGTTTGAAGCAGGATAGTTCGCGACGATATAACTCATTGTTATTTATATTAATTTTATCAAGATACCACTGTTGCTGTATAACA
Organism: Gammaproteobacteria bacterium; assembly: GCA_013151345.1. GTDB lineage: Bacteria > Pseudomonadota > Gammaproteobacteria > SG8-11 > SG8-11 > JAADIM01. The sequence goes on from JAADIM010000100.1 coordinate 894, forward strand.
CCTGTGTCCGCACAAAGAATGCCGAGCCGCGGGCCACCGCGCTCCAACCAGGCGCTTACTATGTAACTCATAAAGCACTCCTTTGGTGATTGTGTGTTCGGTTTCTTGGCAATATTTGACTAGGCCAATATAGTAATGATAATCATTCTTATTTAAATGTCAACCAAAATGAGAATGATTATCATTATCTTTTGATTCTAATCGAGGCGTAATTACTTCTCTGCCAGCCAAACAGGCCTCCTCTCTCGCTCTGAGTAAAGTCATAGCCAGCTACTTCACGCACCAACTGTTGAGGGGCGCTTCACCAGGTTATTAGAAAAAACCGAGGAATTTTTGATAAATGTTTTTCACATCTGTTGATGGTTTCTTCGTCTACGCAAAATACTTCAACGTTAGGTCTTCCAATGTCATATTTTATCGGCGGCGACAAATCGGCATTACAACCGATAGAATTTAATTATTTTTGTAGCATCGAAAAACCCGAGTGGTTTTCACAGTTGTTGATTATTTTTTATCCTGTAATCGCTTAAGTCAAGGATCCTATAAAAATTTTAGTGTAAATTTATTTCTGATTGTCTTGATTACCTTGATCCAAATCATACCTCCAGCTTGAAAATTACTGTGAAATAAGTTCCGCGACCATTCGACCATTGTTGATCTGCAAGGAGAATGCTAAATGGAAATAAAAGCTGTTTCGTTCGTCTCACTGGTTATTGCTGCTACGATTATTAACGCCTGCGCCACCAATAAAGACTCAGCGGCTATTGGGGGATATGCAGAAGCAGAAAAAGTTAAAACTACCAATGGAACAATATTTGATAAACCCCGTAATATTGAAACTGAACTGGTAAAGAAAGGCGAACAACTCTATCAACAATCCTGCGTTTTTTGTCATCAGGCGGATGCCATAGGCAAGCCTGGGGTTGCGCCATCGCTGACCAACCAGGAATTTCTATCCACAGCCTCCGATGATTTCTTAATGCAAACCATCATCCTAAATTAATCAGTTGGATCGTAACGAGGGGCGAACTAACACCGGCATGCCACCCTTTGGCCATCTCGAGAAAAATCAAATTTTGGCAATTGTCGCTTATTTACGTAACCACACAGAGCTGCCATCGAGAGCCAAAGAAATAAACGCTCAAGCCGCTGCACGTGGCGACCCCCGGCTGGGTAAAACCTGGTATGACCAAATATGCGCCGCATGTCACGGCCCCAACGGGGACGGCTACAGCGCTGGCGGTACTGGAACGGCCATCGGCACCATAGGTTTCTTAAGCAAGGCAACAGATGGGTTTATTCGCACAACTATCAAAGAAGGACGTTCGAATACGCGTATGCGTGGATTCCAGGGGGCTAACGGCCTGGCCGATCTCAGCGATCAAGAAATCGACGATATTATCGTTTATCTACGCAGTATTTCGCAGTCCAGGAGACAAGAATCATGAAACGCCAATTCAGTAAAGGTCGCCGTAAGTTTATTAAAGATTCAAGTTTACTAACAGGTTCGGTAACGGGCGCGAGTTTGTTCACAGGCAATAACCCGGAACTCGAAGCTGCACCGCAAAGTCCCGGAGATGCTGTAACACGCAAAGTTGCCTTAGCCGCATGCCCCTATTGTGGCGTTGGTTGCGGCACCATTATTCAGACGGAGAACGGTAAAATCGTTTCTATGCGTCCCGATAAAGATCATCCAACAAATTCCGGCTTGCAATGTATCAAAGGACTCACCGCAGCCGAGCCCATCTACGTCGATCGCATGGAGGGGGATTCGTTTGTACGTAAAGATGTTTGGGAAGAATGGAATAAACCCAACCATGGTAATATGGATTACATCAGTAAATCCAAGGGATCTTTTGATGATGAGCACTTTGTGCGTGTCGCTTATAAAGAAGCCTCCGATTTAGTGGCGCATAAAATAGTGCATTTCGCCAAAAAATACAGCGGTAATTCCATTGGACTATACGGCTCTGGCCAACTCACCATGGAAGGCCAGTATCTGGAAAACATGTTTATGAAAGGTGTGCTGGGTTCTAATACCATAGAGGCCAACGCTCGTATGTGCATGACCTCGGCGGTGATCGGTTATTTTAAGACTCTGGGTTCTGACACGCCACCTTTAGCTTACGAGGACATTGAATTATGCGACATGATCATGCACTTTTGTCACAATGCACGTGAATCTCATCCTATTATTTTCTGGCGTGCAGCCGACCATAAGCAAAATACTGATATTTCAACTGTCGTAGTTGATCCTCGCTATACTGGCACCAGCAAAGGGTACGCAAATATCAATGCCGAGAATCACGTTCATGTGCCCATTCTCAACGGTGATATTAGTTTTCTAAATGCTATAGCCCATGTCTTGTTAAAAGACCACAAGGATGTCATTGATTGGCCATTTCTGCGTAAGCATGTCACGGGTTGGGAAAAATATGTCGATGGTGTAAGCGAACACTACAGCCCGGAACAAGTACAGGACCGCATGGGTAATCCAGAGGTAACACCTGCAATGATTCGCCGCGTTGCAAAAATGTTTGCCGAAGCGACACGTAAACGCCTGGAACGGGGAGAAGACGCCCATGGTGGTGTCATTATCATGTGGGGTATTGGTTACAACCAGCACATTCATGGCCAACACAATGTTATTTCAATTATCAATTTGTTAACCCTCACGGGAAACCTGGCCAAACCCGGTTGTGGACCGTTTTCCATGACCGGCCAACCCAATGCCATGGGCGAACGCTTTACCGGTGGTTTAACGGATCGTTTACCGTTTAACCAACCGCTTAAAAACGACCTGCACCGTCTAAAAATGGCCAAGGCTTGGCGAGTGCCCGAGAAAAACCTGGTGCAAGCAATGAATTCAAAAAACCCAGGGTATGCCGTGGGTATGATGGAACGCGCGCTAAAGGGTGATGTAAAAGTCATGTTCTTTGTTTACGCTACCCATATCGATCTTCCAGATCAAAATAACTTGGTGCGTCCTGCGCTGATGAAAACGTTTAACGTTGTACAGGAAATTTATCGTCATGCACCCAATAACCTTTATGCCGACGTCATATTCCCAGCAGCGACCTGGGGTGAGGTGCAGGGGGTCTACATTAATTCCGAACGCCGTATTCATGTCGTCGATAAAGCAGCTGAACCACCTCCCGGATGCAGACCTGATTTAGACATGGTGATTGACAAAGGTAAGGAAATTGCCGAATTGCTGGGTATGGACCCGGAAAAAATCTTTCCCTGGAAAAAAGGCGCAGACGGTTTTGTCGATGCAGAAGAAATATTCCGCGATATAATTAGGGCAAGTGAAGGCACTGATACTGATCTAAGCGGCATTTTAGCTGTCGAGAAAAAAGACGGTGTGAGTCCCTACGATCAAATTCGCCAATTACGCGGTATTCAATGGCCTGCGCCTACTTATACTCTTGCCAAGGAAGGTGGCTCGACGCGTCGTTATATGCAACAAGAAGGTAAATGGGAGAACCGGCCTTATGGCTACTTTCGTACTAAAGATGGCAAAGTGCATATGAAGTTGTGTCACCAGGACTATACCGACCGTGAAAAGATTACTGAAAAACTCATGGTATTTGGTGTTCAGAAAGGCGCTTATACCATCGACAATATTGATTTGTTAAAAGAAGCGCGGGACAAGGCCTTAACCCCCGATCTACCTGACGCAGCATTCCAGGACAAACAATGGGACCAGGTGCCAAAGGATAAGTATCCATTTTGGTTGGGCCTTGGTGTGGTTTATGAACATTTTCACACCGCTAAATCCATTCGCAGCCCGACTACGCGACGCCTGGTACCGGAGATGTATGTCGAAATACATCCAGAAGACGCGAAAACGCTGAGTATTAGTGATGGTGAAAAAGTCAAAATGATCACCCGCCGTGGTTCCTACGAAGCGCGCGCGCAAGTGGGTACCGATAGCTTAGTCAAACCTTCCCGTAATAGCGTGCCACGAGGCTATGTATTCAGCCCTTGGAATCTCTCGGTGGCTGATTCCGCCGACCCTCGTAAAAACAAATGGCTGGTGAACGCCACTTCCAGCCGCGTTTGGGACGTGGTTTCGGGACAAGTGGATTTTAAAAAATTGGCTTGTCGCATTGAAAAAGTTTGACGAAGACTTCGAATTCCAGACCAAGAAGTCCAAACCAATGAGCCAATGTTATGCAACGTCGTTACTTTTTGTCCTCTCTTGCTGCTTCCGCCGTAACATTATTAGCGCCTGCTGTTGCACACGCGCTACCTACCAATCGTAAACGGTTTTTGCGCCCCCCTGGCGCATTGGCGGAAGCAGTCTTTTTAAGTCGTTGTATTCGTTGCGGACAATGCAGTGCAATTTGTCCCAATGATGCCATTCGCGCCTTTGACTTTGAAAATGGCTACAGCTCCCTTGGCACGCCTTATATTGTTCCCCGTGAAAAAGCCTGCATTCTCTGCATGAAATGCGGTGATGTGTGCCCAACGGGTGCACTACAAGCTATTGCACGAGATGCAGAAGAAATCATATCTAAAGTAAAAATGGGACATGCTAGGGTGGACAAGAGTCTTTGTCTTTCCTATCAAGGCAAGACGTGTGGAGTTTGTTACCGAGCCTGCCCACTACCCGATGTATCGATCACCGTTGGACGCTTAGAACAACCGCAGGTATTGGCGGACTGCGTCGGTTGTGGCTTGTGTGAAAGGTCTTGCATTCAAATACCCCATGCCATTCGTATTATACCGCGTACCACGGGCAGTGGTCCTTTATCAGAAAACAGCAAAGCTGCGGAAACCTAAGTAAATGACATCCAAAAAACCACTGCTGCCACCACCCCGGACTTTTCTTAATCGTCTGCGTTGGATGGTATTGTGTGTTGTTTTTAGTATGTTGGTGTTATTACCGGTTGTTGGAGTCTATCAAAATTATGCGGCAGCACACGCCTATGATTTTTTGGCGCCGTCCGAAAAACTACTGTATGACATTGTTGAACCCGCCACTGCGTGGTTTACCAATGATCCCGCAACGGATCTTGATGCTATTAAAGGTACCACTTGGTCAGCAAATTTCTTTGGTTATAAAATAAGTGATCCATTGGCTGTGGCAGGACAGATTGCTGCAGGTAAAGAACTCTACTGGCCGTTTTTGTTTACAGCACTCATACCCATCATTGTTAGTTTGCTAATAGGACGTATTTTTTGTGGCTGGATTTGTCCTGCAACACTAATATATGAGTTAAACGACAAATTACGCAGCTGGATGGCACGTTATCAATTACCCGTTGGTGAGCTTAAATTAAACCTGCGGTTAAAATATTGGGTGCTCCTAGTGGGCGTAATTCTATCTTTTATCACGGGCTCAGTGTTAGTGGCCGCGTTCTATCCACCCGCAATAGTCGGACGAGAGCTCTATTATGTGATTGCATTTAGTGGTTTTGGCGTCGGCGCAGTGTTTTTTCTGCTAACGCTGCTGGGTGATTTATTCGTTGCTAAACGGAGTTTTTGCCGCTACTTATGCCCCGGTGGTGCGTTGTATTCCTTATTAGGGCGCTATCGGTTAGTGCGTATTAAACGCAACGTTGAGACCTGTAACGATTGCAAAAAATGCAATCAAGTTTGTCAATTTGGCTTGGATCCCCTACGCGATGATTTTGGTCAGGAATGTAATAACTATTCGACCTGCATCGCAGTATGTCCTAGCGATGCTTTGCAATTCACACTGAATACCCACGATACGCCGTATCAGAGGCCGGGGCACCGGGGCCGACAATACCGCCAACACAAGTCATCCACAGAAAAAAAGCGACAGGCCGCGTAATGCAACCCCGACTATATTATACAACACGGAGTGCTTGGTTCAGCGATAATAGCCGACGACGCACTGTGCCTATGAAAAATATCCATATTAAACGAATTTATAAAGGAATGCCGTCATTTTTGAGCCCAACAACCATCATGATTTTTTATCTTATGTTCGGTTTCTTCTTGGCTAATTCGCCGGCGTTCGCACACCATGTGCTGGGGCGTCCCTCGTACAGTTTAAATGAAGATTCTAATACACCGCCCAGCATGCAGGTAGAAACTCAAATTGGTGAGTACTATGTTACCTATATGGTATTTCCGGCCTTTCCACGGCCTACAGAGGCTGGTCGCGTTAACCTGTACGCGACTCGAATCGATAACGGGCAGCTATTAAACACCGAGGTGACATTTAACATTAAAGACGATAGTTGGTTTAGTAGCAGGAAAGAAATATTAGGAATACAAAAACTGGATGACAATGTCTATCGGCAAGGCTTTATCTTTCAGGAAAAAGGGGATTATACTATTACTGCGGAGTTCGAGTCTGGTGGTGAACCCTATATGATTGATTTTCCCTTAAGGATCGGCAAACCGAATCCAGTTGGGCCTATCGGCGGCACCATAGGTGCCGTCGTGATATTTCTATTTGTGATTAGCATGATCAAGCGAAAGCGAAGCAAGCAAATGCGGTCCAGCAGGTCTACCCAGGCGATAAAGACATGACCATGATGCACCCAGGTTTGCCACAGGAGTGGATATTAGTGAGCGCGTGCTTCATGGCGTTCGTCTGTATTTACGCTGTGTTTACTCCCTTACCTACGGTAGGCAAAACATCACCGGCACGGCGCCTTAGCAGTTGGCCATTATTAGCGCCGTTAGCCCACTGGGTTACCCGGCGCTGGTTGCTTACTTTATTACGCATTGTTTTAGTCGCAGTATTTCTATTGGTGATTGTCGCCGGTCTCTTTGGTACGCCCATCGCTGAACGCAATATGGCAACCACTGTCACCTGGACACTGTGGTGGAGTGGCGTGGTATTATCCGTGCTTTTTTTCGGTTCGGCTTGGTGTGCGGTTTGCCCCTGGGATACCTTGGCAGGATGGCTAGTAAAGAGTCGTTTCTGGGGAAAAGGGGCAGAGCCCTTGCGTCTTAATATCCGTGTACCAATCCCGTTGCGCAATATCGTCCCCGCTATTTTACTGTTTATTGGATTAA
>JAADIM010000103.1 GCA_013151345.1 Gammaproteobacteria bacterium
TAGGTTGGACTCAATCTTGTGTGACTGTATTTTTATTTCCGGGTTACTGACGCTCTGAAAAAAGACCAAAGTCTCCCTGGCCAGTCCGTTTTTATAACGGTTGGCGTATACAAAGATAAAACGTCTTCCGCTGAAAACTGTCGAGGTATTTTCACTTTTTAATTTTACTTCCTGTAAATCACCTAACTTGCCGTTGATCTCTTTTAACCTATTTACCCAGGATTCTGCTGGCATCAGGGAAAAAAAATCTTTCGAATAATAGGTCAGGGCTTTGTCGTAATTTTTCTGTATGAGTGCCGTAAAAAACTCATCAGATATCTTGATAACATCGTGAGTATTTGCTTCCTTAGTACAAGCTGAGACACTCATTATGAGTATCAGGCTGAGTAGAATAAGCAGGTATCGTCGCATAGGTGTTGCATTTTTTGTCATAAATTTTTCCTTTGTTACTGTGCTTTGTTGTTTATGCACTATTGTTTAATAATGTTGTTTAAAATGTATCAAACTAATTTTACCGGGTTACAGTGCGAGGCCCGGAAACGATGGCACAATTCAGCTTAGCTGTGACAATCGGGTAAATATTTGGTATTCAATGTTTTTATGATGTATTGATTTAGGGCCTTTCCATGTATGAATCCAGTGATTTCGCAGTTTATGTTATTTTACGCTTATTAATTTTTTTTGTCAGGCGCGCGCTTTGCACCCAGCGCCTCAGTAACAGGATTTTCATATCCTCATGCCTGGTACATTTAGGGCATGTAAGGTAACTCAGGTAGAGTTCTCCAGGTATCTTGCCTTCATCAAATATAGAGTGTTGCAAGGCTCTGACGTTTTGTTTGATGGTGCCAATATCACCGTTGTGTAACATAGCCTTGGCATTAAAGGGCGTGGGCATATAACCTAGATGACGTGATGGTGACTGAGTATGTTCCAGCAGGCGAATAATCTGCCCGCGGAGCACACCGGAGCGGGTCAGAATAAATCTTGGCCAGCGTTCCTGGAGTTCCAAATTTTCCACCTCACGTTGTTGACGTTGCAGGTAGGCTTCGAACGCTAAAGGCATATTCATAAACATGGGGATGTTCAGTTTGAGAATGCAATGCCCTGTCAAGTCCACGTCAGTGTTATCCCAATCTGGAAAATGTTCCGGGCAGTTACACTTTCTTACCATAAGAGTGCCATTAGGGCTGTTTAGATTGTATGGAAGGTTTGAATTGTTTTATAGTCACAAAAATATTAAAAAAGTATACCCAAAAGCCAACTCCCATGCCTGTTGATACAGTCGCAATAACGGGGCCGTAATAACGGTGAATTGCCTGAACTGCATCATCATTGTCCGGGTTGGCTAATAATGCCTGTCCTTCCCATATCCCGAAGACCATCAAGGTGGAATAAAATCCAAATATACCCAACAATGTCCACCAGAATGTGTGGTTTACCAATTTTTTTGAATAAATACGTATGCCAGCTATTTGGGGGATTAGATAATAGGAAGCGCCCATAATAAAAATAACAACACCACCGATCACATTGATGTGCGCATGGGCTAGGGGGTCGATCATATGACCGGGTCCGCCATATGGGCTGCCGATGGAATCAAGCCACGCACGAATCGGGCTGATGACCTGAAGCACGCCATGTACGGTGCCGATAAAAAAACAGAACGCTGATGCGAGGATAAATTTTAATAAGTATCGAGTATCGTCAAATTGATTTGTCATTGCTTACGTCATAATATACAGCTGGATTTATAAGATATTGAGCGGCCAAGTATAACATTAATTTGGCTCTAATTAGCTATAGCATTATCAATGCTTTAGCGAGCGACGGCCTTTCCATTCACACGTGGATCACTGGCTGCAGAAAATTGGTTTTCTTTTTTATCCCAGATAACGACATGCATATTCCCATAAATACCATCGATTAGTTTTAGCGTGTGCCCCATGGCCTGAAGCTCTTTTTGTTGTTCTGCAGAAAAACTGTCTTTTTCGTGCTGGATCACATCAGGTAAATATTGATGATGGTAACGTGGTAAAGCAACCATGCTTTGGGCTGTGCCACCGGCGAAATAATCTAAACTGGCGAGTAAAACCATAGTGATAATTCGGCTACCGCCGGGTGTACCTAATACGGCAACCCCGCGCTTATTTTCCAGAAATGTCGGGGTCATGCTCGACAACGGTCTTTTGCCCGGTTCGATGGCGTTGGCTTTGCCACCTACCAGGCCATACGCGTTTGGTGTGCCGGGTTTAGCAGAGAAGTCGTCCATTTCGTCATTAAGTAAAACGCCAGTACCCGGAGGTACGAAGCCCGACCCAAAAGGGTAATTGATAGTGAGTGTTGATGCAACACGGTTCCCATTAGCGTCAATTATAGAGAAATGAGTGGTGTCTTTTCCGCCTTCATTTGATGATACGCCGGGCAGGGAGCTACTGGCTGTTGCTTTTTCTTCATCAATTGAAGCCGCGAGTTTCGAAGCATATTTTTTATTTGTCAGACGCTCGACTGGTACTTCGTAAAAATCCAGGTCGCCGAGATGTTGCGCGCGGTCGCGATACGCGCGTCGCATTGTTTCAACAATTAAATGTGCTTGGGTCCCCTTCGATGTTCTCACCATATCAAAATCATTCAGAATATTAAACATTTCTACCAATGCAATACCACCGGATGAGGGTGGTGGTGCCGAAGTAATTTGCATTCCGTGATATTCGCCCTTTATAGGTTTGCGTTCTATCACTTTATATTCTTTAAGATCTTGTAAAGTCCAAATACCACCTGCTGCTTTGGTACCACTGACCAGTTTTTTTGCGACAGCTCCGCCATAAAATCCATTGTGTCCCTGTTTGACAATAGCTTCCAGTGTATTTGCCAAATCAGGTTGTTTTATAATATGGCCGATCGCAGGTACTTTTCCCTTGGTTAAAAATATTTTTTCAGCTTCAGGTGATTTTTTGAGATCTTCCAATCTGAATTTCGCAGTACGTTGAAAATAATCATCGACAGCAAAACCGTTTTTTGCATATTCAATCGCAGGTGCAAGGACTTTAGCAAGGGGTAGTTGCCCATATTTTTTTGATAAATGAACAATTGCTGCGGGAATGCCCGGAATACCCGCCGCTAGAGGGCCGGTAATCGATAGCCCCTTAATCACATTGCCTTCTTTATCCAGATACATATCACGCGTTGCAGCCAGCGGTGCTTTTTCACGACCATCTAGCATGGTTTCAAATTTATCTTTGGCGCGATGCAATAACCAGAATCCGCCACCACCCAAACCGGAACTCATTGGTTCAACAACAGCCAGCGCGGCAGTAACAGCAACAGCGGCATCGAAGGCGTTGCCACCTTCATTCAACATTTTTAAACCAGCATCCGTTGCAAGTGGATGTGCCGTCGCAATACCTGCGGCCAGTTGCTGGGCGGCAAAGCTGTTTTGAATGCAAAATATCAGCAACAAGAACAGTAAAGTTGCGGAGTAAAAAGCTGGAGAGCGAAATGAGGTAGAGGTATTGTTCATTGAGTAAACCCGTTCTGCGTTTGGATAAAATGAGATTTATTGTGTGCAGATAGTAACATAGTTTTTTTTTGCAAAAAAAGATCTTGAACCCTGAATCTGGGATTTAAAACGATAGCATGCAGGGAGACTTAGCTTTACAAAAGGCATGCACTGCAAGGACGGTGGTCAATTCGGTGGGCACCTTTGCGTAAGAGGAAGTATGTAAGAGTAAGTGCACCTTAATTCAGTAATGGCGAGTAATTAAGCCGTTTCGCTCACTATTCTATTATATTTTTCCAATAATTCTTCTTTGGTTTCTTCATGATCAGGGTTCATCGGGATACAATCCACAGGACATACTTCGACACATTGAGACGTTTCATAGTGACCTACACATTCAGTGCATAGATTGTGGTCAATTACGTAGATTTCCTCCCCTTGCGAAATGGCACCATTAGGGCATTCTGGTTCACAAACATCGCAATTGATGCATTCATCTGTAATTAATAAAGCCATTGTTCACCTAATAATAAAAAGCTGCACCTGGAAAAAGTCACACATGGAAAGCCTGAAACATTAAATTAATTAACCTATTTTAACTTATTCTGTTTTTTAACGCAGCCCCAACATTTTCATGGACAAAATCGGATACATTGCCACCCAGTTTGGCGATTTCACGCACTAAACTCGATGAAATATATGAAAAATTTTCGGAAGGCGTTAAAAACATAGTTTCTATTTCAGGTGCCAGTTTACGGTTCATATTGGCCAGTTGGAACTCATATTCAAAATCGGATACTGCTCGCAAGCCTCTCAAGACGACTTGCGCGTCTCGGGCACGGACAAAATTGACCAGTAGGGTATCGAACCCGCACACCTCAACATTTTTATGACTCGACAATGCCGATTTCGCAAGAGAGATGCGATCATCCAGCGGGAAAAAAGGAGATTTATGCGTGTTTGCCGCGATTGCGACAATGACATGATCAAACAGTCTGGCAGCGCGCTGAACTAAATCACTGTGGCCATTAGTAATGGGGTCGAATGTGCCTGGATAAATTGCCGTTGTTTTCATTTCAATGGCCTCATTTCTTCATTGCTCTCGTTTGATTAAATGATAATTGACGTTTCCCGCTTTTTTGTTGCGTATAACCGAATAGGTGTCAGGTAACATTTGATCGGTAACTGTGTATTCAGCTTCTATGTAAATATAGGAAACAGGCGCAAGATAATTATTGTTTTCCAGACCTACACAGCAGGGCGAAACGAAATTTTTTTTATAAGGTGGGTCAAGAAATACTATATCAAATGTATGCCCCTGTGTGTTATTTAGTGCACACATTTTAGTGGCGTCGGTCTGTAATAAGCACGCGTTTTTTATATTTAATAGCTCGATATTTTTTTTAAGTACCGAAATTACATCGCGATTCGCATCGACGATTGTCACATTGTGGGCACCGCGCGAAAATGCCTCAAAAGCCAGCGCGCCACTGCCTGAAAATAAATCCAGGCAGCGAGATCCTGTAATAAAAGGTTGTAACCAATTAAATAACGTTTCTCTTACACGCTCAGGTGTCGGCCGTAAGCCTGGTTCGTCAGGAAAGCAAAGTTTTCGTCCACGCCAGTGGCCGCCAATAATGCGGAATTTATTCGACTGCCCAGTCACGAGGTTTCAAATATACTTCATAAAGTTTGGCTTCTTCCGGCCTGCTTCAGGTGCCTTGTTATAACGCCATTTCACTATTTTTCATCTTCCGCTGCCAATTCCATGCATCTCGCATCCTGGAATTTGAGTAGATAGTATTTAACCACGCTGTATCTGGGTTATTCATATCCAATACCTTGAAAGTATTATGGATAAATGTGATTATAGAGAGAGGGTACATTATTTCTCCGATTTAGGCGAGATAGCCTTCTCAGGCTCGCTATAAGTACTGCTGTTTTAGCTGCCGATCAAATCCCGAGTATAAAAGTATGGGATTTTACAAAATAGTAACAATTTTCACTGCAATCGTAGGCCATAATGTTCGATAATCTAAAATGAGATGTATTAAACGATATTTGCTGATTTCTTCTTGAGCTATACTATTTTTTATTGCCTGATCTTTTGCATAGTGCTTACGGCTTCTCTACTGTATCTGAGTAATTATGGCTAATTTATCTAATATCCAGCAAGCATTGTCAGAACTTAAGAATTCATACCTCGGTGAGCTGCCTGAGCGTTGTCAGCTCATAGAAAATCTCGTTTTAAAGCTGAAAACTGACCCCGATTATCAATCAATCTATCAAGCGCTTTATCGAGAAATACATAGCATGAAGGGTAGCGCCGGTACCCACGGTATAGCGATCATAACTAAGATATGCCATGAGTTTGAAGAGCTTCTAAATCTGATAAGCGGCGGATGTGAAACGATAAACGACAGCTTAATTGATGATTGTTTAGCTTATGTTGACCTAATACGTGACGCGGTTGAGCTGGAGCAAAATGGAAGCACGGACATCGAGGCAATTTCCCTGAAACTTGAAAAAATTCGCTCGCAAAGCTCCCCTAAAATTTATTGCTGTTTGGTCGTTGATTCCTCCAAGAGCCGTGGCGAATTGTATAAAGAAGCATTGGCTGAACTTCCCATTAACATCAGTGTGTTAGATAACGGCCATAACGCGCTTCAGTCATTATTAACTGATGAATACGACATTTTGATTACCAGTAAGGAATTGCCATCATTAAATGGAATCGCGTTAATCCAGGCTTTGCGGGCGTCTGGATCAATTAATCAAGATATTTATACGGTTTTGCTAACCATTGACTCTGACGACAGTGATGTCCCTAATTGTACTATCAGAAAAGACTCAGGCTTATTAGATTGCTTGACTAACACCATAAACAAACGTATTGCATCGCTATAGAAAATCCCAGGTGCAACGTTTCTCAAATTTATCGGCTTTAACGTCGCGTTAGATTTGCTCATTTGCTGAATTTTGATCTGGACACCTTGCCCGGGTGATGTGATTCACTGCCGCCATTTATTTTTTATATACAGAATCAAAATAACTCTGTCTATTTATGCTTGGTTTAGGTATATGGCATGGTTATTTCTTGTTTTTTTTAACATTGTATAAACAAATAACTGGATCATTATGTCAATAATTATTAAAATATGCACAATAAATAACAAGGCTGTAGAATTAAATAAGTCGTATAAAAAACTAAATACCTTAAATACCTTATAGAACGGAAAGTCTATAAGGTATCTCGCAGCACGTTAAGGATGGGGCTCATCGAATATCTGCTGGTACTCTTAACTAAGCCAAGAACCATAAGTCAAGTACCATAAGTCAAGACTGAATGAGATTGCATAAAAAATTTCTGAACAGGTATTCAGGAAGTAGCGTTGTTTTATATTTAAAAAAGTAATGGAGCAGTATTATGTTATGGATATTACGAGCAAATAATCGTGGGAACGGGGCGAGGGTTATCATGATTTGCGTCGTGCTGGTATCAATATCATCACTTGCGTTTGCGGTCGTAACATTCTGGATGGATAGTCCACTTTCATTTTCAAGTGACAACACTTCCACAAATGACGCGATTTGTTTAAACCCCGCTTACGCTTCACACACTGAAAACTGGCAGGGCAGTGAATTTGAGGGATCTGCCGAGAGATTTGAGAAAGTGCAGTTGACTAGTTTTCCAGGCTCAATACGAAGAGTCACTGAGCGTGATAATATCGCTGATCGTCCAGATAAACAAAACACATTGTGGAATCCGTTGGCGAAAGTATGGCTGACAACAGAGCAAGTGCAATTACTGAAAATTGCATTTGATATAGCCTATCAGGACGGCGGATTACAACATGCGGAGCTAATACAAGGTATGTTGTTACAGGAGTCGCTAGCCGGATTGTTAGGCCGAATCGGCCATATGACGGCACCTGTCGGTAAACGTTCTTATGGTGTGATGCAGGTCAAGGTAACCGCGGCAGAAGACGTTTTAGGTAGAGATCCGTATTTAGGTCAATTTGATTCTGACAATGAACTTATCACTAATTTGATTGTTGATGATGAATTTAATATCAGGGTTGCATCCAAGCTTTTTCTATATTTGCGCGCCAAAACCAAAACGGATGATCATGCGCTCCTGGCATATAACGTCGGTTTACGCGCATCTCGACGCTATAAAAATTACGAATTTTTTCGTTACGTTAAAAAAGTAAAAGATTATTCCAAACAAATCGTGAGCCCCTTTAATGAAAAATTTAATGGGAAAATAATTAGCAAAATTCAGCCCGCTGCGCGCAAAGTCACGGCGTCATAATTAGCCCATTGCCGTTGCAACTAAAGTAGCCG
>JAADIM010000120.1 GCA_013151345.1 Gammaproteobacteria bacterium
TCAACACCGGCGCGGGCTGCAGGCGTATCATCTATTGGGGCAATTACTTTAACAAACCCGTCTTCCATGCCCACTTCAATGCCCAGGCCGCCAAATTTTCCGGATGTACCGACTTGGAGTTCTTTGTAGGCATCTGAATCAAGATAGCTTGAATGCGGATCGAGACCGGAAAGCATGCCACGAATAGCATTTTCTAAAAGTGTGCGATCATCTACAGCAACGACATAATCGCGTTTGATTTTTGTAAAAACATCAGTGAATGTTTTTAATTCTTCAAGCGGTAACGGTGATCCCGATGGCGCGGATTTTTGTGCAAATACGCCTTGCCCAGTTGCAAGCAATATGCCTAGCGCAAGGCCGAGACTTAAAATCAGAAAAGTTCGTAAATTCGATTGCATTGGTGCCGCCTCCGCTGGCTAGGTGTTGGTTTAACTTATAATACCTGTTTGCTAATTATGTTATGTAATTAACAGTGCTTTTTATACGAGTTTTATATGAGTACTATTACATGAACAAGGGCTAAGTATGGGTACTTAAGTATGAAAATCTATATATTATATATAAGTACTTACATGGAAAGCACCTATTATGACCAATAGTAGTTATCTTTAGATACCACATATTCCTGTAAAATAATGTACACTGCAACAAGTATGCCGAATCTATTATCTTCTTGCACTATTTTTGTTGGTTTTATCGCTACACCACAAAGACGGGTTGATCGGTTTTCCATTACGCCGAATTTCAAAATATAATCCGGGTTTTGTATTGCCGCCACTATTTCCAACGGTGGCTATTGTTTCGCCTGCTTCAATCCAGTCGCCAGGGTTCCTATATAGGCTCTGGTTAAATCCGTACAAACTCATAAAACTATCACCATGGTCAATAATAACGAGTAAGCCGTATCCTTGTAACCAATCAGCAAAAGCGATTTGCCCATGCGAAATTGCGCGCACCTCTTTGCCTTCTTTTGCGTTAATAATGACACCTTGCCACTTTAATTTACCCGTTTTTCGAGATGAGCCGTATTTCGTGCGTATTCGACCTTTGACAGGCCATTGCAGCCGACCTTTTTGGCGCCCAAAATTGATTAAAGTTTCTACTTGCTCTGGAATATCAGGCATTGCCTGCATAAGCGCATGCAAGAGACGCTCCAAGCGTTTCTCATCTCCTCGCATCTTCTTTAGTTTATTGCTATTTGATCGAATTTTTTTATTGAGCTTTGTAAGGACGAGCTTGCGTTGGTTTTTTGTATTGTTAAGGGAATGGATTTCTTCTGATTGAGATTTTTGTATAGATTCCAATTTTATTGTTTGTTGTTTAATTGCGATTTGCAGTTGTTCGATTTCAGATATTTTACTTTTAACCTCAATTACATTTTCACTTCTTACTTTAATAAAATAATCGTAATACGAAAGGGTGCGGCCAAGCGTGGCGGGGTTTTGCTGGTTTAACAGTAATTTTAGATAGTCCTGTTGGCCGATAGAGTAAGCGGCGCGTAATTGTTGTTTTAGGGTGTTTTTATGTTGGGATAGCTGCTGTTGTAGTATTTGTTCTTTTTGTTGTTGTTCCTGGAGTGTTTGTGTTTGAGTTTCTAATTGATTATTGATTTGCAGTAAATCATTTGAAATGCTGCCGATCTTCTTTTCGTGAGCGCGCAACTCATTGCGTAGTACGCCCTGTGACGAGCGTGCTGCGTTAAGTTTATTTTGCAGGTTTTTAATAACATTGCGCAGATTATCCAGTTCTTCTGATTTTGCTTTTTGGCGGTCAGTTAAATTGTTATTTGCAGTGTTTTTTGCCGCGTTATCGGCAAAGATCTCAACACTGAAAGCTAATAAAATAATTAGAAAAAAAAGACTCATTGCGCTAATTCGCACGCTTTGGTACTCGCTGGCTAAATGGATTAATCAGTGGCTTAATCAGACGTTTCCCACTAAAGCAACTCTACCAAATGTTGTCCATTCATTTCTTTCGGTTTGTCCTGGCCCATTAAATAAAGCATGGTAGGTGTAATATCTGAAAGTGCACCGCTCTTGGCTGCCTTCGCTGGTCTGCCGACATAGATGAACGGAACTGGGTTGGAAGTATGTGCTGTATGCGCTTGGCCAGTTCCTTCGCCTTGCATTTGTTCGGCGTTACCGTGATCAGCTGAGATCAATACTTCACCGCCTACTTTAAGTAGTGCATCAATCACCTTGCCTAGACACTCATCAATAGTTTCGATGGCTTCAATGGTTGCCTCATAGTTGCCTGTGTGCCCAAGCATATCCGGGTTGGCATAGTTGCAAATAATGGTATCGTATTTTTCGCTTTCGATAGCATTAATGAGGTGTTTGGTTACTTTTGCTGCGCTCATTTGTGGTTGTTGATCATAAGTGGGTACATCGGGAGACGGAATCAAGATACGATCCTCGCCTTCGAACGGGTCTTCCCTGCCCCCGTTAAAGAAAAAAGTAACATGAGCATATTTTTCAGTTTCTGCGATACGCAGTTGTTTTAATCCCAATTGTGAAATGTAATCACCGAACACGTTATCTAGTTTCTGGTGAGGGAAAGCCACCCGTATATCAAAGTCATCACTGTATTCGGTAAGGCTGACAAACGAGCCAAGTTTCGGGTAGGCGTCGCGATGAAAGCCATGAAACTTTTCTTCTAGAAAAGCGCGGGTAAGCTGGCGTGCGCGATCAGAACGGTAATTCATGAAAATGATGGTATCGCCATCATTGACCGTAATTTGTTGTTTGCCATTCTCCAGGATAGCGGTGGGTTTAATGAACTCATCAGATTCATTGCGGGTGTAAGCATCATTTACCGCTGATTCTGCACTAGATGCCGTATATTCACATTTGCCTGAAGTGATCAGGTCGTAAGCTGCATGCGTGCGTGTCCAGCGATTGTCGCGATCCATAGCAAAATAACGCCCGATAATAGAGGCGAATTGGCCTTTGCCGAGGCGGTCAAAGGTACTTTCCATTTTTTTTATAGGTGAAAGCGCGCTTTTAGGTGTGGTATCACGTCCGTCGAGAAAAGCATGTAAATAGATCTGGTTAGCGCCCCTATTGGCAGCCATTTCAACGACCGCATGTATGTGGTCTTCGTGGCTATGGACGCCGCCTTGTGAAAGCAATCCCATGATGTGGATTGCCTTGCCATTGTTTTTGGCAGAATCGATTGCATCGGCGAGTACTTTATTGGAAAAAAACGCGCCGGATTTTATTGCGCTGTTAATTTTGGTGATTTCCTGTTCGACTAGTCGGCCCGCACCTAGATTAACGTGGCCCACTTCTGAATTACCCATTTGGTCATCAGGTAGGCCGACGTCTGCGCCGGATCCGTGAAGTAACGTATGGGGGTATTTGTCCCAAAGGCGATCCCAGACAGGTTTTTTTGCATTATAAATGGCGTTGAATTCAGGATTTTCACTGTAACCCCATCCGTCCAATATGATTAAGGCTATAGGTCTATGATTTTTAAGCATTTTTAGTTCGGTTCACCCCGGTATTTCGAGTACATATCCACAAGTATTTGATGAGAAACGGGAGGATTTTAACTTAGAATGGGGATATTAGTGAAGTAATGAATAAGTTAGTTCTTACTAGAAAGCTAGCACTTGCTTAAGATAGTAATATTCTTATGTTCCCACACGCTACATTATTGTATATTGTTTTTTTAATAATCGAAAACTTGTATAGCCTCATAAACAATGAGTTAGAATAAGGACAGCTAGATGTAGTCGGTAATACCGAAAATAGGTCAAATTATTAGCGTGTCCGGTGTCCGGACAATATTGGTTCCTTCTACTCCTTGGTATTTTTGTGGGCTCCCTTGGTGTCTTATACATTGATTTTTAATAAAGCGGAGTGGATGTACAGACAATGACTAGTGAAGATCCCGTATTAATTACCCATGACGATGATATTGAAAGGGCTTCTCGATCACTAAAGGCGATGTCTCATCCCTTGCGATTGAAAATTTTGTGTACATTAGAGGCGCGTGAAATTAGTGTTCAGGATATCGTCGAGTTAGTTGGAACCTCCCAAAGCAACATATCCCAGCACTTGGCAATTTTGCGAGATAAGGGGATTTTGTCTTCAAGAAAAGATGCAAACCGGGTTTATTATCGCGTGGGTGATGCACGTACGTTGCGTCTTATTAGTATGATGCGGGAAGTTTTTTGTAGCTAGCGGCTTTTTTTAGCGCTAATGGCCTTTTTAGCGCTAATGGCTTTTTTTAAAGCTAATGGCTCATTGCTATTAACTATTGTAAATGGAAAAAACGTAATGTGTAGGATGGTTTCCTCCGTACTAATGTATAGGATGGTTTCCTCCGTACTAATGTATTAGGTGTAACCCGATTGTAGGGTAAAGATTAGGCAATATTCTTTATCATTCGCCCGACATTTTGTAAGAATATGTTTATGGCCTAACGACGCCGCAAAACATTCCCTCAAACCTGTAACACAAGTATAATTCGCCCTTTCAAAATAAAAATAGTTTTTAGTGCGTCATTAACTCAACAAGAAGAGACCGGATGCTGGAACAGCTTAACGAATTTGTCATAAACCAGTGGATGCTATTTGCTGCCCTTATTATTATACTGGCGATGCTTGTAAAATCATTCGTGGGATTAAAGGGAGTTGTAGATATTAATCCCGCGAAAGCGATTCAATTGATAAACCATGAAGATGCAGTGGTTCTGGATGTACGAACCGAAGACGAATTTAAAGAGGGCCACGTTCTTAATTCAATGCATATCCCGGTGGGTTTGCTTGAAAATCGAATTAAGGAAATAGAGGGACATAAGTCGAAACCGGTAATTGTAAATTGCCGAACAGGGAGCCGGTCAGTTTCCGCATGTGCTGTGCTGCGTAAGCAAGGTTTTACATCTATTTATAAACTTGCCGGTGGTGTATTGGCGTGGAAAAAAGCCAATTTGCCACTTTCAAAAAGCTAGGGAACTAGATGACTAATATAACAAGGAAAACAAAGTTGAAATTTAAAGTTGAAATCTACAGTACCGCGAGGTGCCCATATTGCCAGCTTGCGCGACAATTTCTAGATAAGAAAGGTATTCAATATATTGAGTTTTTTATAGATAAGGAAAGTCATTTGCGCGAAGAAATGATAGCGCGCAGTGATCGAACAAGTGTGCCGCAAATTTTTATCGATGGGGAGCATGTTGGTGGATTTGAGGATATGGCAGAATTGGATGTGGATGGAGAGCTTGATTCCCTGTTGGGTTTGACGCAGAGAGCCTCTGATTAAGTCATGAACGGTAACTATGAGCTCTCTCTAGAGTTAATACCAAGGTCACCAGCCTCACAGGATTAGCAACTCATGTTCATGTTCCGTTTAAGATTTTTTAATGTTTTTTTAAAATAATGCAATCTAATGTCTGAATTTGTTCATTTGGTATGTGCTAATTGCAATCAGGTTAATCGTGTACCTAAAGAAAAAATTGGCGCGCAAGGCAAGTGTGGTGCGTGCCAATCAATGATACTTACCACAACCCCCGTTGTATTAACAAGTACCTCTTTTATAAAATTTGTAGGTCGAAACGATCTTCCCGTGGTGGTAGACTTTTGGGCGCCTTGGTGTGGGCCGTGCAAAACGATGTCGCCTGTGTTTGAACAGGTCGCCCAGCAAATGCATCCAAATGTGAGATTTGCCAAGGTAGATACTGAGTCTGAGCAAGGTTTAGCTAGCCAAAATGGTATTCGCAGTATTCCAACAATCGCGCTTTTTAGGGATGGCGCCGAAGTGACGCGAATTGCAGGCGCGATGGATCTAGACAATTTAACCGCATGGATAAATCAAAATATTTAATTTCAGTATGATTAAAATTCTTAGTTAAGTGTTCGTAGCAAGTGTTCGTAGAAAGTAATAGAAGTGAGTCACTAAAAGTTACCTATAAGGGAGCGTAGTCATAAAATGACGGACGAACAAAAAAGTAAATCTAACGGTAAAGGAACTGAAATACAATCTCAAGAATTTATGATTCAGAAGGTCTATGTTAAGGATATGTCTTTTGAAACACCAAATTCCCCAGATGTGTTTTCGGAAAAATGGGAGCCTAGCGTTAACCTTGAAATTAATACAGCGGGTAAAAATTTAAACCCGGATGTACATGAGGTTGTCTTAACGGTAACCGTGTCAGCCAAAATTGGAGAAAAAACAGCTTATTTAATAGAGGTGCAACAAGCAGGTATTTTCTCAATAAAGGGATTAAGTGATCAGGAGCTTTCACATGCTTTAGGCAGCTATTGTCCGAATATACTATTTCCATATGCAAGAGAAGTGGTTTCTGATCTGGTTGTAAAAGGTGGGTTTCCACAATTACTTTTGTCGCCTATTAATTTTGATGCGCTTTATTCCCAGCATATGCAACGTGTGCAGGAGGCGAATAAAAATGAAGAGCAGGCTGGTCCTGTTCATTAACTCAAAATTATTAGTGTGGGGATACTAATTACCAACCATTACACGTAATCGTGACGGATAATATAAAATCTAATTTTGTAGTACTGGGCGCAGGTTCCTGGGGAACAGCATTGTCTGTTGTTCTGGCAAATAATGGTCACCGGGTATCATTATGGACGCGAGAAGATGAAGTTGCACAATCGCTGGCGACGACACGGGAAAATACCAGATATTTGCCTGGCATATGTTTGCCGGACTCATTGGTGGTTAGTAATGACTTAGTGGAACTGATGAAAGAAGAATGTGAAATACTTGTTGTTGTTCCCAGCAGCGGATTTCGTTCTATTCTTGAGTCAGTAAAGAATATTATTCATCCTGGTAGTCGATTGCTTTGGGCAACAAAAGGTCTAGAGCAAGGGAGTAACAAATTATTGCACGAAGTTGTGCAGGATATCTTTCCTGAAATTCAGCCAGTCGCTGTTATCTCTGGTCCGACCTTTGCGTTAGAGGTTGCACAGGGTTTGCCAACTGCATTGACTGTTGCCTCAACTTCTGAAGAATACGCGATGTTTATTGCAAAATGTTTGCATAGCAAAACATTACGTGCGTATACCAGTAATGATGTAATTGGTGTTGGGCTGGGGGGCGCGGTTAAGAATGTATTAGCCATAGCAACGGGTATCGCTGATGGCCTGGGTTTTGGTGCGAACACGCGCGCTGCGTTGGTAACGCGAGGTTTAAATGAAATGATCCCTCTTGGCGATGTATTAGGGGGGCAACGTGAAACATTTATGGGCCTTGCGGGCATCGGTGACCTGGTATTAACCTGTACTGATGACCAATCAAGAAATCGTCGTTTGGGACTCGCGTTAGGCCAGGGAAAAACGCTTGAAGAAAGCCTGGCGAGTATCGATCAGGTCGTTGAGGGCGTGCAGACTACCCGTGAGATATATGAACTTGCACAAAGTTTTGGTGTAGAGATGCCGATTGTTGAGCAGGTATTCCGCGTTCTCTATGAAAATTGTCCTCCCAAGCAGGCTGTTAGTGCGTTGCTGGAGCGGGAGCAAAAAGCGGAATAGTGGGTTTGCCGCAAGGACGCAAAGAAATATCTTATAGCTAAAAAAACTTTGCGCCCTTTGCGTTGAATTTCGGACCTTAAATAGCCCCCGTGAACCCTTGCTGTCGCCATGCTTCATATAACACCAGCGCGGCTGTATTTGAGAGATTAAGGCTGCGGCTATTTTTTAACATCGGTATACGCAGCACTCGATCTACCGGTAAAATGTGCAATATTTCATTAGGCAGACCACGGGTTTCAGGCCCGAACAAGAGCGCATCCCCTGCCTCGAATAAAATTTCAGAATAAAATTTCGTCCCCTTTGTCGATAAGCCGAATATTCGATTTGGATTGACGCTACTTTGAAATTCAGCAAAACTCTGGTGTTCGCTGATATTGGCGAATTCCCGATAATCCAGTCCGGCTCGTCTGAGTTTTTTATCGTCCAGAGAGAACGCGGCGGGTTGAATTATATGCAAATGGGCGCCGCTATTAGCACACAAGCGTATAATATTGCCTGTATTAGGCGGGATCTCGGGTTCATATAAGACAATGTGGAACATAGATTAAGTGTCTTGATGCTGGGTTATTGTGTTACTGCATAGCCAAAAGCATAGCCAAAAATAGTCGCAACCCTTACAAAATGTTACGATTAGCGGATTATGAATGATAAGCAAAATTTAAACACTGATTTAAAAACAGATCTAAAAACAGAGTTCTGTGGTATGCAGTTTAATACACCTTTGGTGCTTTTGTCTGGTTGTGTTGGTTTTGGCGAAGAATATACGCGAGTCGAAGGATTTTCCAACCGGGATGTGGGGGCTGTTTGCTTAAAAGGTACTACATTAGAAAAGCGTCTTGGAAATGCGCCACATCGAGTGTGTGAAACACCAATGGGTATGCTCAACTCGATAGGATTACAAAATCCCGGCACCCGGTATGTTATTGACAAAATCCTGCCCGAACTAGACTTTGATGAAACGCGATTTATTGCTAATGTTTCGGGATCAACAATAGAAGAATATCGCAAAGTCACCGAGATTTTCAACGATTCGCCCATCGATGCGATTGAAATAAATATTTCATGTCCTAACGTAAAAGAAGGTGGCGTTGTGTTTGGCAATGATCCGGCGATGTCTGCCCGTGTTGTCGAGGCATGTCGAGCTGTCACAGACAAACCACTTATTACAAAGTTATCACCCAATCAAACGAATATAGCCGATAATGCACAGCGATGTATCGATGCAGGCACAGATGCGTTCGCAGTAATCAATACCTTGATGGGTATGGTGGTTGATATCGAAGAGCGCACTGCTATTCTGGGTAATACGCAAGGCGGTCTTTCCGGGCCAGCCATTAAGCCGATTGCATTGTTAAAAGTGCATCAGGTCTATCAGGTTTGCCGGGAACACAACATTCCTATCATTGGCCAAGGCGGAATTGTAACCGCCGAAGATGCGTTGGAATTTATTATTGCCGGCGCCAGTGCCGTGGGGATCGGCACGGCTTTGTTTTATGATCCTCTAGTCTGTGTGAAAGTAAATTCAGGTATCAGTGAATACTTGGCCCGCCATAATCTGACTGAAGTATCGCAATTGGTAGGGTCTTTGGTTAACTGATATCGTTATCTGTTCTTGTTCTGTCGAACTGCTATTCCTTCCTTTTCTATTCCGCTTTTCCACTTTCATGCATTTGTTAACCAATAGCGCCGTATGATTGAAACAAGTATGTAAATTGTAAGTCAGTCGTTAGGAGGACAGCAATATACTTGGTTGAAGATGATTACTAAAAAAACAAAGATGATAAATGCTCGAAAAAACCACCCAAGTATTGGGTCGATGGGGGGCGTTTCGCTACTTTGCCTAGTTTTATTTGCTTGCAATGCATCGAATCCACCAAAAATATCAGAAGGCCACCTAAGCGTCGAAAAAAAATCAAACGGTACAATTTCACAAGCGATTTCACAAGCCATTCCACAAGCTATCGCAAATCCCCCTTTTTTGCCGCCACCCACACTTGCGCCCAAACAGGAAACCTATACGGTTGTTGTTAATGATGTCTCAGTGAAAGAGCTGCTATTTGCTTTAGCGCGAGATGCAAAATTTAATATTGATATTCACCCAAAGATCACGGGTAAGGCGACACTGAATGCGATCAAGCAAACGTTACCGCAAATTTTGCATCGTATTGCTGAGCAAGTGGATCTTCGATTTAAAATCGATGGATCCAATTTGGTAGTTTCGCTTGATATGCCTTACGCGCAAACCTATGAAGTTGACTATCTCAACCTTGTTCGCAACAGTACAAGTGAAGTGGCAGTGGCAACAGAAATCGCAACGACCGGCGGTAGTGTAGATAACAGTACTGGTGGTGAAACAGGGAATAAATCTGAAACCACGGTGAGTAATAAGTCCGATAATGATTTTTGGAAAACCTTAAGTCAAAATATTTCACTTTTACTTAACCAGCCTGGCAGTGACGGCGAAAAAAATGAAAACCGGGTCGTGGTTAACCCACTGGGCGGTATCATCAGTGTTCGTGCCACCGAACGTGAGCATGCACGTATACAGCAATTTTTGGATAAAGTACTTAGCAGTGTGCGTAGACAAGTGCTTGTTGAAGCAACGATTGTTGAAGTGGAGCTAAGTGATCGTTATCAATCGGGCATTGACTGGTCCAGATTATCTAAAAATAGTGGAAATGAAAACAATGGGCCGTCAATAAAATCTTTGTTAACGGGCAGTAACTTAGGTACCCCGCCCTTTTTTAGCCTTGGTTATAACAGCCCGCAACGCGGTATTACTGCCATGGTTAAGTTGTTAGAAACATTTGGTAATACCAAGATACTGTCCAGTCCAAAAATCATGGCGATTAATAATCAGACGGCGTTGTTAAAAGTAGTTGATGAGACCGTATATTTTACTGTCGAAAGAGAGATAGTAGAGGCAACCACGACATCACCGGCACGAGAAACTTTCACAAGTGAGATCCACACGGTACCGGTGGGCCTCGTCATGAGTGTGATTCCCCAAATAACCAGCAATAACATGGTTTCCATGAATGTTCGACCAACGATTTCCCGTATCACCGGATTTAAAATTGACCCTGCACCACGCTTGGCGGGCGCCAATTTTGATAATCTTATTCCGGAAATACAAATTCGTGAAATGGAGTCTTTGCTACAGGTTAACAGTGGCCAAACAATAATATTGGGAGGCTTGATGCAGAATAGAACTAACAAAGATAGATCCGCTGTTCCCTTTTTTGGAGATTTGCCTTTCATAGGTAGTTTGTTCAATTACTGGGATGAGCAGACCACCAAGACTGAACTTGTTATTTTTCTTCGTCCTACGGTAATACAAAATGGCAGCTTGGATGGTGATTTCAAGAATTTTAGAAAATATCTTCCAGAACTAGAAAGTATAACAAAAGTTGAAGAATTTCATTCGCCTGGTGTGTTCGGTTTAAAGTAACAAAATAAAGGCATGTGTGATGAGCTTATTAATGGATGCACTCAAAAAAGCCGAAAACGCGAAACAAGAAGCTGGAAGTGGTAATTCAGCAAAAACCAGTGAGCGTGAATATTCAGCATTGAGCATCTATGCTTCGGAAAAATTTGAGAATGCTCTGGAAGTCGCTTCCAATAGCAGCCAGTCTGCTGGGCAAGATGAGAAAAATGTATTTTCGGCAAAAGCAGTTAGCAACGCTAGAAATCGTAATAAGAATATTGTCATCGTCACGGGTTCCGGTGTAGTTTTTCTGTTGTTGATTGGCGCTTATGCATATTACCAGTTTATCTCAGACTCGTTACAAAAGAACACCAATAATGCTGTATTGCCTGTATTACGCCAACAGCCGCAAATTGCCAGGAAAATACTTCCTGAATCACAAGTGAGTAGTCAGCACGACATCCAGGTAGACCGGCAATCAAAAAATTCGCTAAGTCGGTCGAACGTAGTGGAGCTACCTAAACAGCGTAGAGAAAAGCAGGTTGTGGCCGCAACGGTGGTTAAAAAAAATAGTAGCCCGATATCAGAAAAATCAATATCCAGCCAGCCAGGAGCGATCAGCATCAAACGACAGCGTGTACCGGATAATATTTATCAACTGCTTACACAGGCATATAGCGCTTATCAATCTGGTAGCGATAGAGAGGCCGTTTCATATTACGGTAAAGTGCTGAAACTTGAGAGCAATAATAGGGATGCTTTGTTGGGTCTGGCGGCCATTTCGGTTAGAAACAAACAATTCGAAAAAGCACGCGATACCTACATCGCTTTGCTTGAAAATAGTCCCAAGGACAGTGTTGCACTCTCCGGATTACTGAATATACAAAGCAATGTTGATCCGATCAAAAGTGAAATAAAAATTAAATTATTACTGGATAGTGAGCCTGGCTCAGCACATCTACTGTTTACCTTAGGGGTTCTTTATGCTTCGCAACAGCGCTGGGTAGATGCGCAAAAGGCTTTTTTTAAGGCACATAGTTCGGATAATCAAAATGCAGATTTTGCCTACAACTTGGCAGTTAGCCTCGATCAGTTGGAACAACGCGAGGCAGCATTAAAATTCTACAGAATTGCATTAGAAATAGTTAAACAGCAGCCTATCTCGTTTAAAGTCAACGATGTTATGCACAGAATCAGCGTGCTGTTAGAGGTGTCGGGAGGATGATAGTTAATGTTTCGCGGCGCATGTTAGGCAAGGCACTGATTGAAAAAGGTGTTATCAACCAAGACCAACTTAGCATTGCGTTAATTGAGCAAAAAAAACGAAAGATTCCGCTTGGTAAGATTTTCGTCAAAATGGGCTTCGTGTCTGAAGCCATCATCAGGGATAGTCTGGGAGAGTCGCTCGGCCAGGAGAGTGTTGATCTATCGAAAACGGTTGTCGATAGCGATGCAATCAGTTTAATTCCAAAGGAAATAGCACGTCGTCATCGAATTCTACCTATCAGTTTTGATGGACAAGAAAATGTGCTGACCGTTGCGATGTCAGATACCTTTAATGTTGTTGCGTTAGATCAGATAAGCGCAATGATCGGTGTCGGTGTAGAAATCAAATCTTTGCTGGCGGCTGAAGCAGATATAGAAGGATCTATCGATCAGTTTTATGGCTTCGAATTAACGGTAGATGGCATTATTAATGAAATTGACACCGGTGAGATTGATTACCAAAGTCTGGATGCGCAAACGGATGAATATAGTCAACCATTGGTGCGGCTAGTCGATGCGTTATTGGCCGATGCGGTTAAAAAAGGTGCCTCAGATATTCATTTTGAACCAGAGAGGGGGTTTCTACGTATCCGCTATCGAATTGACGGTGTTCTGAGACAAGTCAGGACTTTACATAAAAATTACTGGCCTGGTATATCAGTTCGATTAAAAGTGATGTCGGAAATGAATATAGCAGAGAAGCGTGCGCCACAGGATGGAAGAATTTCACGTACATTGTTCGGGCGGCCGGTTGATTTTCGTGTTGCTGCGCAACCCACTACCCACGGTGAAAATATTGTACTACGTATTCTGGATAGACAAAAAAGTATTGTGCCTATCGATGCACTGGGGCTGACAGATGATAATTTATCAACGTTAAAACTGCTGATGGCGCGTCCTGAAGGTATTATTTTAGTGACTGGTCCAACCGGCAGCGGAAAAACTACGACATTGTATTCGATGCTCAATTATGTAAATGATGAGTCGGTGAATATTATGACGTTGGAAGACCCGGTCGAATATCCTATGCAATTGATTCGCCAATCATCAGTAAACGAAACAGTGAAAATGGACTTTGCAAATGGAATACGTTCCATCATGCGCCAGGACCCAGATATTATTCTCGTGGGTGAAATACGTGATGAAGATACCGCGGTTATGGCCTTACGTGCCGCAATGACAGGTCATCAGGTCTACTCGACGTTACATACCAGCTCAGCACTTGGTGCAATTCCACGTTTGCTCGATATCGGCATCAAGCCAGCATTAATGGCTGGCAATATTATTGGGATTGTCGCGCAACGACTGGTCAGACAATTATGTCAGCATTGTAAAGAATCGTATCGGGCATCTGAATTCGAGAAAAAATTAATGGCCACAGTCGAAGACAATATAACGTTACATAAAGCAAACGGTTGCGAGCTCTGCGACAGCCAGGGTTACAGGGGGCGGATTGCATTAATGGAGGTGATGCGTATTGATAATAATATGGACGACCTCATTGCCAACAAGGCGTCACGCCGTGAGCTTGAAAGCGCAGCATTGTCGAATGGGTTTTCGCCATTATCAGAGGATGGTATACGTCGAGTAAAGGAAGGTCTTACCAGTATGGAAGAAGTTTTTCGGGTGGTTGATCTCACCCATCGAGTGATTTAATCCATGGTTACCTTTAAATACAAGGCAATAGATGATGCGGGAAATAAATCATCTGGGTGTGTTGATGTATCGAACCAGGCAGATCTCGAATTGCGTTTGAAAAATATGGGTCTTGATTTAATAAGCTCTAAAGAAGTTAATCAGAATTTACTCTTTGTCGGTGGGAAAAAAATAAGTCGACAAGAGCTAATTACATTTTCTTACTATCTCGAGCAACTTGTTCGCTCGGGAGTGCCTCTTCTGGATGGGTTGAATGATCTGAGAGGCAGTGTAAATAATCCTGTTTTAAAAGAAGTTGTTTCGT
The DNA here is from genome assembly GCA_013151345.1 of Gammaproteobacteria bacterium. Taxonomy (GTDB): domain Bacteria; phylum Pseudomonadota; class Gammaproteobacteria; order SG8-11; family SG8-11; genus JAADIM01. The sequence continues at coordinate 14,152 of JAADIM010000120.1, forward strand.
CATTGACAGAAGCGATTGATGGTGGAAAAACATTGTCTGGGTCGTTAGAACAGTTTCCAAAAATATTTGATACTGTGTTTATAAGCCTAATTCGCGTGGGTGAGGAAAGTGGCATGTTGGCGGAAGTGCTTAAGAATATTACTGAGTCGTTAAAGTGGCAAGATGAGCTGGCAGCGCAAACAAAAAAAATAATTATGTACCCGGCCTTTGTTGGGGTGGTTGTGGTGGGCGTTATATTTTTTCTGATGATATATCTTGTTCCAAAGTTAGTCGGTTTTATAAATAATATGGGCGAAGAAATACCATTGCATACAAAGGCGTTGATTTATGTCTCGGAGTTTATTGCTAACTATTGGTATTTGATTTTATTTATGCCAATTGTGTTGTTTTTTTCAATAAAATATCTGGCACAGGTTGATCCTAGGGTTAGATATAAGGTGGATGACCTTAAGCTTAAGGTATGGTTGGTTGGTCCTATTTTGAAAAAGATAATTCTGGCGCGTTTTGCCAGTTATTTTGCATTGCTCTATGCATCTGGCGTGACAATTTTGAATTGCATTCAAATTACCGAAGCTATTTCCGGCAATGTTGTTATGGAGAATGCGCTACGCAAGATGAGAGAAAAAATTGCGGATGGTAACAATATTAGCGATAGCTTAGATAGTATTTCATTGTTTCCACCTCTCGTTTTACGCATGATAAGCGTGGGCGAAAGTACCGGTGAGCTAGGGTCGGCGCTGGAAAACGTCAGCTATTTTTACGACAGAGAAGTCAAAGAATCTATCGATAAGGTTCAGTCATTAATCGAACCTATATTGACGCTTGTGCTGGGCGCTATATTAGGTTGGGTTATGTTGTCTGTATTGGGGCCAATTTACGATATTATAAGCAGGATGTAACGCATAAAAATGTTTGCAAAACGAATTATGTTTATTACAGCTTCTCAAGTTGATGTGTATTGGTGGGAAGATAAATATTTGAATGGGCCACTTGAAATTCATCTTGGGCGAACGGGAATTCACGCGCTGGGCAAACATTTGCGTGTTATGCCAGAAATGTTGACGTACTTGATTATCGATGTTGTTGAAGAAGAATTCAGGAACGAAACTATTCCTCATTTATTTGGAAGAGATAAAAAGCAATTAACGACTCGTAGATTAAACCAGTATTTTCGTACATCAACATACAGGGGTGCTCTGAACCTGGGCCGGGAAAAATCCGGACGACGGGATGATAAGGTTCTTTTTACAGCGCTAACAAATTCCGATGTATTCAAGCCCTGGGTTGATTGTTTGCTGAGACATAAAGTGCCAATAGTAGGTGTATATTCACCATCAGTACTTGGTGGCAGGATGTTGCAAAAGCTGAATATCAATCATCAAAATGTTCTGCTTATTACTCATCAAAAGAGTAGTGGAATACGCCAAACCTTTTTTCACAAAAAACGGCTTAAGTTGAGTCGCCTGGTGCCTGTTGCAGGATTGAATGAACAGCAATACGCAGGCGGTATATTTTCTGAGATTGAAAAAACACGTCGCTATCTTAGCAGGTTGCAGTTATTAAACTTTGATGAGGTATTAGATGTATGCTTTGTAAGTGATAAAACCACTGCTGGGGCGATTTCAAAAAATAATCAGGACACAGAATTAACCAGGTTGCACGTGGTAACTGTTGGCGATTTGGAATCGGAGTTTGGTTCAAATAATGCTGGGGGTTTGCGCCACGCTGAAGGCTCTTGTCGCGCTGAGGGATCTAGTTACCGAGCTGAGGGCTCTAGTCATCGAGCTGAGGGCTCTAGTCATCGAGCTGAAGGCTCTAGTCATCGAGCTGAAGGCTCTAGTCATCGAGCTGAAGGCTCTCGCTATTGCGATCAGGTATATGCTCGTATCTTGTCGTTAAAGCGTCCAACTCTAAATTATGCTGAGCCTGCCATTAAGAAATACAAAACTTTTCGTGAGATACGCATGGGTATGCATGCCTCGAGCACGCTATTGTTAGTGGCTGCTATTATATGGAGCAGTATGAATATTATCGAGGGATTTTTGCTGGAGAACTACAGTGGTGAAATACGTGCTTCCAGTGTATTTATCCAGGGTGAATATCAAAAGGTTCTCGCCAATACCCCAGAAACGCCCATCCCACCGGTTGGATTAAAGGAAAGTGTTGATATCGCGAAGTCACTGAAAGATGGTAAAGCGATGCCCGGGAAACTAATGCGTGCAATAAGTACAGGATTAAATGTAAGCACAACATTAGGAGTGGAAAAAATTCAATGGTTAGTGTCGAGTGATCCTTACGCACCTGTCGAACTTGAAAATAAAAATCGATTAAATAAGCCGATAATCCCCGCAACGACTCCGTCAGAAGCAGATAGTATGCGCACGCTTTACCAAATTGCATTAATAAAAGGTCGGCTAGGTGATTTTTCAGGCGGATATCGAAAGGCGTTTAATGCTGTGGACAAGTTGGCATCTGTTTTAAGGCGGCAGCCCGATATTGTTGATGTACAGACAATGAAATTACCATTTGATGTAAATTCAAAATCTGATTTGCACGGCCATACAGGCGTTAATGTAACAATTAGTAAGGCGGGTTTCGTTTTGCGAGTGGTGTTTAAAGTCAACCAGGAAAAAACGTAGTATGGAAATATTAGGCAGTATAAAACCAGATGTAGATTGGACGTATTTCAAAAAAGCAATTACTGTGCTGACTATTTCCTGTGTGATTACTCTTGGTCTGGCATCGGGAAGTTATATTTATGTAGATAAAAATCGCCGTTTGAATAACGACAGCGAGGAGCAGCTAAATAAATTGAAAGCAAATTACCAGAAAGCCGTAGATCTATTACAACTAATCAATAAATATTCGCATGGCTATCAAAGACTGGAACAACAGGGTTTCGTTGGTGAAGAAAGTCGCTTGGATTGGATCGAAACATTGCGAAAGATTACAGAAAAGCGCAGGATGTCGCCCATTGCCTATAACATAAAGGCACAGAAACCTTATATGCCCAGCTATGAGATAAATACCAATTTTTTTCAAATTAATAGTAGCGAAATAGTTCTAAAAATGAAGTTGTTACATGAGCGCGATTTGCTCGATATATTTATGGAGCTAAACAAGCAAACACCGGGCGTATACGCTATTAAAAAATGTGATTTGAGTATGGGCAGTGAAAAAATAATTTATGAAGCAAGTGCAGTAAATATATATGCAGAGTGTACGCTGAACTGGTTTACGATACAGCCTGTAGAGGAAGTCTAGTTATTTTGATTGAACTGAGTTTTTGAAGTTCAGTAAGGAGTCTAGCAAAAAGTGCAGCGCAGCAATATAAGGACACAGTTGTTGAAGTTCGTACAGTTGACTCCAGCCTGTTCGAATAAGTAGCGATAAATAACGAAATTTTACAATGTGAATGTTTATCTAAATGCAAGTTATGAATAACAAGTCCAGCAATAAAGGAATGACATTGGCCATGGTGTTCGTCGTCAGTGTACTGACACTAAGTTTGGTGAGTTCTGCACAAGCAGATTCACTAGGTCGCATATTCACAACACCAAAACAGCGTGTCATTTTGGACAATATTCGCCGTCATCCTAAACAAAAAAAAGCGTATTCAACATCCGCCAAGGCTGTTCTCCCCAGTGCTGTTAATGTCGATGGTGTTGTCATTCGAGATGACGGTAAAAATACGGTGTGGATAAACGGAAAAAATAATATAAATACAAACAAACCGGAGGTAGGTGTAAAAGTTAACAAACGGAACATAACCAGTGACTCAGTAACCATAACGCTGTCTAATTCAAATAAGCGAATTACGTTGAAACCTGGGCAAACCGTTGACCCGATGACCGGGAAAGTGCGTGATGCTTACAATATAAAATAACCAAAATATAATAACGTTTGACAAGTTCGCTATGCGCGCATCTATTCGAAAAATAGTAAGCAAACAAATATTGCCCAAACAACAAAAAGGTGCGGCGTTACTTTTTTTGCTTACTATTATTGTGCTGGGTGCTGCTTTTATATTGCTTACCAAGCTCAATAGCGTTTCGGGAAAGATTGATCAAGACAGGCAAACAATTAATGTGCTTGCGCTAGCCAAGGAAGCATTGATTGGCTATGCGTTAACCTATTCAGAGAGTTTTCCGGGTCAACCACAAGGCTATTTGCCTTGCCCTGATACATCGGGTGATGGAAGTGCGAATCCACCTTGTGGCGGTGTTCGGGGCCGGACTGTGATGGGTCGATTGCCCTGGGTGCAGTTAGGCTTACCTGCATTTAGAGACGGTGCTGGGGAGTGTCTATGGTATGTACTTTCAGGTTCATATAAAAATTTTCCAAAGGATTTTTTAACAAGTGATACCAACGGTCATTTGATAATAGAAAATGCAGCGCGAAATATCACTGTAGGAAAAACACCTGCCTCACAAGCAATAGCGCTTGTGATTTCGCCGGGAAGTCTTATTGGTGGTCAAAATCGAAATTACACCGCTGCGAATAAAACAGAATGTGGGAGTTCTTTACCTGCGGATGCGGCAACCCAGTCTGTCAATTATCTGGAAACGCTTGGGGATATTAATAATGCATTAGGAACCGATGCAGGTGCTGTAGTCGGTGATCCGGGTAGTCAGGCTATTCCACCAACGAATGTAGCTTTGGCTAATGTATTTGTAGATTCGCCTATTGTTAAAAATGCAAGTGGCGTTACCATTTTTAATGACGCCATCATAGCAATTACTCCCGAGGATTTTAGTCCCGTATATTCAAGAATGAATGAGTGGGTTGCTCAACGTGTAAAAAAATGTTTAAACGACTATGCAAATAATAATGGAGGGAAATTTCCATGGCCAAGTATTTTGCAGGTAACTGGACCAGATTACGATGATGACGGGGGAGGATTACGATTCGGGCGTATTGCAGACATTCTGGATACTACTCAAATTGACGATCCCGCTATGTTACCTGCGTGGCGACCCGACTCCGATGACAATAAATATACCTGCTTTAAAGCGGAGTGGTACCCAAACCCTTGGGCCTGGTGGTGGTGGGTCCAATGGAAGGAAATGGTTTTTATCGCAATTGATGGTGATTATGTGCCCACAGGAACAGCAACTGCAGCTACAAGTTTGCTCCTGGATGGGGGGCCTCTTTTTCAACCAGGCGTTGTTATTGTTTCAGGTAGACGCTTGGCAGGTAAATCCAGGGATACAATTATTGAAAAAGCTGATATCGATAATTACCTCGAAGATAATAACAATCCCGCTTTAGGGTCAGGGCCCGGCAATGTTCCACCAGGTGATGATAGTTTTGTGACAACAGCCAGCACTCCCTTTAATGATTATGTTGTCGCTTTGCCGTAAATAGGCGGTGACACGGGAATGGTTACGTAGTTAATTTATTTAAGGTTCTCCGAATCAGATCGCTTTTGTTTGCATGTAATTAAATTTTGATTGAGTAAATAGAGGGCTTTTACAAAATGAACAGATACCATAATGGTTTTACTCTGGTCGAGATGGCTATTGTATTAGTTATTATCAGTTTGTTGTTGGGCGGCTTGCTAGTGCCTTTATCCACGCAGATTGAAGTTGGTCAGCGCGAGGCGGCGGAGCGTGCCATGGCAGAAATAAGAGAAGCCTTAACGGGTTATGCAGCAGTTAACGGTTATCTGCCCTGCCCTGACAGTGATAATCCACCTGACGGCAGGGAAAATAGAGCGGGCAAAATTTGCACAGGTGCCAGTACTGGCGGAGAGCCAAACACCATCTGGCATGGTGTGATTCCGTGGGTCGATCTTGGTGTGGAGGATGCCGATCCCTGGGCCATTCGGTATAGATACTTAGTCATGGAAACGTTTTCTGATAGAGAGGCCTTGTTTACCTTGGCAACGTCAGGAAATATCAGGGTGCAGGATGGCGCAGGCAATGACATTATATCTGATGCGCCGGCGATTATTGTTTCCCATGGTAAAAATCGTTTTAACGGTATTGATCTTGCCGGAAATAACCAGCCAAATTCACCCAGTAATGATGAAGTAGAAAATGCTGACCAAGATCGTGATTTCATAACTAGGACATACAGTACGGCCGTGGGAACACAGTTTGATGACCTGGTAGTCTGGGTCTCTCCCAACATCCTTTTCAACCGCATGGTCGCCGCCCGCAGATTGCCATAAATCATGCCGAAATTTAAGTTTAGGCTGAGCTAATTTTGTTTATTTTTTGTTCTATGCTTAATCTTCTCCCTTTAAATCTCACCGGGTCAAATTATGTAAAAGATCCGCATAAGTAATTTTTATAAAAGATATTTATGCCAGGTGAAGGGAATCTGTTTTGCAATTAGCGGGGAAAGGAATAAATTAAGAGTTGAGCCTTCACTTACGAATTACCTCTAAGTTTTGTGATTTATTATTGCGAATAAACTCACGTTATAGGTATATACAAAAAGAGATTAATTATGTCCAAATTGGTTAACCCGCATGGCAGTGCCGTACTCAAGCCCTTGTTGCTGGAAGGTGCTGCATTAAAAGCTGAACAAACGCGCGCGCTATCTCTGGCAAAGATTAATATTAGCTCTCGCGAAGCCGGTGATCTCATCATGATGGGGATTGGTGGTTTTACCCCGCTCGATGGGTTTATGACTCGCGCCGACTGGGAAGGTGTCTGTGATGGTATGAAAATGGCTAGCGGGTTATTTTGGCCTATCCCAATCACTCTTTCGACAGACCAGCTAACCGCAGACACGATTAAGGAAGGTGATGATATCGCTTTGTTTGATCCAGATCGCGACGAAATATTGGCCACTATGACGGTCACGGAAAAATACACGATTGATAAGCCCCACGAATGTATGCAGGTGTACAAAACGACCGATGAAAAACACCCGGGCGTCAAAATGGTCCTCGACCAGGGTGACATAAACCTGGCCGGTCCAGTTAAGGTTTTATCGCAAGGCGAATTCCCCACCCAGTATCCAGATACGTATTTAACACCCGCACAAACCCGTGAGCTTTTTAAAGCTAAAAACTGGGTTAAAGTCGCTGCGTTTCAGACTAGAAATCCGATGCACCGCTCTCACGAATACCTGGCTAAAATTGCTGTCGAGATTTGCGATGGTGTATTGGTGCACTCATTATTAGGAAAATTAAAGCCAGGCGATATTCCGGCCGAAGTACGTGGTGAGGCCATCGGCACCTTGATCGAAAATTACTTTGTGGATAATACCGTTGTTCAGGCTGGTTATCCGCTGGACATGCGTTATGCCGGACCGCGAGAAGCATTGCTGCATGCGCTATTTCGACAAAATTATGGTTGTGCTTTTTTGATTGTAGGACGAGATCATGCCGGTGTGGGTGACTATTATGGCCCATTCGATGCGCATGATATTTTTGATGACATCCCAAAGGATGCATTAGAGACACAGCCGCTTAAAATTGATTGGACATTTTGGTGTAATAAATGCGAGGGAATGTCTTCAATGAAGACTTGTCCTCATGATGCGTCTGAGCGATTATTGTTGTCTGGTACTAAGCTACGTAAGATGCTGTCTGAAGGGGCGGATGTGCCAGATCACTTTAGTCGGCCAGAAGTATTGGCTATTCTTAGGAAGTACTATGAGGGGCTTTCTGTAGAGGATAATGTGGAAGTTAAAATGTCCGGACACTCTGCGAAGTGACGACCTGCAAAGCACCTTATTCAAAGTGCTCTGCAAAGACATGCGTTTAGCTAACGGTGTTTATTAAGTATTGATTTTTAACATATTTTGTCTTCGGATAGTTGATAGTTCTCAGGAGACGGGATTTTTACTTCACTTTGATTACTTTTTACAAAATAAAAGAAAATAGGAGATAAGCAATGCCTACATTCGTTCGTACAGATAAATGTGATGGCTGCAAAGGTCAAGACAAGACTGCATGTATGTATATTTGTCCGCATGATTTAATGATGCTGGATATGGACGGGTCTGCAACCGGGCACGCAATGAAAGCCTACAATCAGGAGCCGGAGCAATGCTGGGAGTGTTATTCCTGCGTTAAAATTTGTCCTCAACAGGCGATTGAAGTACGCCACTATGCTGACATCGTTCCGTTAGGGGGTTCAGTGCAACCGCTGCGTGGTTCTGATTCGATTATGTGGACCATTAAGTTTCGCAATGGCACCATGAAGCGTTTTAAATTTCCAATTCGTACAACACCGGAAGGTTCAATTGATCCATACGGTGGCAAGCCCGAGGCTGACCTGTCAAAAATTGAAGAAAATGGTTTTTTCGTTCAGGTCAATGGATATCGCACGGGTGACCCCAGCGAGCTTATAAAAAAATAGAGAATAAGGATTCACAGAATTACTTATTATAAAACTAATATTTAGACTTAACTTTAAGTCAAACGAATAGAGGAAATAAAAATGGCAGGAGAATTTGGTAATCCTGAAGTAGTAGAAGAAGAAGTCGATATTCTTCTGATTGGCGGCGGCATGGCATGTTGTGGTGCTGGTTATGAAATAATGCGTTGGATAGAAGCAGCTAAAAAAGATGGCACTGATATTTCCGTTAAATTGGTAGATAAAGCGGCAATGGATCGATCAGGTGCAGTGGCACAGGGTTTGTCTGCGATTAATACCTATATTGGTGAAATGGATCCGGCAGATTACACGCGTATGGTATCCAACGATCTGATGGGCATTACCCGAGATGATCTGGCTTACGATTTGGGTCGTCACGTAGACGAATCGGTACATTTGTTTGAAGAATGGGGTTTGCCTATCTGGAAGATGGATGAAAACGGTGAACGTCACGATGGGTCAAAAGGCCTGACACCGCTTAAAGATGGCGGTAAGCCGGTACGTTCCGGTAAATGGCAAATCATGATCAACGGTGAGTCCTATAAATGGATTGTTGCCGAAGCTGCCAAAAAAGCACTGGGAACTGAAAATATTGAAGAGCGTATTTTTATCGTAAAACTGATTAATGATAAAAATGATCCAAGCAGAATAGCCGGCGCGGTTGGTTTTTCTACTCGTGAAAACAAAGTTGTCGTTTACAAGTTCAAGGCTTGCTTACTTGCAGCTGGTGGTTGTGTCAATATATTTCGTCCACGTTCAGTCGGTGAAGGTACGGGCCGTGCCTGGTACCCGGTATGGAATTCAGGTTCGACGTATGCCATGGCTGCTGAAGCGGGCGCAGAACTTACCATGATGGAAAACCGTTTTGTACCTACACGTTTTAAAGATGGCTATGGTCCAGTAGGCGCATGGTTCTTATTGTTTAAAGCCAAGGCAACGAATGCATTTGGTGAAAACTACATGACAAAGAACGCAAAAATGCTGGACGACTACCCGCCTTACGGTAGGGCCGCAGTACCGGCTTCGTGTTTGCGTAATCATTTAATGTTGAAAGAAATGAAAGACGGTAACGGTCCGATTTACATGGATACTGTGACTGCGCTCGCTGATTTACGTGAGACGTTGTCTCCACGTGAAGTGAAACACCTGGAAGCAGAAGCCTGGGAAGATTTCCTCGACATGTGTATTGGTCAATGTGGTATCTGGGTTGGTGAAAACATTGAGCCAGAGAAAAAGAACTCTGAACTGATGCCAACCGAACCTTACTTGTTAGGTTCTCATTCTGGTTGCTGTGGTATCTGGGTATCGGGCCCGACCGATCTCGGCGCACCTACAGACGAAGAGTATAGCGAGGGTATTCCAGAGCACCTGCCAAAAGGCTGGAACTGGGGCTATCGTTCAATGACAACGGTTAAAGGATTGTTTACTGCTGGCGACGGTGTAGGTGCGTCAGGTCATAAGTTCTCATCTGGTTCACATGCTGAAGGCCGTATGTGCGCTAAGTCTATGGTCAAATATGTTATCGACAACAAGGACTACAAACCTGAACTGGATGTTGATGTTGATCAATTGGTTGCAGATATTTACCAACCAGTGAAAACCTTTCTTGAACACAAGGATTACACAACAGCGATCGATATTAACCCTAACTATATTACGCCTAAAATGCTGCAGTTCCGTCTGCAAAAAATTATGGATGAATATGTAGCCGGTGTGGCGACTTACTACAACACCAACGAAAAAATGTTGGCTGTTGCTGAAGAGAAGCTGGAAATGTTGAAAGAAGACGCGTTAAAGATGCGTGCCAAAGACCTGCATGAGTTATTGCGGGCCTGGGAAAACTATCATCGTATTCTCACAGCCGAAGCGCATATGAAACACATTCAATTCCGTCAAGAATCACGTTACCCAGGGTTCTATTATCGTACAGACAAGAACTTTGTCGATGAAGAGAACTGGAAGTGCTTCGTAAACTCTATATACGACAAGAATACCAAAAAGTGGACCTGCTTCAAGCGTGCCCATACCGATCTTGTTGATAAATCAAAATTGTTTAAATAAACCAGTTTAAGATAGTGACCTTTTGCCCGGGAACGAGAGTTCCTGGGCTTTTTTATTGCTGGTTGTCCGCGCGATTTGCTCAGAAATGGTGTAAAATACATTGATGTTGAGTGCGTTTCACGCACCAGGCGATTATTCATGGAGGAAAAATTTTTGTAGGTTGGGGTCAGTATGCGAACCCCAGCGGGCGAAAGACACGAAGACACCAGTGCTGGTAGTTGTGTGATGGCCGAGTTAAGTGATTCGATGGAATTGTCAGCATGGATTCAATACATTTGTATAGAGGAGATGCCAAATGAGTTCGGGCGAATTCGATGTGCCATATAAAAGTCCTGTTGTACCCAATAAATTGGGTAACGATGACAAAATCAAGTTTAATTGCTACAAAGGTATTTCCTGTTTCAATGCCTGCTGTAAACAAGCGGATATTACGCTTACGCCTTACGACATAGTCCGTCTTAAAACCCGATTGGGTATCACGTCGGGTGAGTTTATTAAAAACCATACAGTTCCTTTTGAAATGGATGGGCATAGTACGCCGGGTATAAAACTACGTACCGAGGACGAGCAACCAGTTTGCCTGTTTCTGGATGGTGATAACGGCTGTGGGGTTTACGAAGACAGGCCATCTGCCTGTCGTTATTATCCGATGGGCTTAATGTCGATGTTAAATGCCCAAACCAGAAACGATGAGCAGCATTACTTTATTGTTGAAGAAAGCCATTGCAATGGTCACAAGGAAGATAGAGAAATCACTGTAGCGGATTATCGTAAAGAACAAAAAGTGGAGGACTATGACGAATTAAACCGAGATTGGTATCGGCTTATTTTGAAAAAACGCTCAGGTGGTCCCGCGATTGGCAAGCCATCGCCAATGAGTTTTCAGTTATTCTTTATGTGTAGCTATGATGTAGACCGGTTTCGGGAGTTTTTTAATTCAAAGAATTTTCGAACTGTATATGCAATAGATGATGAAACATACGCTTTGCTAAATAAAGACGATGTCGAATTGATGAAATTCGGGTTTCGATTGATGCACCAGGTTTTATTTGGTGAAAATACCATAGATATGGTTGATGGTGCGTACGAAGAGCGGATGAGTGAGCGTGGTCCAATTCTGGCTGCGCGTAGAGAAATGGAAATCGAAGCCGCTAAAGAAAAAGACGCTATCGATAAATACATCGATGATTAACGCAGTCTTTAAAATGTCTTGTAGATTGGACTTTGTGCTTCGATAACTGCTCCTGCGTTATTCTCGATTGCTACTCCCTGCGCAATTCTACCTCCCCCATCCATGGGGTCGTACTTACGTACATCCCATGTACTAATCACTCCAATCTACAAGCGGCATAACCACTATAATAAGTTTAGAAATATGAATATTTACCGGAGTAGTAATTAATGTCAAAATTCGTCACCCCGCCACGGCGTTTCGCTCGTGTTGCAATTGTCTCGGATACACATGGGTACCTTGATGAGCGTGTTGCTGCCATCGTTGCCACATGCGATTACGCAGTGCATGCTGGCGACATTAGTAAAGCATCTGTACTGGAAGCACTAAAGCCACAGCAACGTAGAGTGGTCGCGGTTGCGGGTAACAATGATCTTTCTCACATGTGGTCGGCAACCGAGTCTCATATCGCTGACGGCTTGCCTGAAGTCGCAGAGCTGGAATTACCTGGTGGCAAGCTGGTGGTAGAACATGGCCATAAACATGGTATGAGTTCCCCCTGCCATGACTCCCTTCGTCAGGCGTATCCTGAAGCGCGAGTGATTGTATACGGACATACCCATAAGCTTGTCATTGATAAAAGTAGCTCACCCTGGGTTATTAATCCCGGTGCAGCGGGGCGAGTACGTACTCACGGCGGACCTTCCTGTTTGGTGCTCATTGCGGATAAAAATCAGTGGTCAGTTGAAATGCAGCGATTTTCTACAATTGCTGCATAATTAAATTGCCAGCGGTTTAACAGTTTTATTTTTTGGGATGGTCCTCATGCAGGAATATTATCGGGCACGAGCCAACAGAGGCTTTCGTGGGTATCCATTTTTAATATGGTTATACAAGAGAGATTAGGTTTAAGTTAAAAATTCCTCTTCCTTGAGGACCGTGCATCCGTGCCATAACTTCAGTTAAGTTTTCAAGAGCAGTCTTCAATAGCCAGGTTTTCAAGTAGCAAGTTTTCAAGAGCTTAGCTTTCACGATAAATATAGCGATCTGGATTTATAGAATGCAAAGAATCTTCTGTTAAACCTAACACATCAGTTGGATCGTAACGAGGGTACCTCTTCAGCTTCGCCTAAATCGATAAATTGCCAAAGCGTTTGCCCCTCATTATTAATCACACTAACCGAATCATCCGGCCATTCTTTGATATAGAATTCCATTTGAATTTCCTCTTAATTAGTTTTGGTATGGTTGTATATTGATGGGCAATTATTTCGATTTCGATACGGAATTATGAAATTTATATTACTCGTGCCCTTGACATACAAGACGACCGGTCATATTATTGGTCCATTGTATTGGGGCTGAGTGTAATGAGCGATTGTAAAAGAGAAGATAAAAAGGACCGTATTTTAGATGCGGGTATAAAGGTGATGTACCTAAACGGGTATAACGGCACTGGCGTTAAGGATATCGTCAATGCGGCCGGTATTCCCAAAGGGTCTTTTTATAATTATTTTGATAGCAAAGAAGCGTTTGCGTTGGCCGCGTTGGACGCAATGTTCGTGGATACCAGCTCAAACAATTTTTTACAGTCAAAAGATTTGCCGCCACTGGAGCGCTTAACCGGTTTTTTTGAGTCGGGCGCAGAAAAAGCGAAGCAAGGTGGCTATCTTTTAGGATGCTTTATCGGCAACCTAACGCAAGAAATGGCAGATGTGAGCGAACCTATTCGACTTAAGCTCGATTTATTATTATGCCGTTTAACTGCACTTATTGAAGATTGCCTGCAGGAGGCGCAGGAACGAGGGGATATACCCAAAGATCGTGATATTAAGAAATTGGCTCAGTTTATTTTCAATGCGTGGGAGGGTACCTTGCTGAGAATGAAGGCTGCAAAAAATTGTAATGCGTTTGATTCTTTTTTACATGAATTGCCTATGTTACTGAGTTAGAAGTTAGAAAAAATTTATTGAGTTAAGCAAAAAATATTTTTTGTAATCTAGTGGCTGGTCAGCCGTCTTGTTACCTAGAAACAATGTCACCTAGAAGCAATGTTACCCAGAAACAATGTCTACTTTACGCGTATAAAATAATCGATTTTCTAAGAGAGGGATTATGTCGTTTGCAAATTTCACCACAAATAATTTTCGTATTACCAGCTGGGTCCGAAAATATTTTTTGTCGGACGGTGCGCCGCTGAACCGATTACGCGAAGATGTGCAAATAATATTTAAAAGGGATCCGGCTGCCAGAAACTTGTTTGATGTGATGACAAGTTACCCTGGGCTTCATGCATTGCTATTTCATCGTATTAACCATTGCTTATGGAATATTAAATTAAAGTGGTTGGCGCGCTTAGTGTCGACGTTCGTACGTATATTCACGGGAATAGAAATTCATCCTGGCGCGAAAATTGGCCGCCGTTTCTTTATAGATCATGGTATGGGTGTGGTTATCGGAGAAACGGCTGAAATAGGCAATGATGTTTCTCTATTTCATGCTGTAACACTGGGCGGTATATCATCGAGCAAAGAAAAGCGTCATCCGACGATCGGCAATAATGTAATGATTGGGGCGGGTGCAAAAGTACTAGGGCCCATCATTATCGGCGATAATGTAAAAATAGGTGCAAATGCAGTAGTTTTAAATGACGCACCCGGTGACTCGACCGTTGTTGGTATCCCCGGCCGTATTATTCTTCAAAAAGTGTTAACAAAAGAAAAGTCCAAACAAGCTTGTGTTGTTGATATTTGCCCAAAATTAAATACTGTCAGCAATAATAATATCGAACGTAAGCACTGCAGTCGCTGCTGAGTTTTGTTGATGAGTATATACGTGATAACTGACACAACAAGGGGATGGCGAGATTTAAGCGGTCCATCATCAACTCGTCAAAATAGATCGTCCTCGTCAAAATCAGCAAATATATTATTTTTTTAGGCTCTGAATACTTGTTTCTGCAAATTTGAAAACACCTTGGCCGGTATTGCCAGTCTCTGTGTTTTAAGCCTACGCCCTAATTATCGACAGCCATATTCCTAAGGACTGCACGCTTATTGCCGAAAAGCAAAGTCCGTGGCCAAAGTCGACTCGGTTATGGTTATTGCTGACGATGTTTTCTTCAAGCAGATGCCTATTTTATACATAAAAATCTTGACGTCTCCGGTATGTAGCGTATATATTTAACCATATGGTTAAATATAATTCTGATCAGTTAAATACAATATTTGGCGCCCTATCTGACCCAACGAGACGTGCAATTCTCGCGCGCCTGGTGCTAGGTGAAGCGACGGTAACCGAGTTGGCGACACCGTTCGATATGTCGCTCCCTGCCATTTCGAAGCATTTACGTATCCTGGAAACAGCAGACCTTATTCAACGGGAGAAACATGGCCGCGTGCATCGTTTGCAATTAAATGCAGGGCCATTAAAAGATGTTGTCGATTGGATTGCTAACTACAAGCAATTTTGGGAATCACAGT
Organism: Gammaproteobacteria bacterium; assembly: GCA_013151345.1. GTDB lineage: Bacteria > Pseudomonadota > Gammaproteobacteria > SG8-11 > SG8-11 > JAADIM01. The sequence continues at coordinate 29,205 of JAADIM010000120.1, forward strand.
TCGATTCATTGGAGAATTATCTCAACAAAAAACAAGAGCAAGCAAAATCAGTTAACACGAAGGAAAAAAAATCATGTCAACCGTTAGCCCGGTTGAAAAAACTCTCAAAATCCGCCGTATCTTCAACGCGCCGCGTGAAAAAATCTTCAGTGCGTGGACCGACCCGGAAGAATTAAAACAATGGTGGGGACCGCCAGGCTATACAGCGCCTTCGGTAGAAATTGATTTACGTGTAGGGGGCAGCTTTCGCGTAGCCATGCAAGCGCCTGATGGTGGTATATCAAACTTAATTGGTATTTACCGAGTTGTAACGCCACCGGAAAAGTTGGTTTATACATGGAATTGGGAAAGTGGATCAGCGTGTGATGGTGAAGATGGCCCGGTTGGAGAAACATTGGTGACTGTGGAATTTCGTGATTTAGGTGGCGATACTGAAGTAATTGTTACTCACGATGGCTTACCAGATGAAAAAGCGTGGTCTGGTCATAATGAAGGCTGGAGCAGTAGTTTGGATCGTCTTGAAGCATTATTTTCAAATTAAATACGTCAACAAAAACAGGAGTAGGGACAATGGGAAAATATCACGATAATTGCTTTCCTGGTGAAGATGATGCTTATCGCAGCGCACGCGATGAGTTACTCAAGGCGGAGATTGACCTGCGAAAACAAATCGAACAAGTCGCTGCACTGCGCCGCCAGCTTCCGCCTGGTGGTGCATTAAAGGAAGATTATGTCTTTGATCAGGGTGCTTCCGATTTGATGGATAGCAACGCAGTTAAACAAACATTATTTTCTGAGCTGTTTGAGCCAGGAAAAAATAGTTTAATTATTTACAGTTTTATGTACGCACCGGACGCGGATATGGCCTGTCCTGCCTGTACGTCGATACTGGATAGTCTCAATGGAGGTGCAATGCATATAAATGATAAAGCAAATATTGTCGTTGTTGCAAAGTCACCGATAAAAAAAATCAGGCAATATGCCGTAGACAGGGGATGGCCAAATCTTCGTTTATTATCTTCATTTAATAACACCTATAACGCAGATTATTTTACAGAAACACCAAATGGTGATCAAATACCCTCAATTAACGTTTTTACAAAAACACCCGCTGGTATTGCACATTTTTATAATGCGGAATTACTTCACGCACCGTCTGAGGAAGGTCAGCACCCGCGGCATGCAGATATGGTCTGGCCATTGTGGAGTTTTTTTGATATGACGCCCGAAGGCAGGGGAACAGACTGGTTCCCAAAGTTATCCTACGATACTGAGTAATATTTTAGGATAAGTATAATGGCATTTCTCAATCTGGTGGATGTGCGTGTGGCGCCATACGATACGAAACCACAGCAGCAGCGGAGTTTACTATTATATGCCAGTGTCGTCAGTGTCAGCGAATTTCTGGCTCTGGGCATGGGGCAGCGTTTGCAGTAAACGCTGAATCAACAGCGACTCAGGGTGACGTTAAACCTAACACATCAGTTGGATCTACTGCGGGCACCTAATGCACTGAATCTAACGCGTTTTTCCAGTTTTTAAGACTCACCCGTAGAATGACTACGCGATCGNCGCGATCGCCTTAAAAACTGAAAAAACACGCTATCTTCAGCACCTTAGGTACCCTCGCTACGATCCAACTGATTAATTTAGGATAAACAATGAATTTCTTTCCAAGATAAGCTATTTCTCGCAGTGAAATAGCCATGTTTTTTTCTCGAAGCAATTGACCTATTTCGACATCACTGCGGTGATGAATAAACAGTGCTTCTCCAACAGTGACAATCTAACAGGCGGAGGTGGCAAAGTCAGGATTGGGGTGGTGGGTATAGCTTCAGTTATTTCAATAGGTTACAAAATCCAACTGAATTTTGCGCCCATAGTAAAAAACGTGAATATTTGACCTTAATCGGCCCATTTCACCCCTAAAATGATGCTTGTTATTCTCAGTTCGGGCCCGCTGCAAATTTATGTATCACACTTGCTTAAAAATATGTCAAATATGACCTATTGTATTTATGATTTCAAATGACAGGGATCTAGTCTGATTGCATGGCGAGATAAAGACGCCGCCATTTTCTCAGGAAGCGCTGCTTGAAGCAGGTTTTTTTTGAGGCAGTTACAACAAGGAATAAACTTGCGCTTAACTAAGTGCCATTGGGGTCTCCCATTTCCCACATACAATTTTTTCTAAATTGGAAATGGGAAGCCTGAGACAGCAAATAACACCTTTGGTAAAAGACATGATTCTTAATAACTCTATTGCATACTTTAAGTCTGCTTAGTTTGTTGGGGCCCGGTTTATTCAACTCGTGTTTAATAAAGTTTTATGTTGTTTCAATCATTGGTTGTTTTGTTATCAAGAGCATCACTCATATATTTGAGTGAATCAATCAACATCAACTGTACCCAGTAACGTCCATTTTCCGCTCCAGGTGACAAGTCCTCAGACAAGTTCAGCTCTGTCAGCAGTTGTAGTACGGATACTGCTCTATCTAGGGTATCTCGGTATCCGACATTATTACCGACGTTATCTGCGATCAAAGGGATCTGATATTTGAGAATATCCTTTTCATCTGAGATTCATCCTTTAAAAAAACATTCAACACATGTTCCATGTACGGTCTGTTTTGTAAATAGAAAAAGTGCCATTAATGGAATGTTTTTTTAAAGGGAACAATACTTATGAGAGGAATTGATTCAGACAGTGTTTATCACAATGATTTTCAGCGTTTCACCAAAAAACTTAAAAAAAGAATTTATGAATTACGTAAAGAAAGTGGCTATACACAAGAAGATATGGAAAAATTTGAATTATCTTATCGCCAATATAGAAAACATGGGTAGTGTTTAAGAAGTAATGAAAGGCAAGGGGTTAGGTTACTTGTGTCAAAAAAAGTATGGGCTCAGGTTGCTTGTATCACAGTTAAAAAATTTAAAAAAAATAACTTTTTGTTTCTTGGGTATGATACAAGCAATCTGACCTCCTCGACTTTTCAACACCTGCCCATTTTTTGTGATAGAGAAATAAGTTTGTTATAGGTATAAGTGTTTTTTTTCATAAAAATTAAATAAGGGTGGTGCCATGGAAGTAAAAAAATATTTAGCGTGCTGTTGGCTTTGCCGGCATTCATGTGTGGAAACGAAAGTTATGTAACAGGTATTGGCTTTACGTCTGGTGTAGCAGATGAAAAATGGGGTGACAACGATAATAGTTTTTCATCAAGGATCAATTTTGATGTTACAAATTATGGGTTTGTAATCGATTCCAGTGTTGCGAAAAACAAACTTTTCAATTATCAGTTTTTCACTGACGAAAGCAGAAGACGAATCCAGTACAATAAAATATAAAGGTTATACAATGACCCATGACTTTGGATTTGGGGCTTTAAGAAATAAATATGTGCGGTTGTGGGTTGGGCCAAGAATGAATGTGGCGGTTTACAAGAAGATCAATATTAATGGTTTAAATATAAGCGGTGATGTGGTCGGACTTGCAGTGGGACCGGTCATTGGTGTCAATATTCATTTACCAAAAGTAGCGACCTTTTCAGTTGCTGCCAGCCATCTTCGCGGTAGATATATTGGTGATTATAATGGTACTGGCGGTAGCAGTATTGATCTGGACTTTGATGTTGATTCAACTTTCGTTAATTTCTCGGTGCTTTTTCGCATTAAGGACGAATACTAAAAAAAGAGCGGGTATAAAGTATCAGTGTTCCTGTTCTTCCTCTTCTAAAAGAAAAATTGATACGCATTCGCATGGCAATTCATATTTAATAATTAGATAAAAGCCAAATACAAAGAATGCAAGTCACAAGCGAGCTAACAGTTCGCAGATGATTCCAGTTTTTCCAGGTTTTTAGATAGCGGGACCAAACCTGATGCGCTCTAGCACTATTTGGATCTAGTCTCGCGAGCAAATTGTTTAGGGGGGACGTTAAAGAGAACGGTGCAGGCAAACATGCCGACAAAATAGACTGCCCTCGCCATCAGCGTCACGGTGCCGGCTTCATTTTCAGTCCAATGAGCAAAGCCAGCAACAATTAGAAGCACCGAAATAATCTGCTCATGGAGCATTTTATGCTGCTCCATAATTAACGCGTCCTTTTCTGGTGCGCTCAGCTTTTTTATGTCGACCGGCAATTCCATAGCAACAATGTTATATCACAATCTTTAGTTTATTCAACAGATTATCGCCATTTCAGACTGAGTAGACAATATGTTTTGGTCGTTGAATTTTTTATAGCTGGCCATAGAAACGCATGTTGAACTATACAAACGAAGAATAAAAAATCAACAACCGTAATCAAATACGTGATCTACGTCATGCTGACAAAATTTATTTCATATTCAAAAAGGGTGCTCTAAGAGCCCT
>JAADIM010000035.1 GCA_013151345.1 Gammaproteobacteria bacterium
AAGGTTTTTTTAAGGTTTCGTGATGGTGGGCGTAGCTCAGTTGGTAGAGTCCCGGATTGTGATTCCGGTTGTCGTGGGTTCAAGCCCCATCGTCCACCCCATTTTTTGTCAACCTGCAAAAGACCGCTATTTAGTAATAAGCATTTAGTTATAGAGTTTGTAAAAGAATAAACAACAGTTTGTGATGGGCCGTTAGCTCAGTTGGTAGAGCAGCGGACTCTTAATCCGCGGGTCGTAGGTTCGATCCCTACACGGCCCACCATTTTTGAACTAGCCTGACGTGCCACCGTCGGGCTTTGTTTTTTACATATTGCCAGTATGATTTTAGCGAGAGTGGCGGAATTGGTAGACGCGCTGGATTTAGGTTCCAGTGGGGAAACCTGTGAGAGTTCGAGTCTCTCCTCTCGCACCATTTTCTTTCATCTTGTTGAATTTTCCATGCATGATAGTTATAGACTTAGTTATATTAATTAAAGAGAAATAGCACTAAAGAGGGCGAGCTATGCAAGTATCAGTTGAATCAAAGAGTGGACTTGAGCGTAAATTAACCGTGACAGTACCGGCCGAAAAAATTGAAACTGAAATTCAAAAACGTCTACAGTCCCTCACATCTAAAGCAAAAATTCAAGGATTCAGGCCAGGAAAAGTACCGTTGAGCGTAATTAAGCGCACGTATGGCGCTCAGGTACAGCAAGAAGTCGAAGGTGAGATTTTACAATCCACATTTTATGAAGCGGTCACCCAGGAAAAATTAAATCCAGCCAATAAGCCGCAAATTGAACCCAAAGCGCGAGAAGCGGGGCAGGCATTTGAATATAGTGCTACATTTGAAATTTATCCTGAGATCAAACTAGCGGCATTTGACGGCGTTGAAATCGAAAAACCAGTTGCAGATATCTCAGACGCCGATGTAGATAGTGTTATCGAACGCTTACGTATCCAGAAAGTTGAATGGAAAGGGGTGGATAGAGCCAGTAAACAAGGCGACAAGCTAACGATCGACTTTCAAGGGTTTATTGATGACAAGCCATTTGACGGCGGTGAAGGCAAGGCACTGCCGATTGAACTTGGTTCGAAACGCATGATTGAAGGATTTGAAACACAGTTAGAAGGGGCCAAATCGGCTGAATCCCGTACTCTGGATCTTAAATTTCCCGATAATTACCAGAGCGCCGAGGTTGCCGGTAAACCTGTAAAATTTGAAGTAACGGTGATTACTGTCGAAGAACCGGTTCTGCCGGAGATTAATGAAGAATTTATCAAAGGTATTGGCATCGCTGCGGGTACCCAAGAAGCATTACGCAAAGATGTAAAAGACAGTATGACAAAAGAGCTGAATGAAAAAATAAAATCTGTATTAAAACAAAATGTTATGGATAAATTGTTAGAAATCAATCAAATTGAAGTCCCCAATTCACTTATAGATAAAGAAATTGATACGCTAAAGACTCGAAGCGGTGTGACTGCCGGGCAATTGAACAGCCAGGAGGGTGGGCCGGACGCATTTTCCTCAGTGTTAGAGAAAGAAGCGCGTAGGCGAGTAACACTGGGCTTGGTGTTATCCGAGACAGTAAAGCAAAATAACATTAAAGCAGAACCAAAAAAAGTACGGGAATTAGTGGAAAATATAGCCTCAAGTTACGAAAAACCACAAGAAGTGCTACAGTATTACTACGGCGATAATAATCGCCTGGCGGAGGTCGAATCCGTTGCCCTAGAGAATGAAACAGTTGAATGGATCAGCACTCAGGTTAAGCTAAAGGATGTAAAAACAACATTTGACGCATTAATGAAACCGGGGCAGACTGTTGCCTGACAAATAGCGCTATATGCCCTAAAATGATTACTGAAAACATTGAAAACAATAGGTTTTCTCTTGGAACATAAGACACAAAATGATTTAAAGGAAGCCGTTTAATGTCCGATATTAGAAACATGAATGCAGAACAAATTACAGGTCTTAATCTTGTTCCGATGGTTGTTGAGCAGTCTTCCAGGGGGGAGCGGGCCTATGACATTTATTCCAGACTTTTAAAAGAACGTGTTATTTTTTTGGTCGGTCCTGTTGATGACTATGTCGCGAATGTAGTAGTCGCACAGTTGTTGTTTCTGGAGTCCGAGAATCCAGATAAAGATATACATTTTTATATTAATTCGCCTGGTGGTTCGGTTTCCGCAGGTTTGGCAATTTATGACACAATGCAATTTATCAAATCAGATGTCAGCACGATGTGTATTGGCCAGGCCGCAAGTATGGGTGCACTGCTATTAACTGCTGGTGCAGCGGGGAAACGCTATTGTTTACCCCACGCACGCGTCATGATTCATCAACCATTAGGCGGTGTTCAAGGCCAGGCGTCCGATATCGAAATTCATGCAAAAGAAATTTTGCTAACTCGCGAACGGTTAAATGCCATCTTAGCTAAACATACCGATCAACCTATCGATACTATTCAGGACGATACAGATCGAGACCGCTTCATGAGTGCGCAGGAGTCAGTTGACTACGGTCTCATTGATAGTGTTCTCCATCAGCGTGTAGTGCCAAAGTAACGGAAAAGTAACAGAAAGTAGCACAGGGTTGGTGTGGCGTCGGGAGCGCCAGCAAAGACAGGCTCGATGCGCAACTTCAATATGCAAACAAAAATAGGTTCAAGCTGTTAGTTTTAAGAAGTACCAATATTTTACAGGTGAAATATCGATGAGTGACGACAAACAAAACAAAGGTGATGATGGCGATAAGCTACTGTATTGTTCTTTTTGTGGCAAGAGCCAGCATGAGGTCCGTAAGCTCATAGCAGGGCCTTCAGTATTTGTCTGTGATGAATGTGTTGAGCTGTGTAACGATATCATTCGTGAAGAAGTTCAGGAAAAATCCTCGCGATTGACGGGTGGTAAACTGCCTAGTCCTGAAGAAATAAATTCGATCCTTGATGAGTATGTCATCGGTCAGGCGCGCGCTAAAAAGGTATTGGCGGTTGCGGTATATAATCATTACAAGCGAATGAATGCATCGAACCGAAAAGATGAAATTGAGCTTGCAAAAAGCAATATCCTTTTAATTGGCCCGACGGGGAGTGGTAAAACTCTGTTGGCTGAAACGCTTGCTCGATTATTGAACGTACCGTTTACGATTGCTGATGCAACAACACTCACTGAAGCAGGTTATGTGGGTGAAGACGTCGAAAACATAATTCAAAAACTATTACAAAAGTGTGATTATGATGTCGAAAAAGCGCAGACCGGTATCGTATACATTGATGAAATAGACAAGATTTCAAGAAAGTCAGATAACCCCTCCATCACGCGTGATGTTTCCGGTGAAGGTGTACAACAAGCATTATTAAAGCTGATAGAAGGTACCATCGCGTCTGTGCCACCGCAAGGTGGTCGTAAGCATCCCCAGCAGGAATTTTTGCAAGTTAATACGGCAAATATTCTGTTTGTTTGTGGTGGGGCCTTTGATGGGCTTGATCGTATTATTCGCGATCGATCAGAAAAAAGTGGCATCGGTTTTTCTGCAGAAGTCAGAGGTAAGGATGAAGAGAGAAAGATCGGCGAAGTACTGCATGACATAGAGCCACCAGATTTGATCAAATATGGTCTGATACCGGAATTTGTAGGCCGTCTACCGGTTATGGCGACCCTCGAAGAGCTGGATGAAAGTGCGTTGGTACGTATTCTTACCGAGCCGAAGAATGCGATTACCAAACAATACGGCAAATTATTCGAAATGGAAGGCTGCGAACTGAGTTTCAGGGAAGAAGCACTGCGTGCTGTCGCTCAGAAAGCCATGGAAAGGAAAACAGGTGCGCGTGGTCTGCGATCCATAATGGAACAAGCATTGCTGGATACCATGTATGAACTGCCTTCTATGAATAATGTTAGTAAGGTTATTGTTGACGAAGATTCGATAGTGGGTAAATCACGACCGTTAATGATTTACGAGGGTGGAGAGTCCAATAAAGAAGCTGCGGCAGACTAAACACTTAACCCATTTTTCGACCTAACTCTTAGTTTAGGGATGTCTGATTAACAAAAGAGCATATCGATATAATATGCTCTTTTTTATACCCTTTTTTTAATATTTTATGCTGATATCCTGCATTGTAACTTTCTTACCGTACAATAAAATTATCTAATTTACATAATAAATCGCTTGTTTCCCGAATATTTACAAATTAATCTTGAAATTTTCGTCAGTAATCCTCATCGTTAGCATATTGTTCGTAATGATTGAAAGATTTAGAAATTTAAAGAAACCATTCTAATGGAAAATAACTGTAGGCCGTTACATTCTGTGTAGGTGGTGTATTCCATGGGCCCGATTTAAATGCCTCATCAGTCAGCGAGTCCAACGTTCGGAGCATAAAAAATGACATCAGAAGTTAAAGAGAAGTCAAGTATTGTACCGGTATTACCGTTGCGGGATGTGGTTGTTTATCCACATATGGTTATTCCATTGTTTGTTGGCAGAGACAAATCTATTCGGGCGCTTGAAGCGGCGATGGATAATAACAAACAAATTTTATTGTGCGCGCAAAAGAGTGCAGTGCAAGATGATCCTGAAGTAAAGGATGTTTACGAAATTGGCACGCTTGCAAATATATTACAGTTGCTAAAATTACCTGACGACACCATTAAAGTGCTTGTGGAAGGTAGCGAACGTGCACGTATCATTAGTGTGCTGGACACGGAAGGATATTTTAACGCGCAAGTTTCGACCTTTGATCCGATTCAACTTGAAGAACGTGAATCTGAAGTATTGTTGCGTTCTGTACTCGCGCAGTTTGATCAATACGTAAAACTAAATAAAAAAGTACCGCCTGAAATTTTATCGTCACTGGCTAACATAGAAGACCCAGGACGATTGGCAGACACCGTTGCTGCTCATATGTCACTTAAAGTTGAAGAGAAACAAAAAATTCTAGAGATCGAGCACCCTCGCGATCGACTTGAACATCTTGTGGTACTCATGGAATCAGAAATCGATTTGCTGCAAGTTGAGAAACGCATTCGCGGTCGCGTTAAAAAGCAAATGGAAAAAAGCCAGCGCGAGTATTATCTCAATGAACAAATGAAAGCTATCCAGAAAGAATTAGGTGATATGGATGAGTCGCATAATGAGCTAGACGATCTGGCGAATAAAATTGAAAAAGCCGGTATGTCGAAAGAAGCCAAGGAAAAAGCCAGCAGTGAATTAAATAAATTAAAAATGATGTCGCCAATGTCTGCTGAGGCAACGGTTGTTAGAAACTATATTGACTGGTTAGTTAATGTGCCGTGGAAAAAACACACTAAAGTCAGTGGTGATTTGGCTGCGGCCGAAGCTGTACTTGAAGAAGATCATTATGGCCTGGAGAAAGTTAAGGAACGAATTCTTGAATACCTTGCTGTTCAGCAACGTGTCAAAAAATTAAAAGGACCGGTATTGTGTCTTGTTGGGCCGCCAGGTGTGGGTAAAACATCGTTAGGTAAATCTATTGCGCGCGCGACAAATCGCAAATTCACCCGTATGTCATTAGGTGGTGTACGTGATGAAGCTGAAATTCGAGGTCATCGACGTACCTATATCGGCGCGATGCCTGGCAAGATAATCCAGAATTTGTCAAAGGTGGAAGCACGCAATCCATTATTTTTACTTGATGAAATTGACAAGATGGCACAGGATTTTCGTGGTGATCCGGCATCTGCGCTTTTAGAAGTACTTGATCCGGAACAAAATAACACTTTTAACGATCATTATATGGAAGTCGATTATGATTTATCGGATGTGATGTTTATAGCGACATCCAATACGTTAAACATACCGGGTGCGCTGCTGGATAGGATGGAAGTAATACGCATTCCCGGCTATACGGAAGATGAAAAAGCAAATATTGCCATGCGTTATTTAGCACCTAAACAATTGCGAAATAATGGATTGAAAAAAACTGAAATCAACATCAACGAAGGCGCTATCCGGGATATCATTCGTTACTACACGCGAGAAGCAGGTGTGAGGAATCTTGAGCGTGAAATTTCTAAAGTGTGTCGTAAAGTTGTGAAAGAAATTTTGTTGGATGGCAAAGATAAAAAAATCACGATTAACCCTAAAAACCTTGATAAGTATCTGGGGGTTCGTCGTTTTCGGTATGGACGAGCAGAAGATAATGATCAGGTCGGTCAGGTTACCGGGTTGGCATGGACTGAGGTGGGTGGCGAGCTATTAACGATTGAAACCGCTATTGTACCAGGCAAAGGTAAGCATAGTGTGACCGGTCAGTTGGGCGATGTCATGAAAGAGTCTATTCAGGCTGCGATGAGCGTCGTCAGAAGCCGAGCAGATGTGCTAGGTATCGCGCAAGATTTTTATGAAACGAAGGACATTCATGTCCACGTTCCAGAAGGCGCCATTCCGAAGGATGGACCAAGTGCCGGTATCGGTATGTGTACGGCACTTATTTCTGCACTGACAGGTATCGCAGTGAAATCTGATGTTGCCATGACTGGGGAAATTACGCTTCGAGGTGAAGTGCTTCCCATCGGAGGGTTAAAAGAAAAATTATTGGCGGCACATCGTGGTGGGATTAAAACGGTACTTATCCCCGATGAGAATGAACGCGATCTTGCTGATATACCTGCTAACATTAAAGACCAACTCGATATTAAGACAGTGAAATGGATTGATGAGGTTTGGCAGATCGCATTGACGGAAATGCCTCAACCCTTGGTTGATGTTGATGTAAAAAACAACGACGTGAGTCAACATACAACAACGAGAAAATCGAAGAAGGGTGGGCGTGTGCGCGCTCATTAATACTGTTTAGTTACTTATATACAATATTGAAATTAAAAGTTTAAACTATATAGATCAAACAAGTTAAATATTAAAAACCCAATTGTCACAAATAAGGCAGTTGGTTTTTTTTGTATTGAGTTACTTTTTTTGAGGAGTAAAAATGTTGGAAAGTAAAAATCAATTTAATTTTGAATGAAAATTGCTCATGCTGTTCTGAAAAATGTAAAAAATGTAAAAAACTGTTGCATTAGTATCATCATTTTTTTAATATCAGTTATTAATAAAGCATGCTTGACACGACTTCGATGCAATTGGTATAAAACTACCCTAATTCCGCGCTAGCCATTATCATATTCAAATCAAACGAGTTTGGTTTGCGCATCTTTATTTGTCATCTAACAACAATATGTTTCTTCAAAAATAGCCCAACCGAGGGGAAGTGTCTGTGAACAAAACCGAATTAATAGATCAAATTGCCGATGAATCTGATGTGTCAAAAGCAGCCGCAGGCCGTGCCTTGGATGCTATGATCAGCGCTGTGACACAAACGTTATCAAAAGGTGATCAGGTCACTTTGGTGGGTTTTGGTACATTTTCTGTTCGCGATCGTGCCGCTCGTACTGGTCGTAATCCCAAAACGGGTGAGACTATCCAAATCAAAGCAGCCAAAGTACCGACTTTTAAGGCTGGCAAAGCGTTCAAGGATGCCTTAAACTAGCCGACTTTCTCAGGTCA
>JAADIM010000057.1 GCA_013151345.1 Gammaproteobacteria bacterium
CCTAGTATACTAAAAATATTTTTATCATTATGGAAAGGGCGGATTTAGTGTGTTAGACAATTTAAGATTGCGCCTGGCCTCCGTAGAAATTTCACCTTTACTGGCATTGTTGGGGCTTTGCTGTGGAATTTTAGCGGGTGGCGTGATTATTTTGTTTCGTTTAACGATAGAATCAGTCCAAGTTTCCTTTCTACCTGGCGGTTTATTAGAAAACTACGAAGCGTTGTCAATTACCGCTCGTTTAATAATCGCATCGCTCGGTGGTCTGTTAATAGGTTTATTGTTCCAATGGATAGATAAGGGGGGCAGGCAGGTTGGCGTTGTTCATGTAATGGAACGTCTTGCCTATCATCAGGCGCATTTACCCTTAAAAAATGCAGTGTTGCAATTTGTGGGCGCGGCGATAAGTTTGATTTGTGGGCATTCTGCTGGTCGGGAAGGGCCGGGGATTCACTTGGGTGCCGCCAGCGGGAGTCTGGTTGGACAGTGGTTGACCCTGCCAAATAATTCAATTCGGGCGCTGGTTGCGTGTGGAATAGCTGCTGCTATTGCGGCGTCATTTAATATGCCTATTGCCGGCGTCGTATTCGCTATGGAAGTTGTTATGTTGGAATATACCATCGCCGGGTTTGCACCTGTTATATTAGCTGCGGTCAGTGCCACTGTACTTACCCGGTGGGTATTTGGACCGGAACCCGCGTTTATCATTCCTAATATTCAGATAGGTTCTTTGTCTGAGTTGCCGTTTATTATACTCATTGGCATTAGTATGGGCATACTCGCTTCTTTATTTATAAATTTGTTACAGCAATTTACTAAATGGAGCCATCGATTTTCTATTTGGCAAAGAATGACTATAGCGGGTGTCGTTACCGGGTGTTGTGCAATCTGGGTACCTGAAATTATGGGTGTAGGTTATGACACAGTGAACAGTTCGTTGCTTGGTCAAATTGGTATGACTTCGTTGTTAAGTATCTTATTAGTGAAGATGCTAGCGACCACTTTCGGTCTTGGATTTGGTTTGCCTGGCGGGTTAATTGGTCCAACAATAGTGATCGGCGCTGTTGGTGGCGCGGTAATAGGCCTGCTGGTAGAGTCTTTTTATCCTGCTCAGCTTGCGTCTATTGGTTATTACGCAATGCTGGGCATGGGGGCAATGATGGCTGCAACATTGCAAGCGCCACTGGCTGCATTAATGGCATTGCTGGAATTGACTGCGAATCCGGACATCATATTGCCGGCTATGCTGGCTGTCATTATAGCATCGATGACCAGTAATCACGTATTCAAGAAAGAATCTGTTTTTATGTCGTTATTAAAAGCACGTGGGTTAGATTATCAAAATGATCCGGTGACCCAGTCCCTAAGAAGAGTAGGTGTTGCCAGTGTTATGGACCCATCGTTTGTTGTTATGCCACGGCTAGTGTCTTTGCAGCAAGCAAAAGATTTGCTCAATACGAATCCTGCATGGGTATTGATTCAAGAAACCGAATCAACTGAACCAAAAACATTGTTATTGGCCGCGGACTTGGTGCGTTACATCAATAGTAAAGAGCGGGATGATAACAACATCACAGATGAGCAAATCGATCTATTAGAAATTCCAGCTCAGCGCTATAACACCGCACCAATAAATATACAAGCAACATTACAGGAAGCCGTCGCTATGCTGAAAAGTTCAAATGCAAGCATGCTTTATGTGGCGCGAATCAAGCGACTGGACATAATAAAGGTATATGGTGTATTAACAAGTGAAATTGTAAACACCCATTATCGTTATTAACGAAAGTTTTATTTAGTATGCAAAGGAACTTTTGACGTGTTGTAAATGTCCTCCTTGCATAAATCAGAGGTTTCTAAAGAAAATCGGCAGTATAGAAAAAAACGTATATCATCTTATTTAATATGTTTATTTTTTTATCTCAGATGATATATTTACCATCGTTGTAATGATAGCAGTATGCTGTAAAATTATGTGGAAATTAAAACCAGGGATATATTCGAGAATTTATTAATGATTCAAAAATTTGTACGAACATTAACATCTGTGCTACCAGTAGATAAGCGGAGAATCGGGAATTGTAATCAGTGTGGCGAATGTTGTCGATTGCCATTTACATGCGCTTTTCTAAAGACCGACTCTGATGGCAAAAGTAGTTGTGCAGCTTATAAATTTCGACCGCCAAATTGCAGAAAATTCCCAAGAACGGAATCTCAAATGAAACCCGTAATTAAGGTATGCGGTTATTCGTTTGCCGACGTGCCTGTAACAAGCGCTGAGGTGCCTGTGACACGCCTTGGTGATGACTTAACAGATCTTAGTAAATAGCTAAGAACTGCTGCAAATATTGCTGGTAGAGGAATCTATATGCTTTGGGTAAAAGCGTTTCATGTTATCTTTATGGTTACTTGGTTTGCCGGGTTATTCTATTTGCCGCGGTTGTTTGTATACCATGCGGCGTGTGAAGATGAGCCGGGGCGCGAGCGATTTAAAGTCATGGAATTTAAATTGTTCGTCATTATGACGATAGGTGCTGTTGCCACCGCGATTTTTGGTGTTTGGTTGTTACTGGCGTATGCTTGGGAAAGTTACGCCAATACGGCATGGTTACACGCAAAATTGGCGATGGTTGTGACGCTTATTGTATATCATATATACTGCTGGAAACTGGTACAGGAATTTAAAGTAAGTCACACCCGGCACGGGCATAAATTCTATCGGTGGTTAAATGAGTTTCCGGTATTTCTTCTTTTCGGTATTATTCTGTTAGTTGTTGTTAAACCAATTTAGCTGTATTTCGGTCCTGTTTTCCTATCTCTCTGTTATTTGAAATTCCGGGTTATGTAATTTCAGGCAAATAATATGAATATAATCACAATATTGTGGTGTATAATTAGCCTCGAAATAATATGTTAATATTAAGTCGCTTCCGGTATTGTGCTTTAGTTCAAAATATGCCGGCAAGACTGTTTACCTAACGACGGCCACCACATAATATAAAAAGGAAGCATGATGAACGATCGACCACCCGTTCCTGTTGTTTTGGTTTTTTCTGGAAATGATCCCAGTGGTGGCGCTGGCGTACAGGCAGATATTGAAGCAATTGCGAGCATGGGATGTCACACCGCGCCCGTGATTACTGCGATTACTGTGCAGGACACAGAAGATGTGTCACGAATTGAACCCATTGATGCGATTACAGTTATGGATCAGGCGCGAGCTGTATTGGAAGACATGCCCATCGCTGCAATCAAGATTGGCTTGCTTGGTTCAGCTGAAAATGTCGAAGCAATTCATGCAATATTAATGGATTACCCCGAAGTGCCTGTTGTGCTCGACCCTATTATAGAAAGTGGTGGTGGTAGTTTGTTGGTTGATGATGAGACAGCCGAGGAGATGGTAAATTTATTATTTCCATTGACGACGGTTTTAACACCAAATTCGCAAGAGGTCGTCGTCTTCGCGCCAGAGGGAGACAATCTGGAATCGCGCGCACAAGAAATTCTTGAAACGGGATGTGAGTTTTTATTAATTACGGGTACGCATGAGAGTACCAAAGACGTAATAAACACCCTTTATGGTGATTCGCGTCAGTTGGAAACGTATACTTGGGAACGTTTGCCATTTCGTTACCATGGTTCAGGGTGTACTTTGTCGGCCGCTATTGCCGGATTGCTGGCGCAAGGTCTGGATCCTTATTCTGCATTTAATGAAGCGCAAGAGTACACATGGGATACGTTGAAACATGGTTATCGTATCGGTATGGGGCAACATTTGCCAAACCGGTTGTTTTGGGCGCGCAGAGAGGAAACTCTTAGTGGGCATGGCGGGGGAGTCGAGTTAGATGCATCGTGACAAACACCTCATCAAGTACACCTTGAAGGGATTGTATGCGATTGCGGATGCAGAGGTCATTGGTTCGAAACAAGGTTCGAAACACTGTTCGAAACAGATTGCACAACAAGTAACGAACGCGATAAAAGGCGGTGCGGCGCTGATACAATACAGGAATAAAAATGGCTCAGAGACACAACGCAAACAGGACGCACAGATATTACTGGAATTGTGTCAATCGCATAATGTGCCATTTATTATTAACGATGATGTAGAGCTGGCGCACTCATTGGGTTGTGACGGCGTACATTTGGGCAAGGACGACATGTTGATACGAAAGGCTCGGGAAATTATGGGGGCAGGCAGTATTATTGGAGCCTCGTGTTATGATAGTTTCCAAAATGCTTTAAGGGCGCAACAAAGTGGGGCGGACTACGTTGCTTTCGGGTGTTTTTTCCCTTCTAAAACAAAACCAAGTGCAATTCCTGCACAAATAGAGCTTTTACATTCAGCTAAACCGCATGTTTATGTGCCTATAGTGGCAATTGGCGGCATCACTCATGAAAACGCCCGAACCCTTATTAACGCGGGTGCAGACATGCTGGCAATCGTTGGCGGGTTATTTAATCAGGAAAACATTGAAGTAGCCGCGCAACATTATGCTCGTCTGTTTTAGGGGGGAAAGTAGACGCATTAGCATATTTCAATTAGCGTTTTTCAAACGGCATATATTTTACTCGTAATCATATAAGCGTATTCATATAAGATAAGTAAGGATGTAACAATGACTAAATCACATGCTTTATTTTTAGAAGCAAAAAAACATATACCTGGTGGAGTAAATTCCCCAGTCAGAGCATTCAATGGCGTTGGCGGTGATCCGGTATTTTTCAAAAAAGGTGAGGGTGCTTATGTTGTCGACGAAGACGATAATCGTTATGTCGATTATGTTGGTTCATGGGGGCCGATGATTGTTGGTCATTCCCATCCGGAAGTCTTGCAAGCTGTTCAGGAAACCGTTAGCAATGGTCTTGGTTTTGGTGCGCCCACGTCGATTGAAACTGTGATGGCCAATAAAGTATGTGAACTGGTGCCTTCGATCGATTTGGTAAGAATGGTGAATTCCGGGACCGAGGCAACGATGAGCGCTATTCGGGTGGCACGCGGGTTTACTGGGCGCGACAAAATAGTTAAATTTGAGGGGTGTTATCACGGGCATTCAGACTCGTTATTGGTTAAAGCAGGATCAGGCGCGTTAACATTAGGCGTGCCCACGTCACCAGGTGTGCCTGTTGCATTAGCAGAGCACACAATTACGCTCAATTACAATGATATTGACCAAGTACGCGAAACGTTTTCGCATATTGGGCATCAGGTCGCGTGTATTATAGTTGAACCGGTGGCAGGTAATATGAACTGTATTCCCCCGGTCCCTGGTTTTCTTGAAGGCTTACGGGCAGTATGTGATGAATACAAAAGTGTGCTTATTTTTGATGAAGTGATGACGGGTTTTAGAGTGTCGCTTGGGGGTGCACAAGAATACTATGGTATTACCCCAGATATGACAACGTTAGGCAAGGTGATAGGTGGTGGCCTCCCAGTAGGTGCCTTTGGTGGGAAAGAGGAAATTATGCAGCAGGTTGCGCCATTGGGGCCAATTTACCAGGCAGGTACATTGTCGGGTAACCCTGTGTCTATGGCCGCAGGACTGGCGACATTAAATTTGATTTCAAAACCAGGATTTCATGATCAATTATCACAGACCGCGGAAAAGCTTGTGAATGGCCTGGCTGAAGTGGCTAAATCAGCGGGAATACCCATGACCACCAATCAGGTTGGTGGTATGTTTGGTTTTTTCTTCAGTGAAGAATCCAATATTACGCGTTTTAATCAGGTGACCCAATGTAATATCGATAGGTTTAAATTGTTTTTTCACGGTATGCTAGAGCAAGGTGTTTATCTTGCCCCATCTGCATACGAAACCGGGTTTGTTTCAAGTGCAAGTGCGCATGACGATGAGGCGATAAATAAAACATTAATAGCTGCTGAAAAAGTACTCGCGACACTGTAGTGTATTGTAAGCAATGTATTTAAACACACTTATTTATACAAACTTATTTATACAAAGAAGAATGAAAAAGCTAAATAAGGGATTATGGGTCGCCGCATTGTTCGTTTTTCCTTTGCAGCTTGCGGCGGACGCAGATATACCTGTTAGCGTAAAGTCGTTTAAACAGCTCGCGATCTATCCAGTTGTTCATGTGCCAGCCTCCGTAGTGAGTTTGAATAATAGTAAATTAAGTGCAGAAGTAAATGCGGTTATTGAAAATATTGCTGTGGATGTCGGGCAAACTGTAGAACGTGGGTCGGTTCTTTTGCAATTGGATTCTAGTTATTATCAGCTCGAATTCGATCGTTCGAAAGCCGCGTTACAATCAATCGCAGCAAAACGCGATTTGGCAGAGTATCAATTACAACGCGCGAAAAGGTTGTCGAACCAAAAAGTAGTCTCTGAAGAGTTGTTGAAACAAAGAGAATCAGATCTAAAGGCATTAACAAGCGAGTATGCGGCCCAGAAAGCATCTCGGGATATTGCGAAAAGAAATTTGGATAAGTGTACGATTAAATCACCATTCAAAGCAATTGTTAAAGAGCGATTAGGGCATGTAGGCGAGTTGGCCAGCATAGGTACGCCACTTATTCACATAGTTGATGCTGAGCACCTAGAGGTCTCAGCAAAAATACAATCTAATGATGTTGTTTCCTTAAGCTCTGCAAAACAGATTGAACTGGTAAGTCAAGGTGGACGATTTAATATCTCTTTAAAAAACATCACGCCAGCTTATGACTCATTTGAAAGAAGTCAGGAAGTGCGGTTTTCTTTTGTTGGGGGAGCTGTCGATTCGACAGGTGAAAATAAGACTGATTTGCCGGGCGCTTTTGGGAAAATTGAGTGGCAAAAATCAGCTCCGCACATCCCTGCCGATCTAACGGTGCGGCGTGACGGGGATTTGGGCATCTTTATCTTGAAAGATAACAAATCAAAGTTTATAAAATTAACTAATGCTAAAGAAGGGCAGCCTGTTGAGCAATCGCAATTACCCGAAACGGTATCTGTTATCGTGGATGGGCGTTACCGGGTTGAAGACGGTAGCGTTGTTAAAGTAAAGCAACAGTAAAAAATGCTGCGTAGCTTTCTGGAAAATCATGTTTTGGCAAATATTACTTTTGCCGTTATTCTAGTGATTGGCTTTTTATCTTACCTGCAGCTTCCTCGCTCTCAGGATCCGGAAATAAACTTCAACTGGATCAGTGTTATCACTTCATTACCCGGTGCTTCCGCAGAAGATGTTGAAAAGCTTGTCACGGACCCTATTGAGGATGCTGTTCAGCAAGTCTCTGATGTTAAGTTTGTCTCTAGCAATAGCCGGGAAGGCCTTTCAAGTATATTAATTCGGTTTGAAGACATTAGCGACCGTACGTTTGATAAACGAATAAATGATCTGCGACGTGAGATCCAGAATAAAGCAAACACCGAATTACCGCAGAGCGCAAATGATCCTTCGATTTTGGAAATAACAACAGCTAATGGTTTTCCAAGTGCCATCGTTGCTGTGAGCGGTAATGCCAAGGACGAATTACTTCGTAAATTAGCGTTGGGTGTGAAAGAAGATATTGAACATATAAAAGGTGTGGATGACGTTAATACATCAGGTTTAGATGACCCGGAACTACAGGTGGACTTTTATCCTGAGAAACTGCGTGCATATGGAATAACCGCGACACAATTGGCAGATTCAATCGCTGCGCAATTCAACGATATATCCGCCGGTAATATGCGTTTGGGGAAGCAGGAATGGTTGGTGCGGCTTATTGGCAGGGACAGTGACCCAGTTTATATTGCCAGATTGCCAGTAATCAGTGCAAAAGGAAATGTGCCAGTAGAAGCGCTTGCAGATGTTAGCCGGGGCCGTGAAAAATCGAACGAACTTGTGTTGTTCAATGATGCGCCTGCTATCATGATGTCGATTACGAAAAAAGGCCATACCAACACACTTAAAGTTGTTGAGGATATTTTAGCCTATATAGAAGAAAAAAATAAGCTACTCGATCAATTCGGCGTAAAAATTGTTCTTATTGACGACCAAACGCAGATGACTCGGGATGC
This sequence comes from Gammaproteobacteria bacterium, assembly GCA_013151345.1. GTDB lineage: Bacteria > Pseudomonadota > Gammaproteobacteria > SG8-11 > SG8-11 > JAADIM01. The sequence continues at coordinate 8,004 of JAADIM010000057.1, forward strand.
GTTAGATACAATGCAAAGTAACGCAATATTAGGTTTGCTGCTGGTAGCGTTAGTCACCTGGGTTTTTTTGGGATGGCACATTGCGTTCTTTATTGGTATAGGAATACCTTTTACCCTTGCCGGTACTTTTTTGGTACTTGGTGTGGCGAACGAAACATTAAATCAGTCTGTGTTGCTTGCTATAGTGATTGTATTAGGTATGTTAGTGGACGATGCGGTCGTTGTAGTTGAGGCAATTTACTATCGATTGCAACGGGGTGCGGAAGCGATGGATGCTTCAATAGCGTCTCTAAAAGAAGTCTTTAAGCCAGTGACTTCTTCCGTGTTAACCACGATCGCGGTGTTTATGCCGCTAATGTTATTGCCAGGTATCCTTGGAGACTTCATGTTTGTTATTCCATTTGTTGTGTCTGTTGCTTTGATGATAAGTTTGATTGAAGCATATTGGATGTTGCCAGTTCATATTTCGTCTGCAAAAGTAAATTTCAGGAAGACGAGCAAGATACATAATCATCGAATAGCGCTGACTCGAAAGCTACGCAGTCGATATGGCATGTTATTAGTTAAGGTATTACGCAAGCCCCGGTTATCAATTTCTGTTGTATTTGCATTATTTTGTTTCGCAATAATTCTAATGGTGACCGGCGCGGTTAATGTGAAGTTTTTTGCTTTTGATCCACTGCGGCTTTTTTACGTAAATGTTGAAATGCCACCGGGTTCCTCTCTCGAGGAAACGTTGAATAAAGTGTCGGCTATAGAAAAGGTAATAAGAAAGCACGTCAGAGAGGGTGAGGTGCGCGAGATGGCGTCTGTTGCCGGGCAAATGATTACAGAATCTGCTCCCTTTTTCGGGGATGTCTATGGGCAGGTTATGGTAAGCCTGAATGCGAAAAAGAACGGTATGCGTGGTGTTGTGCAGATGGTTGAGGATATGCGCGTTGATGTGATGGCTGAGCCGGGTCCTGATCGTACATCATTTTTGGTTATGTCGGGCGGCCCGCCAACATCAAGGCCTATCAGTATCAAGGTGCGGGGCGATAGTTATGAGGAATTGCGTGCGGCAACTGACGCGTTAACGGGTGTATTAAAGAAAATGCCAGCGGTTAAAGATATTAGTGATGACGATACGCCGGGCAAAAACGAGCTGCAGTTTAGACTGGATGCCGATGCAGTACGCCGATTAGGTTTGCACGCTGCAGACGTCGCTCGGATAATTCGCCTGTATGTTGATGGAGAAATTGTCGCCAGTATGCAGGATCAGGGAGAGAAGCTTGAAGTCCGGGTGCGCGCTAAACCACATTCGGTATCTGATATCGCGGAGCTATATAGACAAACTATATCGTTGCCGCAAGGTGGTGAAGTTTCTCTAGGCCAATTAGTTAAGATTGAAACGGCTATAGGCAAGAGCAACGTGCGTCACTATAATTTTAGACGTGCGATTACTCTTGAAGCGGATTTGGATAAAGATATTATGGATACGATTGAAGCAAATAATATCGTTATTGATAAGTGGGACACGATGAGCTTGCAGTTTCCTAACGTCAATCTTGATTTCTCGGGTGAGCTGGATGATATTCAGGAAAGCCTGGATTCGATGTTGGTGTTGTTTCTATTTGGTCTGGGTGTTGTGTATCTTATCCTCGGCACGCAATTCAAAAGTTATTGGCAACCCTTTATGATACTGGCGACTATGCCGATGGCATTTACCGGTGTTGTATATGGTCTGGCGGTTACAAATAACCCCTTAAGTCTTTTTACCTTATATGGCGTTGTGGCGCTGGTTGGCATTTCAGTCAACGCAGCCATTGTGATGATTGATGCGGCGAATACGCGATTAAACGCAGGCATGAGTGTATTGCACGCAACGGTTTATGCGGCGCGGCGTAGAGTGGTGCCTATCGTGATCACGTCCATGACGACTATCGCGGGCCTATTTTCATTAGCGACCGGCCTGGGCGGCAAGTCGCTTGTTTGGGGGCCTGTTGCATCGGCTATTGTATGGGGGCTGGCTTTTTCCACTATTTTGACATTGTTTGTAGTGCCGTTGCTCTATCGAACATTTATGAAAAGAATATAGTGTTTGTGCACTATAATTTCTAATCTCTAACATAATTTATCTTTATGGATAATCTAGACGCTATTCGGCCACTATTAGATTGGATAACGAACAATTCACAATGGTCTGGCTTGGTAATATTTTTAATTGCAGCCAGTGAGTCGTTGGTGTTGGTTGGTATTTTAGTACCAGGCGTTGTGCTGATGTTGGGTGTAGGGGCATTAGTTGGTTTGGGTATTTTGGATATCTGGACTTGTATTTTCTGGGCGACAGCCGGTGCCATTGTAGGGGATGGTTTCAGTTATTGGCTGGGATATCATTACCACCAACAGCTCCAGCGTACTTGGCCTTTATCTCGATACCCAACGCTAATTCCTAGGGGGGAGGCATTTTTCAGAAAGCACGGCGGTAAGAGTGTTTTTCTTGGGCGATTTCTCGGACCAATAAGAGCCATAATTCCTGCGGTCGCCGGGATTATGGAAATGCCCAAAGCAAAATTTTATATAGTTAACGTACTATCTGCAATGTTGTGGGCGCCCGTTGTGATATTGCCGGGTGTCGTATTTGGCGCGTCGTTAACAGCAGCAACGCAGGCAATCACCCGGATTATTATTCTACTTGTGTTATTGGCGATTATTTTTTGGCTTATATTTATACTAGCCGGAAAAGTTATTAATGTATTAAGTCTTTATACCCGCTTAAGCAGATCAAGTTTGGCGATTATGATTTTTATCGGGATTGTATTTATATTGAGTGTGTTGGGTATTAATGTTTTTAAAGCAAGCAGCACTGACGACCAAATAGCGCTTACGCAAGCCATAAGTGGTAATAGTTGGTGGGCGGAAAATTGGCGGCAAATGCCGGTGCTTAGAAAAGGTGTGTTTTATGAAACAGACAGTCCGATGACAATACAATGGTATAATAATAAAGAAAAGATAGAGCAAACATTGTCCCAGCTTGGTTGGAGCAAACCAGTATCGGTTACACTGAAAAATGTATTACTGTTGCTAACGCCTGAAATAGCATTACCAAAGCGACCGTTAGTACCGGTTTTTCATAACTGGAAACCACCTTCCATTTTGTTTACCAAATATGACGCATTAGGTGAAAAATTATTGTTATTTCAATTATGGCCAATAAATATTGGTACTAAGGAGAGCAATAAAGAAATCTGGACAGGAAATATTTCAACGGTGGCGATAAAAAATCGGTTTAACCTGTTTTTTTATCCGTTGTCAGAAGGTGATTACGCCAGTGGATTAGATTATTTAAGTGGAGTGTTAAAATCTGAACAACAAGAAAGTCTGCTTGCATATAAAATAGGGATTAGAAAGTTAGAGGCGAAATATTTTACCCGGCAACAAGAATTGTGGACAGGAGACGTGTTATTAATTAGTGAACCGGCGTTGATATCGGAGTAATCTGTAGTAATCAGTGGTCGCTAAACTTACATTACTAATGTTTACAGCGCTAAGCCTACATTAAAAGAAAGGCATTTAAGATTAGGGTAAATACCAGGAATAAATAAGTAGAAGTACCAATTATTGTCAAATGGTAACTCTATTAATATACGGGGACGTGAGATGTCAATGAATAGAACAAATAAAAAAATTGTCTGGATATTGTTGAGCGTACTTATATCCATGATGTTATATGCTTGCGCATCTGTATCAACGTTGCCCCGGCGGGCCAGTGATGTTAACTTTGTTGACCATGTTTCAGGCGTACCTTCAGTCAGGAATTATGATTATTGCGCTAATTATATTGATGCTGATAAGGAAACGCTGTTTGAGGCGGCAAAATACAGTTTGGTAACGAACAAATTTGATATAAAAGAAACTAACGCTGTAGATGATGTGATAAGAGGAGAGCATGGTGTATCTGCGAGGGATTGGAATATTGTTGCTGGCATATACTTCAAAGAAGTATCAAATGGGGTTGCAGTAAAAATAATCGTTCGTACTGCGGTAAGCACGTCACTATACCGGAATGAAAATGGCACCGCTAAAGATTGGAGCCACAAAATTATTTCTGGTATTGAAACGTATTTACACCGTAATTTAGATAAAAGCGTAACTACGATGCAGTGTGGTTAGGCTGACTCTGATTAAACTATTTATTAAATAGGGACTATTAACTAGGACAAGACAATGGCGAAATATACAAATATATTGGTAGCAATTGACTTTTCTTCTTCGGCAGACGAGGACGAGATTGCTCAACGGGCGATGGCTATCGCAGAGAATAACGCTACGAAATTAAGTATTATCCATGTTGTAGAATACATGCCGCCTTTTATGATGGGTAACGAACCGATTCCCTCTACAAGTTGGGTTATTAATGAAGATGAGCTTGTAGATAATGTGAAAAAAAAGCTTGGCGAATTTGTTCGTCGTCTGAATATCGAATCAGCAGATCAGGTTGTTTCAATTGGTACGGCTAAACGAGAAATTATCCGTATTGCCAAAGAAAAAAATGCGGATTTAATTGTAGTGGGGTCACATGGCCGCCATGGGGTAGGTTTGTTATTGGGTTCTACTGCTAATAGCGTGTTGCATCATTCAGAATGTGATGTATTAGCTGTCAGGGTTGATAAAAAATAGAAAGAGTTTCTATTGAAAAGTGCTTAACTAACTATTTATTAAGGGCGTCAATATTTATATATAAGAGAATAATATTAATATTGGCGTAGTCATATTATTTTCTCTGTAGGAAAATCTGCCAGCCAAAATCATCATCGAAATTTATTTCAAAATCTTCAGTGTTGCCCCACGCAATATCGATTGAGTCGATTTCATCATTGTCCTTTACACCTGCTTTTTCAGCAAGTAGCTTAAACTGCTTCCATGTTATTTTGTCCTGCCGGGAATCATTCATATTTTTATTGCCTTGTTTTAAATCATGTGAATTGCTTTATTATCGTTTTTTTTATTAGAAATAAAAACAAACAAAATAACTTAGGTTTTATGGGCGGAGATTTCCTAGTATTTTTATACGGAATAGCCTGTTCAAATTGAAATGTGTTATTAAAGGAGTTAATGCTGGCAGACGACCCGGTAAGTAAGTAAGAAAATTAATTACGAGTCAGTTGCCATTATCCTAAATAAATCAGTTGGATCGACTGCGGGTGCCTAATGCACTGAATCTAACGCGTTTTTCCATTTTTTAAGACTCACCCGTAGAGTGACGTAGAGTGACTACGCGATCGCCTTAAAAAATGGAAAAACACGCTATCTTCAGCACCTTAGATCCCCTCGCGACGATCCAACTGATTTATTTAGGATTATGAATGAATTGTTTAGCAAATACATGCAGTTAACGCTAGATTCGGCAGTTTAAGCTATGTTATTGGCATACCTTGTGGTGTTTTTGTTATTAGGAACAAGTATTGTGAATGCTGGCGATCACAAGACTAATAGCGGATTTACTCAAATTGCATCAAAATGAAAAATTTACTATGGATGTTGAAAAGAAATAGAGCGAAGCGCTAATTACAAAATTTATCTACAATTTAACATAGTTGACTGACTTCTTTGTCCAAGTGACGGTAATTACTGTCACTTGGTTTTTTATTCGAATTAATTAATCATGAATACAAAGGACTAGGGGCAATTTCTCTTATTCTGATGATTGTTATAGAATTCATTAAGCGCTATAGACTGGCCGTTTTCCAATACAAATCTTGCATGGAACCGACGTAGTTCCCGTGGTTCCTTGACTCCGCAGGAATGCGCAATGACACCCACTTCCCTTACGATATTGTCCGCATAGTTTTTAATGCGTATCGCTTTGTCCTGTGAGTCCAGACCTTTTTGTAGTCTTGGATTATGGGTCGTGATGCCTGTAGGACAGCTGTTTTTATTGCACTGTAGTGCTTGTATACAACCCAGCGCAAACATAAAGCCACGAGCGGATGTGATAAAATCTGCACCGATACATAAAGCCCAAGCTACTTCGGCAGGCGTGATTAACTTTCCAGACGCGACTAATTTTATACGGTCTTTTAATTCATATTCAATCAATTTGTCTACAACGATTGGTAAGCTTTCCTTTATCGGCAGCCCCATATAATCCATCAAACTCATTGGTGCAGCACCGGTCCCGCCATCCGCGCTATCTATGGTGATAAAGTCGGGCGCATAAGAAGGGCCACGCTTATTAATTTCTGCAAATAAGTTGTCTAACCAACCATAAGCACCTATTACACATTTAAACCCGACGGGTTTTCCTGTAACACGTCGAATACGGTGGATGTTCTCGAGGAGTTCGCTTACGTTATCAATATCTGGGTGTCGATTTGGACTAATTGAATCTTGACCTATAGGGATGTTACGTATAAGAGCGATTTCTCGGGTGACTTTATTACCGGGCAAAATGCCACCTTTGCCAGGTTTGGCTCCCTGGCTAAGTTTAATTTCAAACATTTTTACTTGTTTGTGTGATGCGATTTCACGTAATTTTTTGTCACATAAGTCGCCTTGTTCATCGCATACACCATATTTTGCCGTGCCAATCTGAAATACAATATCCGCTGCGCCTTCCAAATGATAGGGAGACAATCCTCCCTCGCCGGTGTTTAACCAACAACCCGCCATCTTTGCACCTTTAGATAATGCTTGAATAGCTGGTTTTGATATCGCGCCATAACTCATCCCTGATATATTAAATAGAGAATTGGTTATATAGGGTGTTTCACAATCTCCACCGATAGTCATGTTTTGTACTGGTGTTGTATCTTGGCCTAAAACAGGAAAAGGGCAATTTACAAATAATACCGTACCAGTAGGTCGTAAATCCCGTGTTGATCCAAACGCTATAGTTGTGTCCATGTTTTTGGCTGCTCGATACACCCACGAACGTTCAGCTCTATTAAAAGGCAGCTCTTCGCGGTCCATTGCAAAAAAGTATTGCCGAAAAAATTTACCAAGTTGTTCGAATACATAACGCAGATGCCCTATAACGGGATAATTGCGCCGAATTGCATGTTTTGTTTGTGATATATCGAAGATATACAAAACAATCAGTGCCGCGACACCCAAACCGATGGCCATTATGAACAGGGTGGCCATAAAACTGAGTATTGTCATAATAATTCCAAAATCCGGGATGCTCATGATGGTTACCTGTTAAGTGGGATACTCCAATAATAGACGCTATTACCGGCAAAATATTTCAATTTGGACGTTAAATATTAATTCACAGCATATGGGGTTGAGTTAGAATTTTTTGTATATATGATGAGTTAAGGAGATACTTAATGCTGATCCGGATCTAAAACTAATAATAAAGGAAGTTTGTTGGCGTAATAAAAACACTTATGAAATCACATTTGAAAACCATCGTTGTTTCGCTAATTATCATAGTCGCAATATCTTTGTTTTTTTATAGCGTGTCCAAGAAAAAACCGGTATTAATTTCACTCGGTGTGGCTGAATCCGGCCGTGTTGAAGCGGTGGTAACAAACACGCGTGCCGGAACGGTTAAAGCCTGTCGCCGGGCTAACCTGTCTCCGGCGATAGGTGGCCAGATTGCCAAGCTTAATGTGAAGGAGGGAGATCTGGTGGAAAAGGGGCAGATACTCCTGGAACTGTGGAACGAGGATCTCGTTGCAAATATAAAACTTGCAAATAACGAAGTGATAACCGCTCTGGCAAGTGCAGATGAAGCCTGTTTTCGCGCCGATGTTGCACAACGAGAAGCTAAGCGTGTTGTTGAGTTACAGAAAAAAAATCTGGCAGCGGTGGAGGATGTTGATCGTATTGTCACAAATGCAAAAGCCGTGAAAGCAGGTTGCCGGGCAGCCAGGGCTGCGGCAGATGTCAGTGCGACGCGTGTTGATGTCGTGAAAGCCGGGCTGGAACGCACGCAATTGATCGCACCTTTTTCTGGCAGAGTCGCGGAAGTAACGGGCGAACTGGGTGAATTTGTTACGCCATCGCCTCCCGGTATTCCTACCCCGCCTGCTGTTGATTTGATCGATACGAGTTGTCTTTATATTTCTGCCCCCATTGACGAAGTTGATGCACCTGCGATAAAGACTGGCATGAAAGCGCGTATCTCACTGGATGCTTTTTCCGGGAAATCTTTCAAAGGTGAGGTGCGACGTGTCGCACCCTATGTCCTGGAAAAGGAAAAACAGGCACGCACAGTGGATATGGAAACCTACTTTGTTGAGCCGGAGGAATACCTGGGTCTATTACCGGGTTACAGTGCAGATGTTGAGGTAATTTTAAATGTGCGCGAGAATGTATTACGCATACCGACTGAGGCGATCTTGGATAATACACGGGTATTTATTTATAACGCATCCGAGCAGATTCTGGAAGAACGCCAGATTAAAACAGGACTTTCTAACTGGAAATTTTCCGAAATTATTTCCGGGCTGAATGAAGGTGATCAGGTTGTACTCTCGGTAGATCGCAAGGGTGTGTCCGATGGTGTTTATGCGAAGCCTGAATAACAGCGCGTTTTTAAGTAGGTTGATGCATGATTCAGCTTGATCATATCGAACGTGTTTTCCAGGTTGGTGACCAAAAAGTACATGCTTTGCATGATATTGAGTTAAAGATTGAGCGCGGGGAATATCTTTCAATAATGGGCCCGTCTGGATCTGGTAAATCTACCTTGTTAAATATTATCGGTTTGTTAGATCGTCCCAGTGAAGGTCAATTTTTTCTTGATAATAAAGATGTCACTTTGTTAACTGAAAAGGAACAGGCGCAGACCCGGCGTGAAAAAATTGGATTTATTTTTCAGTTTTTTCATCTGGTGCCACGTTTGACTGCTGCCGAAAATGTGGAATTACCCTTGGTATTGGCGGGCATGATGCCAAATGAACGTAAAGAAAAAGTGGCGAAAGTATTACAAGCCATGGGTATAGGTGACCGCATGCATCATCGACCTGAACAGCTGTCGGGAGGACAGCGTCAGCGTGTCGCCATTGCCAGAGCGACCATTATGCAGCCGGCCGTACTTCTCGCCGATGAACCGACGGGTAACCTTGACCGTGCCTCAGGCAAGGAGGTAGTCGATATTCTCGAACGGTTGGTTGATAAGGGGTTGACCTTGATCATTGTCACGCACGATCCAGAATTGGGAGAACGTGCGCAACGAAAAATAAATATGGTCGATGGGAGTATTGTCTCGGATACATTAAAACATGCATGAGGTGTTGTTTCGCAAATAACAGAAATGGGTTTTCATGAGGTTATAAAATGCGAATAAATGATACTTTAAAATTCTCTTTGGGCACGTTTCGAGGTTCACGTGCACGTACTTTGTTAATGTTGCTGGCGATGTCTATCGGTGTGACCTCCGTGATTGCATTAACAGCGTTAGGAGAAGGTGCGCGCCGATACGTGACGGACGAATTTTCCTCTCTGGGAACCAATCTACTGATTGTGCTGCCTGGTCGTACTGAGACCACAGGTGGTTCACCATCAATGTTTATTGGTGAAACACCGCGTGAACTGACGCTTGGTGATGCACAGGCACTATTACGTCATTCAGAAATCAAACGAGTGGCACCATTGAATATTGGTTCCGCACCAGTTTCCTGGAAGCAACGGGAACGAGAGGCACCTGTTATTGGTACGACGGCAGATTTTCTTGTTATTCGACGTTGGGAAATGGCGCAAGGCGATTTTTTACCAACAGGGGACCCAGATAGTGCAAGTTCAGTTTGTGTCATCGGGCAGAAAATTCGTAAAGAATTGTTCGGTGCTAATTCGGCACTTGGTGAATGGATAAGGATTGGTGATCGTCGTTTTCGAGTAATTGGTGTTCTGAAATCGGAAGGTCGTTCAATTGGTATTGATTCTCAAGAGTTGGTGATTATCCCGGTTGCATCAGCACAGGCACTTTTTAATACATCTTCCCTTTTTCGAATTTTTGTTGAGACAAAAGCACGGGATGATTTATCCAGGGTTGAAGAGCTGGTTATCAGGATCATAAAAGAACGGCACCAGGGTGAAGAGGATGTTACCGTGGTGTCGCAAAATGCCGTGTTGGCTTCGTTTGACAAAATATTCAATGCGCTGACATTAACTGTAGCCGGTATTGCATCAGTGAGTCTGGCTGTGGCAGGTGTGTTGATAATGAATGTCATGTTAGTGTCAGTCTCACAACGTACTCCAGAGATCGGTTTGTTAAAGGCGCTAGGTGCACCG
>JAADIM010000056.1 GCA_013151345.1 Gammaproteobacteria bacterium
TAGGGGATGATTCTGATAACCCACCAAAGAAAAGAAAAAGACGACCTCAAGAGTAAGCCGTCTTTTTCCGTGCTCTGTGAGGTAACCCCTGATATCACCTTTGATGGTCATCGCCCTCTCGCTCGCTGTACCCGCATTAGCATAATTGATTGTTTAAGTTTTATTTGAATAAATCGCCAACATCACATTTTAGGGGTATGGTTATTTACTCTAACGTATTGATTGTTGTATTTTGTGCGTGATTTTGAGGCAATTGAGTGTAGCACGGCGTCTGATACCGAGCTTACGAGCATGTTGTTCTTATGGTATATACCGCGCAGTATTTGGTGGTTTAGTCAGGTTTTATGATAATCCTATAAGATCTTATGTGGACATAGAAGTATATTCACCTATGAACTTGTTATTGTTGATTTGTAAACGGCGGGGTTTGGGGTTAAATCCTACAAAGGTACTAAATTTGCCGCAGAAATTTTCAAGTGTTTTGCTACTTTTTTGCATCAGCTTTGAAGAATATCCTAGGGAAGGATTTTCACAGGATTGCCAATGAAGCCCCTTGAATGTAAAAAACAGTCGTGAACTATTAAGCGAACTCAATAATTATTTATGGATGAGTTACCACAAACAAATTTCCGAGTGCAAAAAACTATAAAGTGATAGCCCTTATATATATGACAGAGAGTATAAAAAGGTATGACGATATTGTTATGAGAATAAGTATTGTGTGTCATTTCTCTATAATCACATTATCCCTAGAGAATCAGCAATTTTCCATAGCACAGTTGCAAAGGCGATTATTGCATATATAGATACGAAAATATTATGTAAAAGTATTTTCAGTTGTTCTCTCATCAGGCAAACATATTAACAAGAACATATGTTCGCATATGAACATATTAAGATGTAAAATATTCAGGCGTTCATTTTTAGAGCCGGTGTTTTATGTTCAATGAGTTTGTGAAGAGATCGGTGTTAGAGCACAATATGCTCTATATTAGAGACAATTGTGCTCTGACACCGGTTCCACGCGCTAACGTGTGATAGCTCTTCAAGCAGAAACATTCAATTCTCGGATATGCTCGCGGGACTTATTCAAGGCCATTTTGAAGATGGCAATTCTGAGCCCTGGTCTATATTAAAATCTAATATAAGTTATAAAACTCTGTTCTCTAAAACATAAAGGGTGAAGAGGACTCAACACCGACGAGTTAGATGATTATTTCCTGTTTCGCCTCAAAATCTAAATTTAGCTAATGGTACCGGTGGCACGGTCGATATATCATGTATATACATCTGTATATACAGAGAAAACCCATTATGGTATATTTCGCAAATGGCTTTAGTGATATCAGGCTCTGTTAGCATAAAACTTTCGTAAAAACATGGTGTTAGCGAAAACGAGGTTATTCAGTGCTTTGCCAGCAGGGATCGTGCTTTTCTTGAGGATACTCGTGAAGATCACAAAACTGACCCTCCTACAAAGTGGTTTATAGCAGAAACTGGCTATGGTAGAAAACTTAAAGTGGTATTTATGCAATCTACTGACGGCAAAGATATTCATATAAAAACAGCGTACTTGGCGAATGCTGAAGAGAAACGCATCTATGAAAAATACGCACCCAAAATATAAATAATAACTTAGTGTGTATTCGTGGTTAATAGCGAAAGCATATTTCTCAAAAAATGGAGAATGAATTATGGCGACTAAAATTAAAATAGAAAGCACCCCAGGAGCATGGGAGTCAGGAAAATTAGGCCAAGATGATCAGTTCGTCAAAATTGCAAAAGAGATTAAGCAAGATGCAATAGATGAATCATTAGGACTTCAGATGATTTCTATACGCTTACAAAAATCATTAATTGAAGATATGAAGATGATTGCCAGTCTTCATGGCCTGAGTTATCAGCCACTGATTAGACAAATCCTTACGCGTTTTGTTGAGTGTGAGAAAAAACAAATTCTCAAACAACAATACCAGGAAAGTAAAATGGCTGAGGAAGAAAATCAAAATATCGATGAAAAACCTAACGCAGTTGCATAGGGTGTAGCTGTTTTCTCCTTCGGTCTTAAATCATCAGTGTAATAACAGCCCTGGCCGTTCAGCAATCAGCACGCTACTTACAGCTGACGGGTAATATTGGCTGGGCATATAGCCCCCGCTCCCTTACTCAGGTAAGTGAAGCGTATAGCTCATTCGGTAAAATGGGCGTCATTCCACTGCCATCGGTAGTAAGCCGTATTCTCAATGTCAACCTTCCGGTTATTGATGGGTTACAGAGTTTTGTATTAGGCAAATTCAGCTTACCTACCATAGATAGCCTCTTTATTCTCCTTGTTTCCTGTCACCGATTATTCGTAGAATAATTCTGGAACATTATTTTTTTGAATAGCTTATTTGAAAGAGAGGATAGCGATAATACTAGCCGTCATTGCGTATGAAATGGCAAATTTTCAAGGTTTACGTGATTTATTATTGACAAAGTAGCCAAGATGGCTATTATTAAAGGTAACTATATGTTTTTTTTGAGGTATTACTATGAAAGCCATAGCAGCAAAAGAAGCTAAAAATAATTTCGGTGAACTGATGGACAATGCACAAAGAGAGCCCATCACTATAGAACGTAGGGGGCGGGCTGTTGCAGTAATAATGTCAGCCAAAGAATATGAAAAAATAAAACTTGAACGCTTAAGAGCAAAACTGGCTATAGGTGAAGCACAAGCAGATCGAGGTGAATTTTCAAATAAATCAGTAAAGGAAATTATTTCTGAGGCTAAAGCAGAGCGTGCCACAAAATAAAAAATATAATCTTACCATTCAGGCAAAAGACGATATCAAGGAGATTTGGAATTATACCGTTGATCATTGGGGTGAAGAACAAGCAGAAAAATACTGTGAGCAACTAGAAGATAGATTTGAATGGCTAGCGGAAAACCCCTGTTTCGGAAAAAAAGAGATGAAGTAAAAGAAGGATATCAAAGTTATTTTCAAGGGAGTCACACAATATTTTATCGTGAAATTGGCGAAGATATAGAAATTCTTGGCATTCCCCATCAGAACGAAGATATAGAGCTACACGTTGAGACATCACAAACATTAATGGACGAAACCCAGCAAGAAAATCGCGAAGATGACCAACAATAGCAATACATTCCGCCAAGTCTAGACTGCGTGCCGGTAAAATATTCATATAAATTTGAATTGGAATAAGCATAGGAATAGAACGAGTTCCTATGCTTAGCGTATGTTTCCATACCGTTGGACTTCAAGCCCTAAGCTTTTAAAAAAACAGGCGTTTTCGGAAAAAGGCGTGTCTATCTCAAATTTACAAATTATTTATTTAGGTATGACGCGAGCGTAGAAATAGTACTCGCATAAGCAAAGGGATTTCCATTTATTAAATCGTGACCATTATTAAGCGCACCCAGTGCGCGTTTTTTCAGTGCGGTGTCTTTAAACCTGCTTGCTAATTGTAATGAAACGGATATCATTTTTGCAGATGATGAGGGTAGTGCGCCATCATCCAGCAGGATTTCTCCTGATTCGATCGGTAATAATAAATTGTCTGTTAAGTGCCAGCCTGTTTCGTTAAAAAAACGCTTCCATCCTATCTGGACTATTTTTTTGGCGAGCTGATAATCCTGTTGCTTGTTGGTCAGTTTTGCATATTCCAACAAGCCTTCTGCGACATAAGCATAATCTTCCAGTTTTCCATTTCCCATCGCGCCATAGTTGCCTTTGGCTCTATGTAAACTCTTGTTGTCCCATAGTTGTGAAACGATATAATCACGTAATTGGCGTGCCGTATCTCTATATTTATCGCTGTTTAAGATTTGACTGCCCTGAGATAGCGCTGTTAATGCTAGTCCATTCCATGCGGCAAGTTGTTTTGTATCGATGGGCAGGTGTCTTTTTTGTCGGGCTTTGCGAAGTTTTTCTTTGGTTTGACTTAATAGTTTTTTAGTTTTTTGCAGGTCTATTTTAAGGTAAGTCGATACTTCTTCGTCGGTATACGCGTTAACGGGAATATAACCTTCATCAATCGGGTATGCGCCGTTCATATTCCAGGCAAATTTTATAACCTTGACTTCTTCAGGTGTGAGTATTTGTTTCAGTGCGTCATTTGTCCATACATAATAAGCACCTTCAATGCCTTCTTCATCTACGGCTGAAAAGCTAGAATACATACCGCCTTCTGGCGAAGATAAATGATTTATCATAAAGTTCAATGTGTCGGCTGCAACACGTTCATATTCGTTATTCTTGAACATAATCGAAGCCCGCAAATATATACTAGAAAGTAATGCGTTGTCATAAAGCATTTTTTCGAAATGCGGTATTTGCCAGTTAGGATCAACGGTGTATCGAAAAAAACCGCCCTCTAGATGATCGCGTAATCCCTGAGTAGCCATTTGATTTAAGGTAAGTGTGAGAAATTCTCCCAGTTCTTCGCCTGGATCGGCGTCAAAGATATCCATCAACGCGATTAACTGAGATGGCATTGGGAATTTGGATTGGTCTCCAAAGCCACCGGAAGTGCTGTCAATTATTTCCAATGCATGTTGGTAATAGTTGTTTGTGAATTGTTTTCCAAGTTTTTTATTTATTTCCGGGTTTTTCGATAATGTTATTTGTTGGGTTTTGGCGGCTTGTTTGGCGATCACTTTTAGTTTGTCGCTATCGATTTGCCAGCGGTCGACAAGTCTTACTAATACTTCAAGAAATTCCTTCTGCGGTGAATACAGCGTGCCGATAAGCGGGTAACCTTCTGGTGTGATGAATACATTCATCGGCCATCCGGCAGCACCGCGGTATTGTTCCATAAAATTTACTAAATGAGCGTCGAGCGCGGGATTTAACTCGCGATCAACGATGACGGGTATGAAATACTTGTTTAATACCGTTGCTACGTCAGCATTAATAAAGCTGTCTTTTTGCATAACATGACACCAGTAACAGGAAAAATAGCCCACGGACATAAAGAGGAGTTTGTTTTCTTTGCGTGCTAAGTCCAGTGCCTCCTGGCCCCAGGCCTGCCATTTCACTGGGTCTGTGCCATGCATGGATAGGTAAGGGGAGCCATGGTCGGCAACGTTGTTTTTCAGTTCTGCCCGGGCAGGCGAAAGCATTGCCAAAAAAATTACGATATAAATGAGTTTATGTGCCATAAAAGATATTTTTATCGTATTTCGGGTTCGTCTGAATGATTTACACCTGTAGTTGGATTAGGTTATAAATTCGCAAATCCGGTCTACGTTCTAAGTTAGGTCACAATATTGGGTATTAAGTTCCCTCAAGAATCTTTTTTCGGTGGTTTGTCTTGAGATTCTTTTTCTGCGCGTTCATCCGCCTGTTCTTCTTGCTCAATATGATCGAGTTCCGCATCCATTTCCTCTTCGGTCATAGGTTTGTGATCACTTTCTCGTAAATGTTCGTCTTCATCAATGTCGTCGTGTGCGGTATTGGTATCTGCAGCGGGCGCGGCAGGCTTGGTTTTTTTATGTTGATTATCATCATCAATATCATCTTTCTCATTCTTTTCCTCGTTCTCGTCTTTTTCTCCTTCCTCATTTTTTCTTACGAAGAATCTAGAAAATATAATACCAAGCTCAAACAATATAAGCATGGGTATAGCAAGCAGGGTTTGTGAAATAATGTCTGGCGGGGTTAGCAACATAGCGACAACAAATGCCCCGACTGCAATATAAGGACGTTTTGACGCGAGTTTTTTCGGCGTGGTTGCGCCGGTCCATACGAGTAATATTGTCGCAATGGGCACTTCGAATGCTATGCCGAAGGCAAAAAACATTTTGAGTACGAAATTTAGGTAGTGTGAAATGTCTGTCATCACCGCCACGCCTTCAGGTGCGATGCCAATAAGAAAGCCGAATACCAATGGGAATACGACATAATAGGCAAATGCCATTCCGCCATAAAAAAGCAGTACACTGGAAACGACTAACGGGAATACCAGTTTACGTTCATTTTGGTAAAGACCAGGCGCAACGAAAGACCATAGTTGGTATAACACGATGGGTATTGCAACAAAAAAGGCAAGGACCAGGGTAAGTTTAAAGGGTGTTAAAAATGGAGAAGCGACTTCCGTCGCGATCATGGTGCTGTTTTCCGGTAAGTGCCTTAATAACGGATCTGCAAGCAAGGTGTAAAGATCGTTGGCAAAAGGAAACAGACACAAAAATACTATCAAGATGGCCGCTAATACTCTAATAAGCCGGTCTCGGAGTTCTATTAAATGAGATACAAAGGTTTGCTCGTTAGCGGGAACCTTTTCTTTATTGGTCATTGCGTGGCGTGGATGTCTTTTTTGTTAAATTCTTTTTAGTAGAATCCTTTTTAGTAGAATCCTGGTTATTAGTATTGCTAATAGCTTTGGTATTGTCATTGGTGTTGGCTGTAGTGTCGGCTTTAGTGTCGACTTTAGTTTTAGTTTCAGGATTTTTGATGTTTAGTTGGTCGTCTATCGAAATAGTATTTTGTAGCTCTTTAACAATTTCATTATTTTTAACGATATCTTTTTGTTCTTCTAAAAGCTGCTTCAGTTCTTCGGCCCGGTTAAGTTCACGACTTATATCGGCTTGTACTGATCCGATCAAGCGTTTTCCTTTGCCAACCCAAGCCCCTACGTTACGCGCAACACTAGGCAGTTTTTCCGGGCCAATCACGATTAGTGCGATGACGCCAATGAGAGCTATTTCCCAGAAACCAATATCGAACATGGTGTGTATTTATTATAAGTTATATGTCAGGCCTTCTTTTTTGTCTTTTTACTAGAAGTTTCATTTGTAGCTTCTTTTGACGCTGCTTTTGATGCTACTTCTGACACTTCTGGGCTTACGGTCGCTTCGCCTTCGATGACACGTTCGCTGTTCTGTTCAGTGAGTTTTTCCGGATCGTTATCTGGTTTTTCGCTATCTTCATCTTTTACTGATTTTTTAAACGTTTTGATTGCGCCACCGAGGTCGCTGCCGATATTGCGTAATTTTTTTGTACCAAATAATAAAATAACGATCGCTAAGACGATTAATAATTGCCAAATGCTAATACCCATAATAAATTCTCCAAGTAATCAAAATCCTGGCAGTTGCTTGCCACCCAAAAGATGAATATGCAAGTGGAAAACTATTTGTCCACCTTCCTTGCCAGTATTCACTACAGTACGAAAACCACCCGCTAAGCCTTGATCTTTGGCGAGCTTTGGTAATAACAGCATCATGTGTGATAAGAGTTCATGATGCGATTCATTCATGTCGTTGAGGCTTTCAATGTGTAACCTGGGTACAACCAACAAATGAGTCGATGCACATGGGTTAATGTCCTTGAAAACCACTACCTGGTCATCCTGGTATACCTGGTCTGATGGCAGTTTACCCTCGATAATTTTGCAAAACAGGCAATCAGTCATGTTGATCTCTGGACGCTTTTTCTGTTAACCCGGAGGTGCCAAAGCGTCGCTGCAATTCTTGTAAAATATCGTCGGAATCAAGCCCCTGCTGTTTAAGCATAACCAGTGTATGAAACCATAAATCGGCCGTTTCATAAATAATCTTAGAGTGAACGCCCTCTTTTACTGCAAGAAGCGTTTCTGTCGCTTCTTCGCCAATTTTTTTCAGTATGGCATCCGTTCCTTTCGCATAAAGGCTGGCAACATAGGATTCTTGCGGATTTTCCGATTTCCTTTGTTCCAGAATTATGTCGAGTTGTTTAAGTATGTCGCTCATCTTCTTTGTTAAGTATTGTAAGTATTAGCTGTTAATATTAGGTAAATATCAACTATAAATATCAGCCGGATCTTTTAATACTGGGTCAATATTTACCCAATTTCCGTCTTCAAGTCGTTGAAAAAAACAATTATGACGGCCAGTATGGCACGCAATACCGCCTATTTGTTCAACTTTGATTAGAATAACATCATTGTCGCAATCCAGACGAATTTCTTTGATGATTTGGCTATGACCGGATTCGTCGCCTTTGCGCCAAAGTTTTTGGCGTGAGCGTGACCAATAAATAGCCTTTCCTTCTTTAACGGTTAATGCCAGAGATTCACGACTCATCCAAGCGAACATAAGCACTTTGCCTGTCGCGTCTTCTTGCGCTATGGTTGGGACCAGTCCATCTTCAGTCCATTTTATTTTATCGAGCCAGTTTGTGTTCATACTATATTAGTCAATTCTCATTTCAATACCACGAGCAGCCATATGTTTCTTTGCTTGTCCGACGGTGAATTCACCGAAATGAAAAATACTTGCTGCAAGTACGGCGTCGCAGTGACCTTCTTTTATGCCGTCTACCAAATGTTCCAGGTTGCCGACACCCCCTGACGCTATTACAGGTACCGTGACAAGATCGCTGATGGAACGATTCAGTTCATTATCAAAACCAGATTTTGTACCATCACGATCCATGCTGGTTACCAGCAGTTCTCCCGCGCCATAATTAACCATTTTCGCTGCCCATTGAACCGCATCAATGCCGGTTTCCTTGCGGCCGCCATGTGTAAAAATCTCCCATCGCAATGCTTTGCTGGGTGCATTAACCCGTTTTGCATCGATTGCGACAACGATACACTGCGATCCAAATTTTTCCGCGGCCTCTTTTACAAATTCAGGATTTGCTACGGCCGCTGTATTGATCGCCACTTTATCTGCGCCAGCATTAAGCATTTTTCTAATATCTGCTACTTTGCGGATACCACCGCCGACAGTCAGCGGTATAAACACCTTGCCAGCCACTTCTTCTACTACGTGGATCATCGTCTCTCGTTTGTCTGAGCTTGCAGTAATATCAAGAAAAGTTAATTCATCCGCACCTTGTTCGTCATAACGTTGAGCGATTTCAATTGGGTTACCGGCATCTCGAATATTGACGAATTTAACGCCTTTTACAACGCGGCCATCGTCAACGTCCAAACAAGGTATTATGCGCTTAGCGAGTCCCATGGTTTTTTTAGCAGTTCCTTGTTTTATATACGAGTTTATATACGAGTTTCATGTGTCAGTTCATCTGCCAGTTTTTGCGCTTCAGAAAAATCAAGGCTACCCTCATATATCGCTCTTCCCGTAATTGCGCCTATGATACCCGAAGGTTCAACTGCGCAAAGTGAGCGAATGTCATCGAGATTAGTGATGCCGCCCGACGCAATAACAGGAATATTGACCGATTCAGCCAGCGCGACGGTTGATTCGATATTTACACCCGTTTGCATTCCGTCGCGACTGATATCAGTATATATAATAGCCTCTACACCATCTTGTTCAAAACATTTCGCCATGTCGATAATATTATGCGCGGACACATTGGCCCAGCCGTCAATGGCTACTTTACCTTCTTTTGCATCCAGGCCAACCATGATATGGCCTGGGAATGTTGAACATAATTTAGAGACAAATTCCGGTGTTTGTACAGCCTTGGTGCCGATAATTGCATAACTTACACCCGCATCAAGATAGGCTTGTACGGTATTTTCTTCTCTTATACCACCGCCGACCTGTATGGGTACGTCAGGGAATGTTTTAGTTATCCTGCGAATTACATCGCCGTTTTTTGGTTTTCCGGCAAATGCACCATTGAGATCGACGAGGTGTAATCGTCTTGCGCCTGCATCGATCCATTTTCCTGCCATCGTTACCGGGTCATCAGAATATACGGTATCATCGTCCATGCGTCCCTGGCGGAGCCGGACACATTTTCCATCTTTTAAATCTATAGCGGGTATGACTAACATTGAAAAACTTTCGTCCTGTTTTGTTATCGATTTCCGTCCCAATGAATAAAATTATCATACAATTTTAAACCGAGATGCTGACTTTTTTCCGGGTGGAACTGAACTGCAAAAATATTTTCATGGGCGACAGCGGAAGTAAATTTTACACCATAATCAGTCGATGCCGCTTCGTGATTATTGTCATTCGTGCGGACATAATAACTGTGTACAAAATAAAAGCGCGAGTCCTGCGGAATGCCTTGCCAAAGCGGGTGCGAGCTATTTTGAGTAACCTTGTTCCAACCCATATGGGGTATCTTTAAGCGTTCGTTTTGCGCATTTGTCATGTTGGCGTCAAATAACTCAACATGACCGGGTAATATATTCAGGCAGTCAACGCCATTATTTTCTGCGCTGTATTCCATCAGTGCCTGCATACCAACACATACACCGAGAAATGGTTTGCTTTTTGAGACTTCCTGAATAATATAGTCCAGCTCCAGTCGCTTAATTTCTCCAATGCAATCGCGCATTGCGCCGACGCCGGGCAATACAACACGGTCAGCCGCCAATATTTCATTTTTCGCGTGAGTGACAATCACCTTGCAATTGCCTGGGGCGTGTTCAATTGCTTTTGCGACTGAATGCAGGTTGCCCATGCCATAATCTATTACTGCGATGGTGTTCATATTTTACTTACTTACTTACTAAAAAAAACAGATTAGCTAACATAGTGTGCCAGAGAGATAACGTTCCCGTTGTTAGGGAACGGTTCGCAAACGGTTCACAGACTTCCTTTTGTAGAGGGCATGGTGCCTTGCATACGCGGATCAAATTCAACAGCCATACGCACCGCGCGACCAAATGCCTTAAAGATAGTTTCTGCGATATGATGTGCATTGTTCCCTCGCATACAATCAATGTGGAGGGTGGCTTTGGCATGATTGGCAAAGCCCTGAAAGAATTCATGGATTAAGTCCACATCAAATTCGCCTATGTGAGAGCGTGGGTACTGCGCGTGGTATTCCAGTCCCGGTCGTCCGGAAAAGTCGATAACGACGCGTGACAACGCTTCGTCCAATGGCACATAAGCATGTCCATAACGACGTATGCCGGTTTTGTCGCCCAGGGCTTTGCTAAATGCCTGTCCCAATGTAATACCGATATCTTCCACGGTGTGGTGAGCATCTATATGTAAATCTCCCACTGCCTTGATATTCATTTCAATCAAGCCGTGACGTACGACCTGGTCAAGCATATGCTCCAGAAAGGCGATGCCTGTATCTAGCTTGGCATCGGCCAGGGGGGCGTCGGTTTTTCCGTCCAGATTAATACTAACTTCAATTTGTGTTTCTGACGTTTTGCGGCTGATTGTCGCTTTACGTGCGCTCATCAATGTCTCCAATCACAATCCAATCACAACGTGTGTGTCCATATGATACCTGATAACACCCCCAAAAAGCGCTTATTTTCTTCTGGGGTGCCAATGGTTACCCTCAGACAGTCACTCAATAATTTGTCTGCTGAGCCCAGGTTTTTAATCAGAATGCCTTTTGATTTTAGGGTTTCAAAGACGATATTGGATTGTCCCTTTGGTGTACGGAACAAAATAAAATTTGCACTGCTGGGGTAAGCGGTTATTCCCTCAATTTTATTCAGTTTGTCAAACATTTGATCACGGTCATTGCATATATTGCGTGTTTGTTCGGAAAATATCGCACCGTGATTTAATGCAAATTCAGTACTTTTTTGTGTGAGCGCATTAATGTTATAAGGTAATCTGATTTTGTTAAATTCGGATAGCCATTTTTTGTGACCGGCGAGCAGGCCCAATCGCAGTCCGGCCAAGCCCATTTTTGACAGCGTTCTCATCACGAGCAGGTTGTCATACTCATTTAAATCTTCCAAAAAACTACAATTTGCAAATGCATGATAGGCTTCGTCGATGACAACCAGTCCATCGCTGATTTCCAGTATTTCTAATATATCTTGTCTTTTGAAAAAATTGCCTGTGGGGTTGTTTGGGTATGCAAAAAATATTACAGCAGGACGATGTTGTTTTACTGCTTGTTTCATGGCGTCCATGTCGAGTTCAAAGTTATTCGTGATAGGTACACCGACGTATTTCAGTCCGGCATAGGTCGCTATCAAGTTGTACATCACAAACGAAGGTTGGGGGGACAAAACGACTCGATCTGTACCGCTAACGGCCATTAATATAATTTGGATTATTTCATCAGAACCATTGCCCAACATCAGGTCCATATTTGAAGGTACATTCATGTTACTGCGCAATGCTGCCTTCAGGTCGTTGGCATTGGGGTCTGGGTAACGGTTGACTGGTATATGTTTTAAAATTTCCAGCCATTCAGTCACCAGTTCATCGGGCCATGTGTATGGATTTTCCATGGCATCAAGCTTGATTAGTTTGCCCGGGTCCGGGACTGTATAAGCAGATAGGGCCCGAATATCGCTTCGTATCCATTGGGTTACTTTCCTCTTTACTAAAGAGTCTAATAATGAGTCCAGTTGAGAATCTAATTTAGTGTCTAATCGAGCCATTTCAGGACATTTCTAGACATAGGGTGGTTTGAATAAGATATATCATTTTTCTTTAGAAATTCTGAATTCTGCGGAACGTGCATGTGCAGTGAAATTTTCTCCACGCGCCAGTATGGACGCTGTTTTACCCAGCTTGGATGCGCTTGTTTCGTTGCACATGATTAAGCTTGAACGTTTTTGAAAATCATAAACGCCCAGCGGAGAACTAAATCGTGCGGTACGAGAGGTCGGCAAAACATGATTAGGGCCTGCGCAATAATCGCCTACCGCTTCTGCCGTGTAACGCCCCATAAATATAGCGCCTGCGTGGCGAATCTCTTTTGCTATGTCTTGAGGGTTTTCAACGGACAGCTCCAGGTGTTCCGGTGCGATATAGTTGGCTATTTTTATTGCCTCGTTTATGTTCTTTACCTTGATTAATGCGCCACGGTCATTGAGTGATTTATTGATAATGTCTTTACGCTCCATATAAGGCAGAAGCTTGTGTATTGAAG
This sequence comes from Gammaproteobacteria bacterium, assembly GCA_013151345.1. Classification (GTDB taxonomy): domain Bacteria; phylum Pseudomonadota; class Gammaproteobacteria; order SG8-11; family SG8-11; genus JAADIM01. Next base: position 12,774 of record JAADIM010000056.1, read on the forward strand.
CGCTTACTTTTTTTAAGAAATTTTTATCTGGGCTAATCAGGATAGCTTGGGCATCTTCATCGTGTTCTGCCTGTGAAAAAAGGTCCATTGCAATCCAATTAGGATTCGTCTGGCCATCGCAAATTATGAGTATCTCTGATGGGCCAGCCACCATGTCTATGCCTACTGTGCCATACACGTGTCGTTTTGCAGTGGCGACGTAGATATTGCCAGGCCCTACGATTTTATCTACTTTAGGTATGCTGGCAGTGCCATAGGCTAATGCCGCAACAGCTTGTGCGCCACCTATAGTAAAGACCCTGTTTATGCCTGAGATTTTTGCTGCCGCCAATACCAGATCATTCACTTCGCCACCAGGCGTCGGTACGACCATTATGAGTTCATTGACACCCGCAACCTTGGCCGGAATGCTGTTCATTAAAACCGAAGAAGGATAAGCTGCTTTGCCTCCCGGTACGTAGAGACCAACCCGGTCTATTGGTGTGATCTGCTGTCCCAAAAGTGTTCCGTCTTCATCTTCGTACGACCAGGATTGAAGCCGCTGATGTTCGTGATAACGACGAATGCGGTCAGCGGCGGTGGTTAGTGCATTGCATTGTTTTTCTGGCAAATGATCCAACGCCTGTTGCAAACGTGATAAAGGTAGCTCCAGTTCAGCGATATCCGAAACGTTCATACGATCGAGTTTATTTGTTAACTCAACGACAGCACTGTCGCCATTAGTTTTAACGTCAAGTAAAATTTGCTTAACCGTCGTGTTAATTTTTTCGCTGGACAATGTCTCCCATGCGAGAAGTTTTTCCAGTGATGGCCAAAAGTCTGATGATGTTGAATTGAGTTGTTTAATGTTAATCATTCTAACTGTTCATTTTGTTGTAAGTGCAGTTAATTTGTTCACGGCGTCACTCATGCTATTAATGAGATGTTTAACCACTTTGTCTTTCATTTTCATCGAGGCTTTGTTAACGATAAGTCTAGAGGAGATATTTGTAATATGTTCCAATGGCGCTAACCCGTTTGCTTTTAATGTATTGCCTGTATCTACCAAATCCACTATCAGGTCAGATAAGCCAACGATCGGACCCAGCTCCATAGACCCGTATAATTTTATTATTTCTACTTGAATGCCTTTTTCAGCAAAATAACGCTGGGTGCTTTTGATGTATTTGGTCGCTATTTTTAAGCGCTTGCCTGTTTGTGCAAATGCGAAGTTGTCATCGTTATTGTTAATATTGTTGTAAATATAGTTTTCAGGTCCCGCAACCATCATGCGGCAACAGGCAATTTTCAGATCAAGTGGCTCATATAAATCATCACCCCCATGTTCCATTAATACGTCTTTGCCTGCAATTCCAAGATCAGCAGCACCATATCGAACATAGGTGGGCACATCGGCCGCTCTAATCACGACCAGCTTAATCGCGTCCTGATTAGTGTCCAGTATGAGTTTGCGGCTGGTTTCAGGGTCATCCAAAGGTTCAATGCCGGCATGTGCCAGTAATGGTAGAGCCTCTTTAAAGATACGACCCTTTGATAGTGCTATTTTTATCGGTGTTTCCATGATTATTTTTCATTGTGGGTGAAAGTTTAAAGACTACAAAAATGTTGCCATTTTGTCATTTTTTGGAACCCCCTTTCTAGAACCCATAAAGGAGCCCCTGAGATAAGTATAGAGGACTTCGACGGTTGGTTTCTATGACGTATTAAACCAAAGGTTCCCAGGCCACGCTCGTGAGATAGGTCATGTGGGGACTCGTCGAATTCGCGCACCCAGAAGTGCAAGTTTTTCCTCGATACATTCATATCCACGATCTATATGGTAAATACGTTCAACGCAGGTGTCGCCACTTGCGACCAGTCCAGCTAAAACCAAGCTGGCGGATGCGCGTAAGTCAGTTGCCATAACAGGTGCGCTTGTGAGTTTTTCAACCCCCGTGCAAAAAGCAGTGTTACCAGATAATCGAATGTTGGCGCCCATGCGTTGCAGTTCTTGGACGTGCATAAATCTGTTTTCAAAAATAGTTTCTATAATTGTGCCAGAGCCCTCTGCCACTGCATTGAGCGCCGTAAATTGGGCCTGCATATCGGTAGGAAAAGCTGGATAGGGTGATGTTCGAATATCTACGAAACGTGGGCGGCGTCCTTTCATATCCAGGCTAATCCAGTCTTCACCTGTTTCAATTTCTGCGCCCGCCTCTTCTAATTTTGCCAGTACGGCGTCCAGAGTATCTGGTCTAGTATTTCTAGCCTTAATACGTCCCCCGGTAATGGCGGCAGCGACCAGGTATGTGCCAGTTTCAATACGATCTGGCAGGACACGATAACTTGTACCCGAGAGTGTTTCTACGCCTTCTATACGGATTATGTCTGTGCCTGCGCCGCTAATTCTGGCTCCCATTTTATTTAAAAAATTTGCTAAATCAATAACTTCAGGTTCTCTCGCGGCGTTTTCAATAATTGTTTCGCCTTTTGCAAGTGTGGCCGCCATCATCAGGTTTTCTGTGCCGGTGACAGTCACCATATCCATGATCAGTTTTGCGCCTTCAAGCCTCTTTTTTGTACTGGCACGTATGTATCCGTTTTCAATACTGATGTCAGCGCCCATTGCTCGCAATCCGCGAACGTGCAGGTCGACGGGCCTTGACCCAATGGCACAGCCTCCCGGCATGGAGACTTCTGCTTTACCGAAACGGGCCAGAAGAGGGCCAAGCACCAAGATCGAAGCACGCATTGTTTTCACTAGGTCGTAAGGCGCGAGGAACTGGTTAATTGTGGTAGAGTCTACTTCGATATTTAACTTTTCATCAATGGTAAGTCGCACACCCATTTGACCAAGGAGTTCCATTGTGGTCGTGACGTCTTGAAGATGGGGTACATTACTTATCGTAACGGGGGAGTCCGCCAGCAAAGTGGCTACCAGTATAGGTAGCGCGGCATTTTTTGCCCCAGATATGCGAACTTCGCCATCCAGTGTGATGCCGCCGGTTATTATTAATTTGTCCATCTAAGTTTTATAATAAGGTTAAATACGGATTTTTTGTTCGATTAAGTAAAAGAGTCTATAAGTCTATATAAGATATCAAGTCTTTTAATAAATCAGGTCTCTGAGGAAATTACGTCTCTTAAGAAATCTCATCTTTTAAGAAATCAAAAGTTTCTTAGCGGTTTCCCATTCTTTTGGTGTATAAGCCTTGATAGTAAGCGCATGTATTTCGCCGTTGGTGATTTTGTCCCCAAGTGTTGCGTACACCAATTTTTGTTTTTCGATGGGTGATTTCCCCTCAAAAACCGGATCAACTACAACTGCTTTATAATGACTTCCATCGCCTTCTACAGTTGCTTCACAACCGGTTAATCCAGCTTCGATCAATTTTTTAATATCTTCCGGGTCCATCGTATTTCACCTTATATTATTAACGTAGTATGATTAACTTGAAATTAAATCACTCATATGAGTGCTGGCGTATTCAGAAATTTTATTTGCTTGTTTTGCCAATATCTTTGCAGTTATTCTTGTACTCATCCACTAATAGCTTTTTGATTTCTTTCGGTGAGTTGTTTAATTAATTTGTCTATATTGCTTTTACGAATTTCATTGGCAAAACTGGATTGGAAGTTTTTTACCATACTAACGCTATCAATATTTACGTCATATACTTTCCATTCATTGTCTATTAAGTGCATCCGATAATTGATTGGCAGTGGAAATGTGCCTTTTTGTTCAATTTCAGTTCGTACAGTGACCTTTTTTTCGTTCTTGATTCTTATTGGCAGGTACTTGATTTTTTGATCGGTATTGCTCGCAAGTGCATTTGCATATGTCCGTACAAGCAATGCGCGAAACTGTTCGGTAAACTTAATTTTTTGGTCCTTATTTGCCTCTCGCCAGTATTTACCCAGCGCCCAGCTAGACATTTTATCAAAATCAAAGTGTGGCAAAACAACTTCACTAACCAATTGGTGTAATAGTTTAGGGTCTTTTTTTATGGCGTCTTTATTTTTCTTGATTTGTGAAAAAATTGATGCTGTAGTCCGGTTAACAAGTCTTTCAGCTGGGTGTGTGGCAACTTTTTCTTTAGTTTTAGCTTCAGCTTCAGCATATGCAGTTGATGTTGAAATGCTTGTTATGAAAATAATAATAATAATTGAAAAACGTGCAGTAACATAGTTCATTTAGAGTTCTCCGGTAACGCTTTTTAATCCGATAACGCTCATATTGAAATCGTTAACTGCTCTTAAATAGTCAATATGAGCCAGGACATAACCTTGAAATGCAGTCATTATTTGTTCTGATTTTTCCAAGCCAGCTTCAAAATCTGCATAGCTGCTGATCATCCATCGTCTTCCAGCTCGACTGCCCTTCGCAAGTTCTTCTACTATTGTATAATGGGTATGTACAAATTGATATTGTTCCGCGACTTGAAGTGGTATGCCCTGTCGAGTGACTACTGACTTTTCAGCGAGTGCATTGAGTTTAGCTTGTGCCTGCATGACTTGCGCGGGTTGACGACCTCTGTTTCGGTTCCATTGGCGTCCTAGGCCTAGAGCAGGCGTGGCGCCGACATAATTCAACGGGTCATATAAAAAAGGGTTATTCAGGTTTGTGCTATCTGGGGTTGTTGCAAAGGAGCCAACGAGCGCGGCATAAATATTTGGTTTTATATTTGATTGATTTGCTCTAATCAGGTTACGCCTGGCGTTGAGGTTAGCTTTGAATTGTGCTATTTCTGGCCTGTTTGCGAGCGCTTTTTTTTGTAATTCTTTTAGAGATTCCATAGGAAATTCTACTGGAACAATGCCTTTGTCAGCGACTTCGAGTGGTTTGGATACGCTAACACCAGTCAGCGTTTTTAGTCTTGCGAGTGTGATTTTTTCTGCTCCCTGAAATTCGGCTAGATAACGATTAACCAGCGCTGCGCCCGTTTGTAAAGCAAATACATCTGATTGTTTGGCGTTACCGTTTGGTTTCGTTTCGCTACCTCCGGTTGTTTCTCCTTCACGCAACCAATTTTCTACCAAGTCTATTGCCTTTTTCAGCCGGCTTTTAATGTCTTCCAGCAATAATCGGGAATCACGCGCGGCGAGGTATCCATAGTAAGTTTGGTAAACATCGTACTTTATTTTAGTTTTGACCAAGGCAACATCACCTTGCTTGACAGCGATATTTTGTTTTGCCGCTGCTGAATAGTTTTCAGCTCGGCCAAAGGAATAAAGGGGTTTGACAATACCTAGACGAAGATTGTACCACGGTGCAATACCTTCATAGTTATGATCATCTGCGGGTGAGACAATTTGCCCGTTATTGTTTGTAGTGAGCTGGCCATCGGGGGGTATTTGTGCAAGACCGACAAAAAAATTTATATCAAATGACAAACCATCGCTGTCAATTGCTTCTTTCTCCATGGCCCGTGCAACATTGACGATTTGTTGACGCTCACGCAGGCGTGGATCAATATGCAATGCGCGACCAACTGCCTGGCTTAAACTAAGTGTTTCAGCTTTGAGCGTGGCACTACTCACTATGCCACCGAACAGAATAAACAAAGTTGAAAAGAAAACTGTCCTCATTTTGGACTCCCTGTTTTGCCTACTGCTTTGCTAAATATGAACTGTCCAATTAGGTTTTCCAAAATCATGGTGATTGTGTAATCTCTAATTCATCATTGCTTATTAAAAAAACTCTCTTCGCCAATTGTCTCTAGCCTATTATATTGTTTCCCCAAGAGGGCTCAAAGTTAATATAGGCTGGCTAAAGTATCAGACGGTAATCATACATAAAACTAGTCTATTTTTTAACCGTCATTATTTAAAATTTGGATCCTTAGAAGACAGTGATTCTAACCTATTATCAATTCCTTGATCATCTTTATGTTGTATAAGTTATTGATATCAGGTGGATGGCCTGAAAGAAAAAGTGCAACTTGGCTACTATTGTTGGTTATTGACCTGAATTGCTCGAAATAGTTTTTTAATTGTTTGTTCGAATGCTCTGTTTTCGTATCCAGAATGCCCAGCTGTAGACCGTTGTTTGGTGTGTGTTTATAGCTTAAGTCTGAGTGCCAGGTGGTATTTAGGCTTAACGAGCTTAATATATCCTCTAGCTTAGTGTCAGATAGCTTGCTCTTTATGAAATCAAAGCTGACAGATAAATTCGGCGGTAGTTTTGAGTTTATATTGAGCAGATCTGCTTCGCTAGTTTCAGGGGGAACAGTAATCAGCAAGGCACCCACTTGGCTTCTGTCTTTGTTTTGCGATTCTAGCAAGTTAGCCGCCCGCTGAATCTGATCAATAGCGGTATTGGTGGTTAAGTTAGCCTCAAAAAAGAATATAAATTCATCATGTGTGTCATTAATCCATTGTTCTATATCCTCTTTTTGTATATTTATCCAGTCGCACTCAGGCACCAAAACAGTTGTGAATTCATTAGAATAAAAAGATAAACGCCAGTCTTCCGGTAAATTCTCCGGATAATAAGATCCTACCCACGCTTCGTGGTTCCAGCCTGTTGCGCCAATGAGTATATCTTTGTGTGAACTAGCTGACATGTGGTGCCTCTATTGTTTGTGCCTCTGCAAATTGTGTCTCTGCAAAAGCACAATAAATTCATAATTATCAGAGAATTATAATTCTAAATAAATCAGTTGAAGCTACCGCTCCTCGATAACTGCTCCTGCGTTATTCTACTTTCGGGCGTCCTGCCCTCATGCGTTACTCTCGATTGCTGCTCCTGGCGCAATTCTACCTCCCCCATCTTCTTCGCTGTAGGCGGGTAGCGGAGGGTATTTTCAGTGCGTTAGGTGCCTGCAGTAGATTAAACTGATTTATTTAGGATAATGGTTTTTTTCGAGAAAAGCCTTGCATAATTATTTTTGTTTTGTGCGTAAAAAATACACATAAAAAGCAGGAAAAAAAACGGGGTACTTAAATTCCAGTACCCCTTATAACAGGGAGAGGTTGGAGCCAAGAAAATATTTGAAGATATTTTCAAGGGTGTGTCGAATTACTATAAAGCATTAGCCGTGCCAACATTGATCTACAGAAAAAACAATGGGTTGGTTTTAGATTAATAGCAGGGCGTCAAAATAATGTAAAAAGGGTTGAGGTTTGTTATAAAAATTGACGCTTTAGGAAAAAGTGACGTCTCTATGACTATGTTATGTAAAAATACATGTTAATGACCGAGTGCAGGCCGGCTCAAATTTCTCTTTAATATTTAATGTAATAAAATTTTTTCACTCGTAGTAATTAATTACTAGTTAATAAGTAATCCAGACTTAATTTGACGTGCTCAGTGACCTGTTGCGCTACAACCTCGGTTTTGGAATTGACATCAGCATAGCGGGTGCCTTTTCATATGCTTCGCTATTGTTTAGTTTCAACCTATCATGTGTGTATTGAATCGGGCTGAGTCCGGAATTAATTTTTATGGTAGAGTCGGCAAATATTTACCGTCTCCACCAGTTTGGGCATTTCTCTTGTCTGTACGCGGGAGTTTTCACGGGGTGCCTAAACGGAGCGGCTATTCCCCTTAGATCCAGTACGCTGTAAAACGTTTTCAGGGCATTTTTGACGAAGCTCAGTCGAGGTTGTATTAGTCGAAGTTGTATAATAGGTGGCCTGAAGATTTCCCACCAATGAATAGGAGTAAAAAGCATGAGTAAAGAACAAAAAAGCAATAAAGAGGGTAAGAAGAAACCGGCCATGACGCCTAAAGAAAAGAAGGCGGCGAAAAAATCCAAGAAGCAGGGTAAGGGTATTATGGGTTAATGATTAGGCGCGTTAAATTTTATTGGCGATTTTAGAAACCTAAAGCTAAAAACCTAAAGCCTATAGTTGAAACGGTTGAAACTTTTGCGGCTTTTTTTACGACTCTAGGTCATTTAGGGGCAGGCGTTAAAGTTTTAGCCTTGTGTTGCAGAAACAAGCGTTTCAACTACACTCGCTATCTACTTTGATGATCTCATTGCCTGCCAAAACAGCGTAAGATTGTGCGTTCAACAGGTGACTGACTGATGATCTGAAAGCACATGGTATGTGTTTTCGGCAAAGACAAACCATAAGGCCAGCGCCAAGCTGGCCACCCGAGTTTGAGCGAGGAAAATGTCATAGTCATCAAAGAGTTCGGGTTTTCTGCACGCACACGCAATGGGCTGAGTAACGAGCGGGACACTGAGTTGCTGCGCTCGGAACTGTTCAGTATTGAGCAACTGAAGCGTCACGCGGTGACGCTGGCTGGCCAGCATAAAATTGACCCGCATCCAGGTGCGGATAAGTTGCTGCCGCGGCTGGCGGACAACGCGCGCGTTTTGCTGGCGGCGTATGATGTTGTGACAGCGTCAGCCACACCTGGACAACGGATCGTGCCGGCAGAGGCTTGGTTGCTGGATAATTTCTACCTAATTGAACAGCAGATCGGTCTGGCGCGTCGGCATCTGCCACGCGGATACAGTCGGCAGTTACCGCGACTAGCTGATGGTCTATCGGCTGGTTTCCCCCGCATTTATGACTTGGCGTTGGAATTGATTTCTCACATGGATGGCCGTGTTGACAGCGACAACGCCACCCATATTGTCGCCGCCTACCAAACCGCTGTACCGTTAAAGCTGGGCGAATTGTGGGCATTTCCGATCATGCTGCAGTTGGCGTTACTGGAAAACCTGCGCCGCGTTGGCTTGCGTATCGCCCGTCGGCGCGAGGAGCGCGATGTGGCTATCATTTGGGCAGACCGCATGCTCGAGACGGCCGAAAGAAAACCGAAACAGCTTATCCAATTGTTAGCTGAATTTGCTAACGCTGATGTGCCTCTGACCGCACCGTTTGTGGAAGAATTTTACGCTAGGCTCCAGGCTCAGGGGCCCGCTATGGCATTTGTTCAGACCTGGGTCGAGCAAAAACTACTCGAACAAGGGGTGACCGCAGCGCAGTTGTCGGAGGCGGCCAGCCGAACGGCCGCGACCAACCAGATATCCATCGCAAACAGTATCGGTAGTCTGCGTTTCATCGGTGCAATGGACTGGAAGAATTACGTCGAGTCGCTTAGTGTCGTCGAACAAACATTGTGTGAAGACCCTGCGGGGATGTACGCCAGCCAGGATTTCGCCACCCGTGACCGCTACCGACATGTCATCGAAGACGTGGCCCGAAGTAGTTCGCGATCAACCCACAGTTCGCACAGTGAAATGGCGGTCGCACGCGATGCCATTGTTCTCGCGCAGACAGCTGCCGCGCAAAGGGGTAACAACGACCGTCGAGCCCATGTTGGATACTATCTGATAGATAGTGGACGGCCGCTACTGGAACGTACCGTTGGCTGCCGTTTGTCGTGGCTATCGCGAGTCAACCGGGTCAGTCGGCATGTGCGCTTGTTGCTTTACGTAGGGCCGATTCTGTTACTCACTGCAATGGCGACATCCATCGCACTTTTCTCTTTTAGTGGGTTTGGACTGGGTGACTGGCAGTATTGGTTTTTTGTGGTCACTGGCATCATCGGCGTCTCGGCGCTAGTTGTTCCGCTGGTGAACCTGTTGGTCACGCTCGTCTTGCCACCGCGCACGTTACCACGCTTGGATTTTTCGCAGGGCATCCCCGACGCTCACCGTAGTATAGTGGTCGTTCCGGCCTTGCTGGACAAGCCGCAAGAGATTGATGATCTTCTCGAAGCCCTGGAGATCCGTTATCTGGGTAATCGCGATGCTAATTTGTTTTTTGCCTTGCTGACAGATTTCCGAGATGCGCACGAGCGCACTCTGCCAAACGATGAGGCCTTGCTCGTCCACGCGTGCGCAGCGGTGCAGGCGCTCAATCAGACCTATAGCGAGGATCGCCCGTGTATCTTTTATTTATTTCATCGGCCCCGGGTGTGGAATTCATATGAACGGGTGTGGATGGGATATGAGCGCAAGCGCGGCAAACTGGAGCAGTTCAATGCGTTGCTACGGGGTGCGGAGCAAACAGCATTCTCGGATATCGTTGGTGATACCTCTATCCTCGGTTCGGTCAAGTACGTCATCACTCTGGATACCGATACACAACTGCCGCGCGACGCGGCACGCACACTGATAGGTAACATCGCTCATCCTCTCAATCGCCCGGTGTACGATACCGGCAAGGGACGCATTGTAGAAGGTTATGCGATCCTGCAACCACGCGCTTCGATCAGCCTGACCAGTGCAGGCCAGTCACGGTTTACGAAGTTGTTTGCCGGTGAGTCAGGTATCGATCCCTACACGCGTGAGGTATCGGATGTTTATCAAGATATTTTCGCAGAGGGCTCGTTCATCGGTAAGGGTATCTACGATGTGGACGCGTTTCGTCAGGCTGTCGATGGACGCTTTCCGGAAAATATCATCCTCAGTCACGACTTGCTGGAAAGCGGATATGCGCGTTCGGCACTGGTGAGCGATGTCGAGCTTATTGAAGAGCATCCGGCCAGTTACGCCATAGAGGCTAGCCGGCGACATCGCTGGATACGTGGCGATTGGCAGCTTGCCGGTTGGCTGCTGCCGCGTGTGCCCGGACCGCCCAGGCTTCCCCTTTCAAATGAACCAAATGAATCAAATGAATCAAAGACAAAGCGGCAAGCGAACCCGCTCACTGCCTTGTCGGTGTGGAAAATTATCGACAACCTGCGACGCAGCCTCGTGCCGCCGTCGCTGTTTGCCTTGCTGGCTGGGGGGTGGCTGTTTGCTGCGGGATCGGCGTGGTTTTGGACGTTGCTGGTTGCGACGGTGATGTTCTTGCCCACCCTGCTGATAACCGCGATTGAGTTCATCCGTAAAGCTGAAGAACGTGATTGGCTGGTGCACCTGTTCCTGACAAGCAAATCCGTAGGTCATCCGCTAGTGCAGGCATTGCTGACCTTGGTTTTTTTGCCTTATGACACGCTGATTTGCCTGGATGCGATTCTGCGCTCGGGTGTGCGTATGTTGTTCACGCGACGTGGATTGTTACTTTGGCAACTGCGATCTTATGCAAGGCGTAACGCGTGCTGTACGCTGGCTGATTTTTTTAGGGAGATGTGGATCGCGCCCTTTGTGGCGCTGTTACTGGCCGTGGCACTGTGGCAAACCAGCTCAGTAGAGTGGTTCCTCTGGGCGCCTGTCTTGTTGCTCTGGCTGGTATCGCCATGCGTCGGCTGGTGGATCAGCGTGCCGCTTTTGCCCCCCGTGCCGGACTTGACCGTCGAGCAACGGGCATTCCTGCGAGTATCGGCGCGGCGAACGTGGCGCTTCTTCGCCGCGTTCGTTGGCCCACAGGACAACTGGTTGCCACCCGATAACTACCAGGAATATCCAGCGCCAGCCATCGCCTCGCGTACCTCGCCCACGAACATCGGTATGGCGCTGCTGGCCGACCTGGCGGCGTACGATTTTGGTTACATTCCTGCGGGCGAATGCCTGCGGTTTGTCGGGAACACGCTGGCTACGATGGAAAAACTGGAACGCTACCGTGGTCATTTTTACAATTGGTACGACACACACACGCTCAAACCGCTTTACCCGCAATACGTCTCTTCGGTGGACAGTGGCAACTTGGCCGGCAGTTTGCTTACCTTACAAGCGGGACTGGTCGAGTTGAAAAATCAACAGGTATTGTCATCAAACGCATTCCAAGGATTACAGGACACCTTGCAGGTGCTTGCCGAACATGTGCCCGCCTTACCCGCCCCGGATCTTGCGAAGCAGGTTAAATTTTTGCAGGACCTGCTACGCTCCCTTACAGTGGACGGGCAGCCACAGACACTGGCTGCTGCCGATATCATACTGGAGAAGATTCAGCTTACTGGCGGGGCGTTGGTTGCATGGCTGCCAGTGGATATTGATATCGATGGCGAGCTGTATTACTGGGCGCAAGCATTCGACCAGCAATCCCGCGCACTTCAAGATGACCTTAAATTCCTGGTACCCGAGCCGCAGCACTTTAGCTACATCCCGACACTGGCGGAATTGGCCAGGGGGAGCGCAGTTGGCACTGAAACACTGTCATCAGCCGAGGCAGTGGCGGTTGGGTCGTGTTATAAAGGCGCGGTGGAGCGGCTCAAAATCATCGACGATTTGCTGGATCGTTGCCGCGAACTGGCGGAGATGGATTTTGAATTTCTCTACGATAGGGCACGTGGCTTGCTGACGATAGGTTACGATGTGGGCGAACGACGTCGCGATCCTTCCTGCTACGATTTATTGGCATCAGAAGCGCGCCTGGCTAGTTTTCTGCTTATTGCGCAGGGCCAGATCCCGCAGAAGCATTGGTTTGCACTGGGTCGCCTGCTAACAAATTATGGCGGCGACGTGAGCTTGATTTCGTGGAGCGGCTCGATGTTCGAATACCTCATGCCGCAGCTGATAATGCCAAGTTACGAGCACACCTTGTTGGAGCAGACTTGCAGGGCTGCGGTGTTGCGTCAGATCGAATACGGGCGCCAACGCGCTGTGCCCTGGGGCATTTCTGAGTCCTGTTATAACGCGACCGATATGCACCAGGTTTATCAATATCGGGCATTCGGCGTACCCGGGTTGGGTCTCAAGCGCAGGCTGGGAGACGACCTGGTCATTGCGCCTTACGCCAGCGCACTGGCGCTGACAGTGATGCCGCGGGAAGCGTGTCGCAACTTGCAGACGCTGGCCTCTCATGGTTTCCTCGGTGCTTATGGGTTCTACGAGGCAGTTGATTACACGCCTTCGCGTGTGCCGCGAGGTAAGAATCATGCTGTCGTGCGGTCATTCATGGCGCATCATCAAGGCATGAGTTTGTTGGCTTTTGAATATGTATTGCTCGACCGACCGATGCAGCGCCGCTTCATGTCTGACCCTCTCGCAAGGGCGACGGAATTATTGTTGCAGGAACGCGTGCCAAAGAAGGGCGCTACGTTACACCCGCACGCTGCTGAAGTGAGCGCCGCCGCACGACCCGCCGTTGCGGAAGGCGAGATTATGCGCGTGTTTAGCAACCCGAATACGCCGATACCTGAAGTTCATCTGTTATCCAACGGCAGATACCATGTTATGGCGACCCATGCCGGGGGTGGTTACAGTCGTTGTCGCGACCTGGCCGTCACCCGTTGGCGCGAAGACGCCACATCCGATTGCTGGGGTACATTCATTTATTTGCGCGACCAGGATACGGGACGTTATTGGTCAACCGCGTATCAACCGACATTGCGCAAGGCCGATCACTATGAGGCGATCTTCGTGCAGGCGCGCGCTGAATACCGGCGGCGCGATCAGGCAATCGAAGCGCACACCGAGATTAGCGTTTCACCGGAAGATGATGTCGAGATCCGCCGTGTCACGCTCACCAACCTGTCGTCCCGTATCCGTCATATCGAGGTAACAAGTTATGCTGAAGTCGTGTTGGCGGCGTTGAATGCTGATCTGGCCCATCGCTCTTTTAACAACTTGTTCGTGCAGACTGAAATCCTGCCTGACCAGCAGGCGATCCTCTGCACGCGGCGGCGGCGTACGCCGGGGGAGCAGGTGCCGTGGATGTTTCACCTATTGGCCGCGCCTGGCGCGGTGGCCGATCAGCCGTCTTATGAAACTGACCGCGCAAAATTCATTGGGCGCGGTCGAACGGTGGCCAACCCAGTAGTACTGGATAGCGGTGATAGCCTCTCCCAATTGCCGAAGGCGTTGGCAACGCAGTTGTCGAACACGGATGGTTCGGTGCTCGATCCTATCGTCGCGATCCGCCGCACCATTACTTTGTCACCCGATGAGTCAGCGACCGTGCAGATTATTTCGGGTGTTGCGGACACACGCGAGGCAGCCTTGGCACTGCTTGAGAAGTATTGTGACCGACACTTTGTTGAGCGTGCTTTTGAAATGGCGTGGTTTCAAAGTCAGGAGGTGTTGCATCACCTCAACGCAACCGAAGCCGATGCGCAAGTCTATGGTCGTTTAGCCACCGCTGTCATCTACAGCAATGCTTTGCGCCGCGCCGCGCCCAGTGTAATTGCCCGCAACCAGCTTGGTCAGTCTGGGCTTTGGCGATTTGCTGTCTCCGGCGATTTGCCTATCGTGTTGATACGCATCAGCGACCTGAGCCGTATCGACTTGGTAAAACAGTTGTTACAAGCCCATGTTTATTGGCGGATGAAGGGCTTGATGTCAGATCTGGTGATTGTGAACGAAGATTTTTCGGGCTACCGCGCGGTTCTGCAAGATCAAATTATGGGGCTGATCAACGCAGGTCCCGAAGCGCAAGTTATCGATAAGCCGGGTGGGGTCTTCGTGCGGCGTGCCGAAGAACTTTCCGAAGAGGACCGGGTCTTGTTCCAGACTGTCGCGCGTGTCGTGCTCACCGATACCGCTGAGACATTGCTTGAGCAGTTGGAGCGCCGCATACCAGCAGAGCGCTTGCCGGGCCATTTGGCCCCGGCGCTGCAAGCAGTCGCCGAACGGGTCCAACCGCTGGCGGCACGCGAACGCATTTTCAGCAACGGCCTGGGGGGCTTCACGCGCGACGGACACGAATACGTTATCACCCTCGAGCCGGGTCAAAACACGCCAGCGCCGTGGGCCAATGTTATCGCCAGCCCGCACATTGGCACGGTGATCAGCGAAAGCGGGGGTGCATATACCTGGGTGGAAAACGCTCACGAGTTCCGGCTGACCACTTGGCATAATGACCCGCTTAGCGACAGCAGCGGCGAGGCGCTATACATTCGTGACGAAGAAACGGGCGTGTTCTGGTCACCGACACCGTTGCCCGCTCGCGGTACATCCGGGTATGTGTGTCGGCACGGGTTTGGCTACAGCGTATTCGAGCATTACCAAGCTGGCATTTCCTCGGAACTGTACACCTACGTCGCAATGGATGCGCCGGTGAAGTTCGTGATGGTAAAGCTGCGCAACCATTCGGGTCGCTTGCGGCGACTGTCACTGACGGGGTATTGGGAGTTGGTGCTCGGTGAGTGGCGGCACGCCAATATGATGCACATTGTTACCGAAACAGATCCGCACAGTGGGGCGTTGTTTGCCCGAAATGCCTATGGCCATGAATGCGCTAATCGGGTTGTCTTTGCACAAGTCAGTGAGCAAGAGCGTACGGTGAGCGGCAACCGTACCGAGTTTATTGGCCGCAACGGTTCACTGGCCAGCCCGGCAGCGATGCGCCGTCAGTGCTTGTCAGGCAAAACAGGTGCGAGCCTTGATCCGTGCGCTGCGATACAGACCCAGATCGAACTGGCCGATGGGCAAGCGCGCGAGATCGTGTTCGTCTTCGGCGCAGCGCACAACATTGACGAAGCGCAGCATTTCATCCAGCAATTCGGTGGACTGGCTGGCGCAAGGCAGGCATTGGAAGCGGTTTGGCAACACTGGAACCACACCTTGGGTGCCGTGAATGTGGACACGCCAGATCCCGCGTTGAACGTCTTGGCCAACGGTTGGCTGGTCTACCAAACACTATCCTGTCGGCTTTGGGGCCGCAGTGGTTATTATCAGTCTGGCGGTGCCTACGGTTTCCGCGATCAATTGCAGGACACAATGGCGCTGATCCATACGACACCGTGGCTCGCGCGTGAGCAGTTGATCCGTTGTGCCGAACGCCAGTTTCTCCAGGGTGATGTGCAACACTGGTGGCATCCACCCAACGGGCAAGGCGTGCGCACACATTTTTCCGATGATTATTTGTGGCTAGCGTATGCAACCTGTCGTTATGTAACGGCGACCGGGGATACGGGCGTGCTCGATGAGTCAATACATTTCCTCGAGGGCCGCGAGTTGAATGCGGAAGAGGAGGCCTACTACGACCAGCCACAACGTTCGGCTGAAGAGGGCAGTCTCTATGAACATTGCGTGCGCTCAATTAAACAGGGTTTACGCTTTGGCAAGCATCAATTGCCGCTGATGGGTTGCGGCGACTGGAACGATGGCATGAATCTCGTCGGGCGTGATGGCAAGGGCGAGAGCGTTTGGCTGGCGTGGTTCCTGTACGAGAACCTTCAGCTGTTTGCCAGCCTGGCTGGTCGTCGAGGCGATGAGGCCTTTGCTGGCGTTTGTATCGAGCAGGCCGAGCAGCTGCGCAACAACATTGAGGCCAATGCCTGGGACGGTGGCTGGTATCGGCGCGCCTATTTCGATGATGGCACACCCTTGGGCTCGTCCGTCAATGACGAATGCCAAATCGATTCTATCAGCCAGAGTTGGGCGGTTATTTCGGGTGGCGGTGATGCGATCCGAGTTCGCCAGGCAATGGCTGCAGTGGACAAAAAATTGGTACGACGCGATGAAAATTTAATTCAATTACTCACCCCGCCTTTCGATAAATCAGATCTTGAGCCAGGCTACATCAAAGGTTACGTGCCTGGCGTGCGCGAGAATGGGGGTCAATATACCCATGCCGCGATTTGGACCACGACGGCGTTTGCTATGCTGGGTGACAAGGAACGCGCGTGGGAATTGTTCGCCATGCTCAATCCCATCAATCACGGTAGTCAGCCGGAGGACATTGAACGTTATAAGGTCGAACCGTACGTCATGTGTGCGGATATTTACGGTGCGCCGCCACACACCAGCCGCGGTGGTTGGACCTGGTACACCGGAGCGGCGGGCTGGATGTACCGACTGACCGTGGAAACACTGCTGGGCTTGCAATTGGAAGTAGACCATCTGCGCATAGCACCGTGTATCCCGGACCATTGGGCATCGTATAAAATTCACTACCGCTATCGCGAGACGGTCTACCACATCACCATCAAGCGCGTCGGTGAAAAGTCAGCGCATGTGACCCGAGTGATGGTGGACGGTGCCGTGATAAACGGAGTCGGCGTAGATGGGACAGGGCGACCGCAAGGCATCATTCCTCTTGTGGACGACCACCGCGAGCACCACGTCGATGTGGATTTGAGCTAAAAGCAGTTTGA
>JAADIM010000047.1:0-7303 GCA_013151345.1 Gammaproteobacteria bacterium
GTTTAATGTATTTACAGAATTTGTTGCATCAGATCAATTTAATGCGGCAGAAATTGACTTTAACGGTGTGGGTGCGGAACCAAGTGCTTATAATATTGAGTTCGGTTATTTTTTTGGTGAATCTACCGTGGCACTGGCATTTACTGGTACCGCAGAAGCACTCGACTCGCCCTGGATTTACCTGAAACGCGTGTAGCGGTGGCTTATTCAACGCAAGTTTTTGAAGGCGCTTCGTTTGCTGCGGAACTCGCAAGTGATACTGATTATAATCTCGTTGATGGTGGCACGGGTGAATCAGCTTCCACAATTACACTGCAGGTAGCGGTAGAGTTCTAGATCAGTTTTCAGCATAATGATCTCTTTCTAACTTTTTCTGGTTCTTACAGAAAAATACTGTTATATAAGAAATGAAAGAGATCATTTTTTGGCCAAAGTAAAAAATATTTATAGTTGTAATGCCTGCGGTGCCCAGTTTCCGCAATGGTCGGGGCAGTGTGGGGAATGTAAAGCGTGGAATTCTCTTATTGAGACAGTTTCAGTTTCCCCCCAAGCTTCAGAGAAACATCCTAGATTCAGTGGATATGCGGGTGACGCCCAGGTGCAAAGCTTGGATGAGGTGGAAATAGATGCCGAGCATCGTTTCATAACCAAATTGAGTGAACTGGACCGTGTGTTAGGTGGTGGTCTGGTTAAAGGGTCCGTAGTGCTGATTGGCGGCGACCCGGGTATTGGAAAATCGACGCTTCTTTTGCAAACACTGGCCTCGGTCTCTGAGTCAGTGCCTTCACTTTATGTGACAGGTGAAGAATCACCACAACAAATCAGCCTGCGTGCAAAACGACTGGGTATTAATGGTCAGCAGATTCGTTTGCTTGCTGAAACACATGTCGAGCGCATAATCAAACTTGCGCAAAAAGAAAATCCCAATGTAATCGTTATTGATTCGGTGCAAACAATTTATACCGAGATATTACAGTCCGCGCCCGGTAATGTCGCCCAGTTACGGGAAAGCACCGCCATGCTGGTACGTTATGCCAAGCAGACAGGCACTTCCTTATTACTCGTCGGTCACGTGACTAAAGAAGGTACGCTCGCAGGCCCGCGGGTGTTGGAGCACATGGTGGATACTGTGCTGTATTTTGAAGGCGACAACAATAGCCAATACCGTGTATTGCGTGCCACTAAAAATCGCTTTGGTGCGGTCAATGAGTTAGGCATGTTTGCAATGATGGAAGACGGATTACATACCGTCTCCAATCCATCAGCCATATTTCTATCGCGACATGATTCCAGTGTGTCCGGTAGTATCATAACCGTTACCAAAGAGGGTAGTCGGCCGTTGTTGGTCGAAGTACAGTCTTTGGTCGATGAAAGCCCATTGCCCAATCCCCGACGCGTTACCGTTGGGCTGGAACAAAACCGACTAACAATGTTGTTAGCCGTGTTACATCGGCATGGTGGCATATCGACGTACAATCAGGATGTGTTTGTTAACGTTGTTGGCGGCATGCGCATATCTGAACCTGCTGCTGATTTACCTACTTTACTGTCGATTATTTCCAGCTTGAAAGATCGACCGTTGCCAAAGAGCCTGGTTGTATTTGGTGAGGTAGGACTTGCTGGCGAGATACGGCCTATACAAAGTGGCCAGGATCGTTTACGCGAAGCGGCAAAACATGGGTTTCAAAATGCAATTATTCCGGCCGCAAACATGCCGAAAGAAAAAATAGAAGGCCTAAATATTATCGCTGTTAAACGGCTTTCAGATGCAGTGAATTATACCGAATAGTGGTATTGGTATTGAATAATAGTTGAATAACAGTACGGTAAATCTATATTATAAGAGAGTCTGGTGGCTAAATAAGTTACTTACCTAACGCGACTAATTCAGACAATTCTCTATCCAGCAGGTTGGTATCACCCAGGTTAAGTTCTACCAGGCGTCTTAGATGGGTCACACTATCAATATCCATATTTTCGCATTCGAAGCCAATGCTATTTTCTTCGATATGCGCGATTCGAGCATTCATACTGATAAGAATATCACTACTAGTTAATCGCATTTCGACAGTAAAGTGATCGCCCACCTTGCCAGTAAAATCCGCTGGTTTTGCTGTCAACATGCCTTTCAGGCAAATGTCGACCAGTGGTGCTTCCCATGAACCGCGATCATTGGCAATATGTGTTGTAGAGTCAAACTCGATACGTTGAAAATGCCGTTTTTCATTCATGTTTCACTCATCCAGTTATTCAGCTAATGTACTGTAAGTTGTGCCTAACCTGTACCTAACCAACGGTTCTTTAACTATATTAGTCTATGCGAAAAGCTTTTCCAGAATAGATTGGTATATCTTTGATAGGGTATCCAGGTCATCCACTTTGACACATTCATCAATTTTATGAATTGTTTGATTTACGGGTCCTAATTCAACTACCTGAGTTCCAGTTGGTGCAATAAAGCGTCCATCGGAAGTGCCGCCGGAGGTGGAAATGATTGTATCAAGACCTGTAATATCTTTTATCGCACTGCTTGTGGCTTCAATTAATTTTCCTTTACTGGTCAGAAATGGTTTCCCGGATAATGCCCATTCTATGTCGTAATCCAGTTCGTGGGATTTAAACACAGATTCTACTAGTTGTTGTAGTTGTTCAGCCGTCACTTCTGTTGAATAGCGAAAGTTAAGCAATGCGTCGAGACTGCCCGGGATGACATTGGTCGCGCCGGTGCCTGCATTGATATTGGATATCTGGAACGATGTTGGCGGGAAAAATTCATTGCCATTATCCCATTGTATCTTTGTGAGCTCATCGAGTGCTGCAAGGGCCTCATGAATTGGGTTTTTGGATAAATGCGGATAGGCTATATGTCCCTGGATGCCTTTTATTTCGAGTTTTCCATTCAGCGAGCCCCGGCGGCCATTTTTAACGGTATCACCGAGCTTTTCAACACAAGACGGTTCACCTATCAGACACCAATCAATTTTTTCGCCACGGTTTTGTAAATGTTCGATAACTTTTACTGTGCCGTTAATACTTGGCCCTTCTTCATCACTGGTGATAATAAACGCGATATTCGCTTTTGATGAAAGAGATGAGTCAGAGTCTGCCTCGAAAAAGCGTTCACATGCAGTCACCATCGCGGCGATCGAGCCTTTCATATCTGCTGCACCACGTCCATACAGATATCCATCGCGGATATCCGATTTAAACGGATCTGACTGCCATTTTTCAACAGGGCCGGTTGGTACAACATCTGTATGACCCGCAAACGCAAAAACAGGTCCATCTGAGCCACGACGTGCCCAAATATTTTTAACATCTTCAAATGGCAGGTGCTCGATTTTAAAACCGATTTTTTCTAACCGGGAACAAATAAGTGCCTGACAGCCTGCATCTATTGGCGTAACAGAGGGCCGATTTATTAAATCAATAGCAAGTTCAAGTGTTGGGGACATTGGGGTAATTGACATTTATTATTAGCCTATTTTCTAAAGCGTGTTTTCTAAACAATGTTTCCTAAACAATGTTTAGAAAACAGTGTTTCCTACAACAGTGCGTCTTAATCTATGTTTCTAAGTAAGTCGTTGATGCCCACTTTACCACGTGTTTTTTCATCAACCTGTTTGACGATGACGGCGCAATAGAGACTGTATTTGCCGTCTTTGGATGGTAAATTCCCGGAGACCACCACCGAACCAGCTGGAATACGGCCATAGGTAATTTCATCTTTTTCACGATCATATATGCGTGTGCTCTGTCCGATATAAACGCCCATAGAGATGACAGAGCCTTCTTCTACAATGACACCTTCGACGACTTCGGAACGTGCACCAATAAAACAATTATCTTCTATAATGGTTGGGTTAGCTTGTAACGGCTCCAGCACGCCGCCAATACCGACACCACCCGACAAGTGAACATTTTTACCAATTTGTGCGCATGAACCCACCGTCGCCCAGGTATCTACCATAGTGCCGCTATCAACGTACGCACCTATGTTTACGTAAGAAGGCATTAGGACAACACTGGGCGCAAGATATACGCCTTTGCGCACAGTTGCGGGTGGTACAATTCGAACACCGTCTTTTTTGAATTCACGGTAATTATAATCTGCGTATTTAGGTTGGACTTTATCGAAATAGTTTGTAAAGCCACCTTTCATAAAATGATTATCTTCAATTCGAAATGAAAGCAAGACAGCTTTTTTTAACCATTGATTGACTACCCATTTGCCTTCTTTTTTTTCTGCAACGCGCATTTTCCCGCAATCGAGTAACTCGATCGCTTCCATAACCGCTTCCTTAACGCGTGTCTCTACACTGCGTGGCGTGATATCCGCTCGGTGCTCAAATGCGTTTTCTATAGTGGTTTGTAACTCTGACATGCTTTTTTTCTCCAAAGCGTTGTATGATTTATTAAGTTATGCGGTCGTCCGTGGTAAAACGCATCTAAGCCAGCGAGCTTACAAACGACCGGATTCGCTGCGCCGCATCAATGCACTCTTCTAAAGATGCGACCAGTGCAATACGTACGTATCCTTGTCCCGGATTTATGCCATGCGCTTCGCGTGAAAGGTAGCTTCCAGGCAAGACAGTGACATTTTGCTGAGCAAAAAGCTCTCGGGCGAATACAGTATCATCTATTGGCGTTTTTGGCCAAAGATAGAAGCCTGCGTCGGGTTGTTTTACATCTAATACCGGTTTCAGGATATCGAGGACGGCTTTAAATTTTTTGCGATAGAGTGCTCGATTATCAATAACATGCGTTTCGTCTTCCCAGGCCAATTTGCTCGCGAGTTGAATAAATGATGGTGTGCCGCATCCATGATAAGTGCGGTAAAGCAGAAATTTATCAAGAAAAGAGGCGTCGCCGGCCACAAAACCGGATCGAATACCTGGTACGTTAGACCGTTTTGAGAGGCTATGAAATACCACACAGCGTTTATAATCTTTTAGTCCGATTTGATGAGCAACTTGCAACAATCCAACAGGTGGGTTTTGTTCATCGAAATATATTTCTGAATAACACTCATCTGATGCAATAATGAAGTCATATTTTTCTGAAAGAGTGAGCAGTTTTGTCAACGTAGCAGCATCAATAATTGCGCCAGTCGGATTCCCGGGTGAACATATATATATTAACTGGCAGCGCAACCATACTGATTCGGGCACTGCGTCAAAGTCAGGCAAATAGGACGTTTGTGCTGTGGTATTTTGAAACCAGGGCTGCGCACCTGCTAATAAAGCTGCACCTTCGTATATTTGGTAAAACGGATTCGGCATGACAACAATTGGATCCGTTTTTCGGTCTACGGTCGCTTGTGCGATCGCAAACAATGCTTCCCTCGTGCCGCTAACTGGCAGTATGTTGCGTTCTGAATCAATTGTGGATTTGTCCAGCTGAAAACGATTAATTAGCCAATTGGCGATAGATATACGCAACTCCGCCAGACCTTTTGTTGGTGGATAACCGCCAATATTTGCTTGTTGTGCTGTTAGTTCATCGCAAATAAATTGTGGTGGCGTGTGTCTAGGCTCGCCTATGGACAATGGAATATGATGTTTATCAGTTTTAGGCGTAATACCGGTTTTGAGGTCTTTTAATCGCTCAAATGGATAGGGCTTAAGTTTGTCAATATTTGGGTTCATAAATACAGCTTTTGATGTTTTTGCCGACTAAATATGTAAATTGGCTATGTAGCCTGGATTTGAATTAGTATTTCACCGCAAATACGCAATACGCGCAAAGAAATCCAATATTTGTTTTACAAAAAAACTTTGCGTACTTTGTCTGCGCTACCTGCTTCGCGTCTTTGCGGTAAATCAATACTTTCGAGCCAGTTCTGATATATTGTTGCACCAAGCTGCCCATTATAATGTAATACGCGATGTCATCCAAATTAGTTAAAGAGCTACTGCCCGTTCTGTCTCTGCTTTTTACAGCTACAATGTGGGGTTTGTTGTGGTATCCCTTACGTTTACTGGAAGACGCTGGCCTACAAGGCTTATGGACAACATTTTTCATATATATTGTTGCGCTGCTGGTAGGGGGGATTCCTGCATTTTCCCGGCTTAGTGAATTAGCAAGTCGACCTGGTCTATTGTTTTTATTAGCAATCACTTCCGGTTGGTGCAATGTATCGTTTATTCTAGCGGTAATCGATGGCAATGTAGTACGGGTATTGCTGCTATTTTACTTATCACCACTATGGGCGACTGTATTAGGTTGGTTTTTATTAAAGGAAAGGGCCTCTAATGCGTCGTTAGGCGTATTAGCACTGGCAATGGTGGGTGCTGTCACCATGCTCTGGGACAGTGATTTAGGCTATCCGTGGCCGCATTCGGAGTCTGACTGGTTAGCGATATCTTCAGGATTTGCTTTTGCTATAGCTAATGTGATCACCCGCAAGGCACAATCGATTTCAATTCGAATTAAAACGCTGGTTACTTGGACAGGTGTGGTTATTGTTGCCTCGATCTGGATTTTAGTTGTGCAATTACCTGCGCCACAATTGAACATGACTACAATAAGTGGCTCGATTGCGTTGGGAATATTTGGGATCATGCTGATGACTTGGGCGGTGCAGTATGGCGTCACGCATATGCCAGTCTATCGCTCGTCAGTGCTGCTCATTTTTGAGTTGGTCGCGGGTGCGATTTCATCACAATTACTGACTGACGAGATTGTATTAGCAAAAGAATGGGTAGGGGGGATACTGATTGTTTTCGCGGCTTATTTGTCTGCGAGGATTCACCTGCGTTCAAATAACAAGGAATAGTTGAGCTAATAGTTGGTGGACGGCAAGCTTATCTAAGCAACAAGAGAGCTATTCGGTAGTTAATTCTCCATCAATTGCTTCTTTAGTGAGATGGGGCGCAGCATAATGGGGGTCTTGCTCAAGCACGCCTTTCAAACAATTTTAAGGTGTAGCTATTTTTGCTTGCTTGCAAGACTTGATAATCATCTAGCGAGTTCCTCAATTTGGCGGTAAATTTAAGTTTCAACGCTTATAAACCTAACCTAAAAGAGGAACCCAGAATGAAACTATATGCTGGAATAGACTTACATTCAAACAATAGTGTAATTGATTTATTAGATGAGAAAGACAAAGTGATCTACAACAAACGCTTGCCCAATGACTTGCCAAAGATACTCTCCGAGTTATTACCTTATCAATCGCAAATTGAAGCCATTGCCATTGAATCAACGTTCAACCTAAATAAATCAGTTGGATCGACTGCGGGCACCTAATGCACTGAATCTAACGCGTTTTTCCAATTTTTAAGACTCACTCGTAGAATGA
>JAADIM010000047.1:7308-9198 GCA_013151345.1 Gammaproteobacteria bacterium
ATGACTACGCGATCGCCTTAAAAAATGGAAAAACACGCTATCTTCAGCACCTTAGGCACCCTCGCTACGATCCAACTGATTAATTTAGGTTCAATTGGTATTGGTTAGTCGATGGATTAATGGAGCAAGGTTATCGTGTTTATTTAGTGAATACGGCCGCCGTACAAACCTACAGTGGTCTCAAGTACACAGACGGCAATCATGATGCAAGGTGGTTAGCTCACTTGCTACGCTTAAATATTTTACCGACGGGTTATATTTATCCCAAAGCCGATCGTGCTGTTCGAGATCTGTTACGTAAACGAACCCAAATGGTGCGTATGCAAACAACGAATCTGTTGAGTATTCAGAATCTGGTTGCGCATAACACAGGCGGCTCAATAAAAAGTAACCTGATTAAACGAATGACAGCCGACGACATTGCCTTACAGCTACCCAATGATGATCATGCGTTGGCAATGAGTTGTAACTTGTCCGTATTACAGCAATGTCAAAAACAAGTAAAAATATTGGAAAGTGCAATTCTAAAACGCATTCGATTACGACCAGAATTTCAGTCGCTGTTGCACGTTTCATTCCTGCGTCTTCAAGCGGCTCATTCGCATCGAGTTTTTTGTGTTCTGTCATATGATGTTTAATAAGGCGTTTTATTTTATCGCGTTTTTGCTCGAGTTCTTTTATTGTGCCAGACCATTCTTTTGATGCATCCGATGACATTTTGCAGCCATCAATGGCAAACAATTCATGTCCGAGTAGGCCCTGTTCATCACAGGTAAAGAGGATTTGCTCAAACAGCGTTTCGATCGCCTGAGTGTGCCCACTGACAAAGCCAGCAATGGTGGTGTAGTGCGTGCGGTACGGTGTCGCAGGAAAGAGCTTTGAAAATAATATTTGTTCGGCAACACCACTCGATTTCACGGCTTGAGGTAATACCTTTTGAATACGCGAATAAGATGATTTTTAATAAAATGGCCGGATCGTAAGCGGGTCGACCGTTGTATTTATTTTTGTAAGCCGAAAAATAAACCGAGAGATCGAGTTTGTTTTCCATCAGGAAGTGTATGGCATGTTCGAAGGTGCCGGGCTGAAGTTGGTCTCGATAATTTATGACCACCATTGTGTTTTGGTTGTAGTCATAAGGTATAAAGTTTGGCATTAATTGACTCCATTTGGTTTGAGTCATTGTAGAAAAAAATGGGGCATATTTTAGGTTTTTCTACAGCTTCAACGTCTTGTTATGCCAATACCTCGTCAACTGGTAGAATTTCCCTGCCACTACGCACGGTAAGAATTGATACTTGTTTTTCTTCAATTCTATAGATGATACGGTAGTTGTCTAAGATTATTTCGCGAAACTCGTCTAACTGAATTTCAGAAATTACGCGCCCACTTCGTGGGAATTCTTTTAGCCGTTTAACGGATTCGAATACCGTATCTACCCAATCTGCTGCCGCAGATGGTTTATCTAACGCAATATATTCAGCTATTTCAAATACTCGATCAACCGCTAAAGGTGACCAAACAATTTTCACTTATTAAGTCTCTTTAGCACTTTCTCTTTTGCAGCTTCATGTGAAATTCCTTCCCCAGCACCAATTTGGGCGATCGAAATTTCGATGTCTTCATATAGCCCAATTTTGTCTTGCATAGACTCATATTCAACAACATCAAGTAGTACTGCTACACCTTTTCCATGCTGGGTAATGATCAAAGGTCGTTTAGTATCATGCACTTGCTTAAGAAAGGAGGCCACGCCAGAGCGAAACTCTGACAGTGGGCGGATATCTTCGTGTATTTTTAATCTGCGCATATATCACCTTTATAAGTACCATATACTGTACAATATAACGTACAATTAACAGGCGGTCAATTTGAAATTTTAGGCAGTCA